>JBHLQJ010000041.1:4272-15528 GCA_048884945.1 Candidatus Thorarchaeota archaeon | reverse complement strand
AAGCGATCCTCGACTTTATGAAGCATTGAAGGATCCAGTGATTTTTGCAGAAACATCTACACTCCACGACCGTGATGTTCCAATCCTTTTCAATCAAGCAAGTGAAAGATTGGGAGCTTCTAATCTAGACTGGTCAACAAAGATACTATTTGGGACTGATTATAGCTTTCTCTCAGTTCAAGCTATAGATATTATTCTCCACATGTTATCAAGAGACTTTCCTGGTTCTTTAGCCGATATCCAAAGAGTTCTAGCAGGCAACATGCTTTCACTCGTGCATAGTCCATACAGGACTTCTACAGGATCTTCTGGGTCTCCAATTGAGTTTGTTTGTCAAGATAAAACCTACACCATACAACGTGAGATTGAAGATTCGCTTGTCAAACTCATATCCAAGGGAACATGGGACTTGAACTCTCTTGATTTCATGATCCCACCTATTGGAACTTGGCCAGAACTGACATCCAGAGCGCAGGGGGCTTTCAATGGAATAGATATGGACTCCTATGTACTCACCTTGAAGTCAAAAGAAAATCCTAAAGAGCTCCATCTATGGATACGGCGTCGCCCCAGTGAATATCTCAGCTGTACTATTCTTGCAACTCAAGGGATGACTCGCTTGGAAACAGTTGAGAACGCATCTCAGAAAATTAGTCAAGTTTTGTTGAGGTCAATTTCTGACCACTCTCAAACCCTACAATCTTCAGCAGAATTCAAGTCCCATCTACTTAAGCTTCTTACTTGACACTGACTTACAATTCTTTATAACTTTAAAATCGGAGTGACTTGATAAAGGACAAGAGGAGGCAAAAGTCATCACCAAGAAACTGACATTGGAGATAATTGACGGTGGAGATCTTAGAGGTTTTGCCAATGTTCATTCAAAGATTGCAAAAAAATTGGATGCTGATATTGGATCTATTGTTGTATTCGAAGATCCACAGAGTGGCTTCTGGGGTGCAGCCGAGATTAGGATGAGTAATGATGCAGCAGAGGATTCCATAATCATTGATACACTCGTCTTGGAAGCATCACTATTAATGGAAGGGGACAAAGTAGAGGTTGCGCTCTACGATGAAGATATGCACGCTCTTGAGTATGTTGAATTTGGTCTCAAACCACTAACTGAAGATGCGAATACTGAAGACCTTGTTTCACGGGCTGCTGAACGAGTTAAAGCATTGGAAAACATCATAGGTGGCCGACTTGTTTATCCTGGAATGTCCTTTAATTGGCCTGAGCTTGATGTGAAAGTCGAGATAATCAACACCAAACCTGATCTCGCTGGAAAAAGCTTTGCGAAGTTAGCATTTGAGGCTCTTCGTGAAAGAACTGGTTATCAATTCAAAACCGTTGGGATTGCATCTCCATTTAATGCAGTACTCTGTATTGACACAAGTGGGTCAATGAAGACGACTGATGTGCCCGTACAGGACATTGCTCATGCTCGTGAAGGTTTGAAGGATCTAGCAGGAGATAGTCCAGAAGTTCAGGCTTTTCTCAATAGATTTGAGGAGGGCAAGAACGTCAGTCGAGCCGAAGCCGCTGCTATGGCGGTTCTCCTTTATCTTGCAGAAAAGGTTGGTCGCGGGTATGGCGAGAAAGTTGGCGTAATTACGTTTGAGAAAGAAGTCAGCGAAATGACCTTTCTTAATTCAGACACTGGAGAAGTGCAGCCATTTGTAGAATGTACTGGTAGAGAAAAAGCTCTAGGCCTTCAGATTATCAGTACACATGTTGTGGACAAGGTGGAAGAAGGAGGTACACTTACAGATATGGGTACGGCTTTGGCTAAGGCTCACGAGATTATGGAAGAATTTAATGACCCTGAAAAGCCAACAATGCTCATTATGTTGACTGATGGAATGACAACATCTGGTCCACCTCCACTCAAAGTGCTTAAAGAACGCTTTGCTGACCGTAGCAAACTTGTCATTTATTCAATTGGCTTAGGTGAACGTAGCGAAATTGATGAAGAATTAATGTTAGCAATCGCACAATATGGAAACGGAAGTTATCGGCACGTAGACAATATGCGAGATTTGCTTGAGTGGTATGGTAAGTTAGCTGGAGAGTTTGCTGTCGTAATTCGAGGATCTGGGTGATTGACTTAGTCTCGAGGTTCAAGAGCTTGAGTTAGCCCTTTTAGCGTTTCAAGATCCATCTCTTCGATTTGCTCTTCGGGTATACCTTCAAGCATCACATCAGGTATGTTGATTAAAAGCTCGGCCTTCTCTATCCCATATTTGTTGATGAAAGCTTCCATTCTTGGATCCTGTTTTACTTCAACTTCTTCTTCAACCTCAGCTTCTTCAGGCTCGCTTTCAGCAGTGGATGCGAGAAGCGCCTCAAGTTCCTCCACGCTAAGGGTAGCAAGTGTTTCATCACCCACTTCTATTCTTACTTCTTTAGGTAGTTTTGCAATCAACTCATCTTGTGCAGTTTCTTTCTTCTTTTTGCGGACTTTCTTTACCTTACGTACCTTGATTGTTTTCTTTTTCGTTAGTGTTTCTAATGGCATCGCAACTTTGAGTTTCTGTACAAGTTCTCTGGCTGACGATGGTGTTAATCGCCTTAGGTCTTCAGGAGGCAAATTCTCTCTTAGTTCATCTGGTAATTCGCCAAGGATTTCTTCCACTTCATCAGAAACTCCGCTTACCCTAGGTTTTTCAATGCTTACAGATGCTTCTTCAGAAAGTAGGATTGGTGCACTTTCTAGCTCCTCCGCGAGAGAGGTTATATCAATTTCAATATCAAATCCCTTGCTCCGCCAGTTTATGTAACGACTAATAGCTGATGGTCTCATCTTCATGCTCGTTAAGAACTTGGTAATATCTTCATCAGTCATTTCCGGAAAATCATCAATGAATTTCTGAACTTCATCTTCGCTGATTCGCGCCCAGATTGGGCCATTCAAAAGTTTGGAGAGTCCTGAAGCACAATGAGATCTGACCCAAGTATTGTCGTCTTTGAGACCCTGAATCATAATGGGGATAGTTCTAGGTTGGTGATAGAACGCCAGTACTTGAGCTGCGGCTATTCGTACATCTGGTACATCATCTGACAGAGCTTTAACAACATCTGAAACAACCATGGGGTCTGCTAAATCGATAGCAGCAATTAATGCTCTTTCCCTAACAATATCTGATGGGTCTGAAAAAGCCTTTATCAATGCGCTACGCTCGGCTTTGTTCTCCCTGGCAAGCCGCCCAACTTCGTCTGTATCGAATTCCAACAATAGACTCCTTGTCTTTGCCAAGAGTACTCCTCCGTGATGCGCGCAATATCGCCAACTTTTTACTATATTAGCCTGAACCATTCTATCTTAATAGCATTAGCTGGGCGAATACTGCTGCCTTCCTTATATCAGTTAGCACTATATATCGACTTACCGGAGTAAATTTAGGATAGAAAATATCCAGTGTTAAAAGGCGCTAAAAATGACCAATGACCAACAAATAGAATGGCCTAGATTGATTTTGTTCATGCTGGCAATGCTGTTGATTGTAGCTATGTCGCCAGTTGTAAGCATTTTATTCTCTGGAGACCTACTTGCTTTGGCTGCTACAATTGTTTTCTTTCTAACATTTGCATTCATGTATTTAGTAACTTGGGCGTTTGTGCGTTGGGACGGCGGCGTATCTGTTTCCGAGCTTGGTTTAGACATAGATCGACATTTTTCGCAACATCTAATAATCGGCGCTATTGCAGGAACTGCTGCAGCAACCTTGGTTGTTGTGATCGCATTCTTCTTTGGAGGCCAGCTTCGTCCCTTAGATCAGATAACAGTCGATTTACTAGTCAATGAAATCATCATAACTGCGCCAACAGCATTCTTTGAAGAGTTAACACATCGTGGATATATCTTAACAAGATTGGAAACCCTCACCAATCAACACACTGCAATACTCATCAGCTCATTCTTCTTTTCGTTACTTCACTTCAGCTGGTGGACACATTACGGAGTTACTGTGCCTCTTGTTATTCTCTTCACATTCAATATTTTCCTTGGAGGAGTCATACTTTCACTTAGCTATTATATGTCAGGGCGAAGATTGTGGGTACCAATTGCATTTCACTTCACCTGGAACATGATTGCATATATCCTATTTCCGACATTCCCGCGCGAAATAGTAGCACAGCCTGAAATCTTTCAGATAGAATGGGGGGTTACAACAATAATTGGATTCCTGTTTGGTCTTTCCATTCTTTGGAGTTTTCTATCTTCAGAAAAAAATAAAGAATGAGAAGGAAATTTGATTATCCCTCCTCTTCTTTCATTCATCTATTGGTCTGAAATTGATATGTCATCGGGTCTTCTGACATGCATTGTAATGCCAGTTATGTGATCGATGACAACTTTTTCGCCAGCCTTTATTGGCGGTCCAGATGTTCTTGCCCACCAAATCTCAGCACCAGTTTTTACCTTCCCCTTAGGATTCAAGTCTGTGACTGCATGAATATCTGCGTACTTGAATTGGGAGTATGTCGGCCATTTATCATAGTCCCTAAGAAATGCAAAATAGAGAAGCATCAAACTGAAGACTGTACCTGCCATGATATAGACAGTAAGTTGCCGTGTTTCATCGATGAGAACAGACAGGAAAATCGCTACACCATAGAGTGGGAATAGCTTCAATGAAACCTTGGCATCAATAAAACCTCCCTCAACAAAGCTACTTCCACCTGTGAACATGGTGAACATGAGATACAAAACGCCGAAGATTATCAGAAGCATCCAATCGTCGAATGAAAAATCTGAAATCCAAACCTGAAAGACAAAAAGTATGATTACAAGTGGTACGGTCACTTGTGCCATCGCCTTACCGGTTGCAGGTTCTAGAGTAATTACCAAAAGAGTGAGAAGCACTCCTAATATCATCAAACCATAGAATGGGTTGATGAACAGGAGTGGCATGACCATACTCAATGCTGAGAACATGATCATGACCACGACGATTTTTATCCAAGCATCCATCTTTCTTCCTCCTACTCACAGGTCAAAGAAACTACTCCTCAGTTCCTTTGTCCTTCGGTACTTTTAGTCCGCCAGTTCCAGCTGAAAATGCTAAAGATGTTCCTGCAGCTATTCCAACTTCCGGAAGATTCGTAGGAATCATGATGATCAAATTAGCATTCTTTGAGATCTCTTGCATTATATTCCATTGACGAAGCTGGAAACCAACCGCTGATTCCTCATAGATCCGAGCTGCTTTCAACATATTCTCTGAAGCTTCAAGCTCAGCTGTAGCTAAAGTGATTCTTGCTCGACGCTCCCTCTCTGCTTGTGCCTCCCGACTCATCGCATCTTGAAGTGCTGATGGGATCACGACATCACGAATCTCGACACTTGTGACTTTCACGCCCCAATGTTCTGTTTTCTCATCAATGAGCTCTTGGAGATGTCCTGCAATTTGATCTCTCTCAGATAGTAACTGGTCAAGAGTCACCTTTCCTGTTGTTTCTCGCAGAGTTGTTTGAGCCGCTAGCTCAACAGCAACGGTATATCTTTCAACACTGAGAATTGCCTTTTCAACATCTATGACACGGAAGTACATTACAGCATCAACGACGACTGGCACGTTATCTTTTGTGAGAGACCTTTCTGTCTTGAAAGCATATGTAAGGAGCCTGAGTGAAACTTTCATAGCTACTTTATCTAGAATTGGTGTAACCCAGATCACTCCTGGTCCTCGAATATGTTTGAACTTTCCAAGTCTGAGGATAGCAACACGCTCCCACTCTTTCATCACCTTAATTCCACTTGCGACGAACATTAGGATGAAGAATGCGAGCACGATTACTAGCATCATCATCAAATACGAATCCAATATGAACTGCAATTTTTGTTTGCTCCTTCCTTCCACCTACATGAGTGTAGACGAATGGTCGAAAAGAGTCCGTAGACCCTGTTCCTATATGACATTTTGTGTGAACTCTTAAGAAGCTTCGTCTCAGTACAGCGAAATACAAAGGTGTCGGAGGAATTCCCGTTATTCCTCCGACTGATTGAGTTCTAAACTCCTCCAATTCTTTCGTGCGAGCTAGATTTCCTCCTCACTCAATTCAAGCAATTCATACTTACCGATTCGTGATAATGGTAGTCCAAAATCTACTCTTGAGAGTCCTTCAACCAAAGCATAAATTATGAATGAGATAATTATCGATCCGATAATTCGCTCAAATGCATAAAGTAGGATAGCTACTTCAAAGAATCCTACAATTACTTCTAACCCATAAAGAGGGGGAAGGTACCACCCTCCAATTGCAGACCCTACAGCTTGATCTAATGTCACAGCAACGAGACAAAATATCCAGATGCTTGCAAACATTTTCCATCTATGTGTATCAACTCTAAGATTTAATGGGCGAATCAACATCGCAGATATTTTTGGGATTACGAACAATAGAGATAATATCAGCGCAACAATATGGAACCAGATGAATGCTGGGACTGCCACACCTACTGGACTAATTAGGTATATGCCCATGGATAGAATGAAGAATATTGGTACGCTGATTCTAATTTTTGTTCTCATTACACCTGCTGCAAATGCTCCTGCAGCTGTAGCTAATGCAGTTAATGGCCCTATTACTGCAATGCTGGAATTGATAAGCATAGCAATCAGTGAACCAATTAATACTGCAATCACTCCAAAAAATGGTCCTAAGAGAAACCCGACAATGGGGGCAGAAACAAGACCAAAGGATATCTCTCCTCCTCCCCCAACGCTAAGATTGAATGGAATCAGCGTTATTACTAGATGCATGGCTCCAAATATTCCTGTAAGAGCCCAAGGGTACGCAATAGAACGTGTGAACTCTGTCATGGTCACCACTGTTTAGTGTAGTTTAGTAAACTACATAGGTACGATTGTACACCGATTCTACAAAATAAACCGATATTTATGGATGTTGGAAATGATGCACACAAGCGATTTAGAACCTCTGTGGCCATATCTCCTCTTTCTACCTGCAGAAATTGAAAAACGTGATGAGTTCATTCGATCCGTGCTTGCATCTCGATTGGCTCGAAGTGTGTTAACTAGTTTTGATGAAACAGGTCGAGCGCTGCAACGAAACCTGATAGAGAACCTTCCTCATTCAAACAAAAGCATCTTAGCGTACCTGAAAACACTTGGGTATCATGGCTTAATTACGACAGGAACTACAGTTCATCATGGAAAACGTGTTGTTTACCATGAATTAACAAAAAATGGATGGGGCTTGGCGAGATTCTTTTTTGAAGGACTGCCATCCGATGTTGAACAACTGACAGCTTTCTTACTTGAAGATTATCTAATTCGCTTAGCAACGCTATATCGTGATGAAGGTATGTCAGAATCTGCTCTCTTTGATATATTTGCACGCACAAGAGCAAAGGCGATTCTTGATGGATCTAAGAACTATATCAATCCTGATTTTGTTCTCTTTGGTGCTTCAGCATTCTACACCCTGCTCAATTGTGAAACAATGCCTGATGTGGGAGGAATGTCAAGTTGCAGTTCTCCTGTTAGACATTCTGGAGGTCCAACAGTTGAACTAGCCCTTTCGCTAGCTAGCGAGGGTTTTGAAACAGTTCTTGTATCATCAGTTGGTAATGATATTGATGGTTGGAATATCATAACCAATCTGATTCAGCAGAATGTAGATGTTCATCACATCATGGTTGATGAACAGAAGCAAACCAATCAAACCATTATAGTAAATGATTCTAAAGGCTCTCGAGAGTTTGTGGGCGTTGGTCCATTGACTTCTCTTTCCATAACATCACCCCAGCAGGTGCCTTGGGAAATTATTGAAAATTCGAAATCCGTCTATATCGGTGAAGTATTTGTAGAGGTTGCTTCGTCAATCGCTGCGAATGCCAAAGCTCAAAATATCCCTGTCTTCTACAGATGCACAGTCCCATTTTGGGAGCTGGGCTTCAATCGACTGAAACCTATCCTGTCTCAAGTTGATATTTTACTCATATCTAACCAAGCTTGGAGATATCTTAAGAAATCACACAAACCCGATCCTATCAAGAAGATACAGAATTTTACAGATGCAAAAATTATCATCAGAGAAACTACAGACAAATATCACATTATTGAAAATGAACAAGTTCAACAGATAGAGAGCAATAATAATACTAGTGAGATTACTGAATGGTTTGTCACTGGTCTTATGCAGGAGATAACCAAAGGGTCCAACATCTACGAAGCAGTACAACATGCTCTCAAATTCGAGAGTAAAAGATTAGCTGCTTGATGAAGCAACAATCCAGAAGAAGAGTCCACCCAGAATCCAAACAAATAGACCTGCACCTAAAACTATACCAAGTGTTGCTCCCATGCCTGATGAACCAAGATTCACATGCATGTTCGTGAAGCTCTTGAAGCCTCCAACGTATTTCGTTTCATAGTTGCAGTGAAAGTCTTTGTCAGTTACAGCTCCACAGATTTCACAAACGAATCTGTTCTGGAGGATGGCTCCAAAGAGGCTGTCAAGATTGCATCCAATAAATGCTGTTAAGACTGAGAGTGGAACAAGTACTATCAGTTGTTCAATGCTTGATACAGCTGGAACAAGACCTGGTGCTAGTATAGTAAAAAAGAGTACTAGAACGCCAATGAAGAGTCCAGCAAATAATGCAACCCCTTCTCCAAGAAGTGAAATTGCCCCAATTGTTCCACGAGGTACTTTCCTTCTTAGGTTTGTTATAAGACGAGGCTTACTTTTACTGAACACACCAATTTCGCTTGCTAATGT
The DNA here is from genome assembly GCA_048884945.1 of Candidatus Thorarchaeota archaeon. Classification (GTDB taxonomy): domain Archaea; phylum Asgardarchaeota; class Thorarchaeia; order Thorarchaeales; family Thorarchaeaceae; genus SMTZ1-45. The sequence continues at coordinate 6,774 of JBHLQJ010000041.1, read as the reverse complement.
ATCTGCACTGGTGGTAGCAACAGCTCCAATATAACCACCAAACATGAGGAATGGCCATCCTGCTGCTGCAAGCTCAGGAGACAAACCAGTAACATATATCCCCACTGAAAACATCATAGGAATAATGCCGCTTCCAAAGACATTTTTCCAGGATCTCTTTCCTTTACCTTCTTGCGCGAGATTTTGCTTTGCTTTCTCCTTGTACTTCATTTTTGTTGCTAAACCTGCACTCATGAAGAAAAATAGGATAATAATGAAAGACGCAACGCCTCCAGTATACCAGATAGTGAACCCAACAACAAATGCACTAATCAAGCCCGATATATCTACAAAATGAAGCTTGTAGGCCAAGGCTCCAAAAAATGTCATAACCAATAATCCGGAAACAGCCGGATGGGTGAGCATATCAAGCATTCACATCACATCCAATGAGTATAAGGTATTTCTAATATTAGCCATATCAATCGAAATCGTTGTTGAATGTTCTATGAGTATATATCATATCCTAGTATTCGGGTCTAATTACCAATCTGCGGCACAAACTTTGCATTTATAGCTTTGCCTTGTGGATTCACATTTTCTTCAACTTTTTAGTCAATATAATGATTTTCCTATGAATATCGGCATTTGTCGAATCATATTTTCACGAATTATTAATCGGCAAAGGTCGTAATTTCTGAATTTATCAAAATAAGCACCCATAGGTCTTCCTTGCTCTGCTAAAGAGATAAGTGTATTTTACAGCCATATAATAATTGACGTTCAATACACTGTAAACTGTTTTTTGATTAATTCCACAGCTCTTGCTGGTAGAGGTCGTCCTGATTGCAGGATTACTGCATCGACATAATACCCTGTAACAACATCAATTGGCGGTGTGACCCAATTGACTTTAATCACATTTGTTTTTGAATCTGAATCTGGTAATGGAATCTCGAACTCTTTGATAATATCCCTCTTTGACATGATTCGAATAATCAAAGCAAGATCTTCTATCTTCTCTCTCATGCTTTCAATATTGGCAATTATCTCGACAGAAGATAACCTGGCAACGAGACCTGGAATCTCATCTCCAGTTTCATTCCTTATGGAAAATTCAATCTTGAATATCGAACTCTCAATTGCTTTGATTTTGAATCTCTGCTTCTTCTCATATGATTTAGTTCCACATCTGATAGTTGCTCGCATATGCGCAGTACTCATCTCAGCACTTAATGGAATTCTAACTGGAAGAGGGAACAGTCTTTCCTTTCCTGATTCAAGATCAAGCTCTTGATTCAGGAGTTCTCTATTTCCCCCAATTGATTCAAACTCAACGGTGAGAAGGCACTTCATCTTCTTCTCTATACTACTAAGTATTTTGAGTGTGGGTTGAATCAATTCATCAGGTTCTGTATAATTGGGGAGACCTATGAACTCAATTTGAGCGATGTCCATATGTGGCACTCCCATTAAATCAATCACAGTTGATCTCTTGTCAACTTCAATACCTGCGAAATTCAACGTAGCTATCAAGGTGACGGAACGATGATCTGCATTCATACGAGGTGCGGGGATAGTTATTGGACCAAATGCTAGTGAGAGGTTCTTGCTCTGTTTGACTGATTGGGTTAAAACATGATGTTCATCACCATCTGGAAAAATGAGCGTGATATTGAGGACTGCTGGTTCCCCTAATTCTGTATTCCTTCTAATTCTCAACCAACCTGTGACCTTACCACCGATATGTGATCGTTGAGCAACTCTAAGTGAATCTATATTGACTTTCGTAGTTATTTGTTCTATCCGAAATCTATCAGATTCAGCTGATGCAATGATATTTCCTTTTTCTTTTAACGACGCTTTGATTATTCCCGCTCTATCAGCTGAACTCTCAAAAACCATAACTGGTATTTTCCATAGAAAACCTACAGCTTCCGCCTTGTACTCTTCGTAGAGAAACTCTTCAATTAGATATGTTCGTCCCGAATCACTACTGAATTCCAATAATAGTCGAGTATCTACTCCTGTTTTTCGCTCAAGATTAGTAACTAGGATGTCTCCGGAAATAGTTTCTCCAACAGCATACTCGCCTCTCAAATCAGCGTTCATGATAATTTGTGGTCCTCTTTTTACGAAACCGACATAGAAGGGTTTTGAAACAGCTTCTGCAATCTCAGTTCCAGTTTCGTTAAACAGACTGATTTGCAATATGCATCTCTCAACACCATCAGAAGCGCCAGATGGAATTAGAATAGGCAGAAATTTAGTGTTGTCGAATCTGGTGATGTCTTTGCTCTCTACTTGCAACATATCCTGAGATGTGATAAGGACTTTCTCCATGTTAGGTGCAATGACACTGATGTGGCATTGAACCAATGTTTGTGAAGGATAGTTAGTTTCTATCTGCCCATCAAAAATTACAGGTGTTTTGCTGTCTGCAAACTGTGTTGTTGTTCTTGGTTTGATTGATGTTCTCATCCAATACATATTGATTGTGCTTGTAAGATTCACGAGTCTGCC
>JBHLQJ010000041.1:0-4262 GCA_048884945.1 Candidatus Thorarchaeota archaeon | reverse complement strand
CAAGGAGATACCCTCATGAGTAGGGTTGAGACGCTTGAAAGACTTGAGGAATTACCGTTAACTCGTGACCTGATGATCGGAGAGGACTGGATAGATGCAAATCAGAGTACATTAAAAGGCGTGCTCGAATTGCTTGAAACAAACCAACTTCTGCAATGATATTATATGCAGTGATATTCTTCTTAGTCTTGAATGATACATCAGAAACATGGATTTCTCCGTTCTCTATGGTTGGTATTGTTAAAACATTTCTCTCAATAACATTTCTTTCGGAGTCTTCAATTGAGTATGAGATTGAAATATCTTCAAGTTGCCTGCCCGTTGTGTTTTTTACTAGGAAGCTGAACTGAACGTCCTGACCTGCGAAGACTCTATCAGCATCGATAATAATTTCAGGCTCGAGACCTTTCCACCAACATAACCAAGTGGGAAGGTGAGGTGTTCCCTCGAATGGGTCATATAACCAATTTGTACTACATTCTCTAGTAACTTCTGATAGTTGCTTCATAAGAACTACCATATTATTGTCGGATTTTGCATAGACCTCTAGTTGGAAGTCAGCACTTGTGGTTCGAGGTTCGACATATTCGCTTCCGAAAACAGAGACTAGTAGTGCTTGGATAAAGGGATTCTCGACAACATGTAGCTCTTCAAGTTCATCTTTAATTAGATACAGCATAGATACTACTGCATCACCCAAGAACCTGCTTCTCTTTCTTTCATCAATTTGTCCATCATCTGTAATTTGATGATTGTATATCTTGGTGTAATATGACCCCTTGACTTCTTCTCCTGGTCGAAACGGACCCCAGAGCCCTGCTGACAACGCAGCCTCTCTATTGGCTGCTAGGGTCTTAGGTCCTACATCAGGTATTGATTCTCCTTTTTCAACCATCTTCTTAGCTTTGAGAGCCAATGCTTGAAGAAGTAAAGCTAGACCTATACGTCGTGGGATTGACAATTGAGTGTCGAAAACTCGGATTTCGATAGTACCAAATTCGGTGAAAGGATACATATCGACCATGCGAGCATAGCTTCGGTTTACATGGCGAGCAAATGATTCTCTATCAGACCCACGAAGATATGGAATTAATTCAAACTCATTGGTTGGTCCCATCTGCGTTGTATTTCTAAGCAATCTGATAGACCTTTTACAGCGTGGCGCTCTCACTCGTCCATCTTCAGATATTGATATTTCATCACTTGGTTTCTTATTTTCAAATGGCGAGTTGACTGATAGTGCAATGAGATGAGGAAGGAAATTCCTTATCATGTTGTAGACTGCTATCTTTGTCTTCTCATCCGTCTTGGAACCAAGGATATGATGATGTTCTCCAAAAGAAAGATTTCTCAAGTATTCCTGAGTCGGGTTTAGTCCTGTAGAAATTAGGATGGCTTTCGCATCGCTGGGGAGAGATTCTTGCGAGATTGCAATTAGTGTCTGAATCCACCAAGCAAGTTCTTCGAGTGTAGTACAAGGTGGGGTAGCAATTTCGAGGATCCATGTCAAACTTGTGACATTGGGATCATGACCCAAAAGTGTGTATTCTTTTATTTGCCCATTCGGATCTTCATATGAAACTACAATTCTTGATCCCCTCTCTCCCTCTTCCGTTTGAGCTGATTGTTTGTATTTTTTCTTGACTGATTCTACAGTTGAAACGCGAATCTTTTTTTCTAATAATCCCTTGGCGTTTGAAACTATTCCATCAAAGATTTGGAGAATGTCTTCACCACGTATCCATGTTCCATCCTTTCGTATAACCTGGAGCTCCACTTCTATTCCATGAGGGAAGGGAATCTTCATCTCTGAGTTATCAACAATTGAGCTCATTTCATCCACCTAGAAAGAAGCAAGAGTATTAAGAATCTGAATAACCAAGGAACTATTCTCAACTATCTGGCGAGAAAGTGTCAGTTCAACTACCATGAGATTGCGTTTTTTATCAAATGATTTCACAATTTTATACGATAACGGACCTCCACCAAATTCACCCTTATCTCTGATTACTTTAAAACCAAGTTTCTCCAAATCTTTTTCCAACTTGGATAATCGAAGGTGGTTGCCTGACACATATCTACTTCCTCTAATGACTATCATCTCTTTTTCAAGCGGAGCAGGAAGTTCTGCCCATCTCAAATTGATTATATATTCGAGGCTTTGTTTTCTGTCCTCAGCAAGTAACATGTTCAATATGCTTTCAACGGTTATTGGAGATTCGCTCCGGTCGCCTGATTTGATTAAAGCTGGAATACCCCGTCCTCTGCCTCTTTCTGTGAGTATCTTTTCCAGAGGGTCCCCTTGTATCAGTCCTGTCGGGACACATACAATGCCTTTTGATACTCCTTGAATATACTCTCCACTTGAAGCGAAATCACTCACTTTTAATTTGTGCTCGATAGGCTGCAATGCCACGTTCAAGTTTGAAATGGTTGTGAGTAAATCTTGTAAGATACTTTCTGTACGCTCAAGTTCCTTGAGAAGACTCCTCTGACTTTTTGATTTACTCATATGCTGGAACCACTCTTTGGAAATTCACCAATAGCAGGGAATGAGATTGAATCGTTATTATATTTATTAGTTCAACAGAATCTCACTGCTCTGCGATAAGCTCAAGTAATTCAGAAATTTTCTCCCGAAGTTCCTTCAATCGATACCAAGTAGATTCTCGCCCTCTTTGTTCCAATAATTTCTGAATCAGAATATTGTAATCCATTCCCGCCAGGTCTCCAAGAAGGACCACTGCTTTTTCAGACGTGAAATGCGATGCATTGACCCTACCATCTCTGAATCTTTTAATAAGAGGTAGGAGTGCGTTTTCCGCAGAATCAACTTTAATCAATGCTTGTCTAAAGGAATTCTTTGGGTCTTTTATTGCATATCCCCCCACGATTGGTGTCATGGCAACTCCAAGTGAGCCCTTGAATAATTCATCTAAATTATCTTGTGCATCCTTGAAATGTTCGTCAGCGTTAACTAAACATTTCCTGATTGCTCGGAGAATTCTTGGTCTATCTTCATCCTCACTCAAGACCTCACCTCAGTATTGAACATAAAATATGAAAACGGGCCGCCTAGTGCAGCTCCCATTATTCATATTCATTACACTCACAATTGGGATTCAGGTAGCTCCCCGGCAAAATGACATGCTACAAAATGATTGTCACCCATGTCCCTGTCTTCAGGCACTTCTCTTACACAAATCTCCTGCGCATATTGACATCTTGGGTGGAAGCGACATCCAGATGGTACATTTATTGGGCTAGGAGGTTCTCCCTTAAGTGACTCAACTCTTCTTTTTACTGTTGGATCACCGGATGGAACAGCTGAAATTAGTGCTCGAGTATAAGGATGCAATGGACTGAATGCTACATCATGAGCAGGACCTATTTCCAATATTTTTCCTAGATACATAATACCAATTCTATCAGCGATGTATGTAGCTACTGCAAGATCGTGTGTTATGAATAAGTATGTAAGACCAAGTTCTTCTCTTAAAGTGAGTAGTAGGTTTAGAATCTCTGCACGAATTGATACATCTAGCATTGATACTGGTTCGTCAGCAACCATGAACTCTGGGTGTAGAATTAGAGCTCTGGCAACTGAAATTCTCTGTCGCTGTCCGCCTGAGAGTTCATGCGGAAACCTATCAATATAATCTTCAGCAGGAGTGAGCGCAACGCTTTCCAATGATTCGAGAACTCTCTGGCGTCTTTGGCTCGGAGTAAGTGGAATCTTATGAACAAGCAGTGGCTCTTCTACGATATTGAAGATGCTTTGTTTAGGATTCAGTGATTCATATGGGTCTTGGAATGTAATCTGCATTCGTTTCCTCAGTTCTTTGATTTCGTTACGGTCCAAGGTGGACAAGTTTTGACCTGCATAAATGATATCACCATCTGTGGGAATTTCGAGATGAAGTACACATCTACCTGTTGTTGTTTTACCACATCCACTCTCCCCCGCAAGTACTAGGACTTCTCCCTTTATGATATCAAAGGTTACTCCATCCACAGCTTTCACATACAACTCTTGTTTGTATAAAAGAGAGGACAGAAATCCAGTATTCACTGGGAACCATTTACGCATGTTCTTCACAGAAATCAAAGTTTCTCCGTCTTTGATGTCCACGGAACCCTGTAGAACTCTTGATTTATCAACTGTCATCATTGATCACTCCAAATCTATCTCCATCTCTCCCTTGAGTTGTTCCGCGAAATGACAGGCCACAAACCTATCAGGCTCAATCTCATCAAAAGTT
>JBHLQJ010000040.1:7284-15547 GCA_048884945.1 Candidatus Thorarchaeota archaeon | reverse complement strand
TGATGTCGCTAAAAGATTAGAAGAAGTTGGTGTTGTGGGAGTCGATGTTGGAGGTGTCGGAGGGACCAGTTTGGCTGGAGTTGAATACTTCCGCGCTCAGAAAGAGGATGATGATTTTAAAGCTCAACTTGGTCTTGAGTATTGGAATTGGGGAATCCCCACTGCATTGAGTGCGATAATGGTTCTAGATTCCACTGAACTTGATGTGATTGCAACTGGCGGAATTCGTACGGGGCTTGATATAGCGAAGGCTCTTGCTCTGGGAGCAACTGCTGCTGGGGTTGCTCAGCCATTACTTCGGCAGGCAGTACATGGTTCATCGCTTGATGTTGTTATTGAGCTTGAAAGGTTCCTAGAAGGTCTTTCTGTAGCAATGTATCTAACTGGGTCTCAGAAGGTTGAGAATCTCTCATCAAAACAGCTAATTCTAAGTGGGAAGCTTGTAGAGTCATTGAAATCACTCGGTATAGATTACCAGAAAGTTGCTCGTGGAATTTGAACTAAATAGCACCAATGTGTTGAAGATACTTTGAACGCATTCGAATCCCATTCAACATCTGTACAGCTTCTTCTATTGTGTCGCCTACTGCAATTCCGTTCAATTCAAAACCTCTAATTATGACTTCATACTTTTCTAAATCCGGGACATAGGCAACGACGGTTTTTTCATGACGTTTTGCAACATTTGCAACTCGAGCTCCAATTTGAAGTGAGATTCCCGGGGCATATGGCAAGAGTAGCAATAGAGCAGCATCAATCGTGTCAAATCCGAGCATTTTGTCGAGAACCCTTTCATAGTCTATATCAGATGCGCTACCAGTAAGATCGCAGGGATTTCGAAAGGATGCAATCCCTTGATATTCAGGAGTCATTACATCTCGCATAGATGCTTGTTGAGTCTTATCAAAGAGCGGCATTGAGAGTTCATATTGGGAGGCCTCATCACTAGCAATCACTCCATGTCCACCGCTTACAGTCAATGTGCCAACCTTGGAGCCTAGCATATGCTTTGGTTTGAAAGAGAAAACTTTTGCATAAGCCATTACTTCGTCCTCATCTAAAGCATGAATCACACCAAACTGGTTGAAGGCAGCATTAGTAATTACATGGTCTCCTGCAAGTGACGAAGTATGACTTTGTGTCGCACGATGACCAGCTTCTGATTCTCCTCCTTTGAGAACAACAACTGGTTTCTTAGGAGCAATCTTTTTGCATACCTCGACGAAATCTCTTCCTTCTCCCGAAGCAAAACCTTCAATGTATGCCAGTATCACATCCACTCGATTATCTTTTCCAAAATACTCAACGAAATCAGTTACTCTTGTTTGTGCAGCATTACCTATTGATATAGCAGCAGCAATTCCAACATCTCTACTCGCAAACTCTTCCAACCTCTCAATTAGCCATCCTCCACTCTGTGAAATGATTGCTACATTCCCTTTTCTAGGTCGAGCAACACGCTCTGATGGCAGGAAAAATGTGTCAAGAACATCTGGCACAAAAACTCCGATGCAGTTTGGTCCAACCATCGAGATTTCATACTTGTTAGCTATCTCAACAATCTCTGATTGAAGCCTAGCACCTGTTTCTCCGATTTCACTAAAACCACCAGAAACTACTATGACTGAATGAATGTTCTTCTCTCCACATTCAGTCAACACTCCAGGTACATATTTTGCAGGAATCGAAATCACCGCAAGCTCGATATCGTTGGGAGCTTCTGTAATGGATGTGTAAACTTTGACTCCCTCAACAGTTCCCCCTTTCGGATTTATTGGATATGTAGGAAGTCCGTTTTCAAACGCAAGTTTTCTGAAAATCACGTTGCCAGGATTGAACGGATTGGATGTTGAAACACCCACTACTGCAGTTACCTTCGGACTAAGCATCGTTTTGAGACCAGTCATTTGTCACCCTCATGCATCTCTACTCAGGGTAGCAAATTTCCCTTATATGGGCTATGTATGCAAATAATTTGAATAGAAATGCTAATTGATTCAAGGTTTCATCTGAGCCAGAATTTCACTTGTTCTAGGCTCAGCTAATATCGCATGCTGAAGTTTACCTAGCAGCTTTGCTATTTCAGCATAGATGACCTGACGAGATGGATCTGATGCTGAAGTCGCATTTTGAATAGCTTCCTCTACCTCTTGATTCAACCGTTTGATGATCCGCTTTTCCAAGTCCGGCCCACCCCACCCAAATCCATCGAAAGCTGTTTGAGCTTCTAGGATTTTCTCTTTGACATCCAGCTTATCCTCTTTCAGAACTGGTTCTACACCCTGGAAATATTTTGCCACAGCTCGTTCAACTCGTTCCATCTCTGAACCATTCAAATAATTCTCCTGTTGACGATGCTTCATGAGATCCTGCAGTAGTCGAGCTCCTGGTGCTTCTGTGAGGAGTCCCTTTGCTATCTTCACAAGGATGCGTGCAGGAAGTTCGATTACATCTCCCAAAAATGGCGAATCTGATTTATATCGATGAAGTTCTCGTAGTGACTCTAACCAGAAAGTTGGTAGGAGAATATGACAGCGACTTGAATATTGCTGTATCAATCTTTGGCTTTGACCGATGAGTCCGAACAAATCATCTTCTACATCTACTTTCCGATAAGATTCTAATGGCTTTGGTTTTTCCTCACCTACAAGTGGAACTAATTCAACATCTCTGGTTTGTACTGTTCCGTCAGCAGCTGTTGTTTTTCCAGTTGGAGCCTCTTTCCCATCAAGGAGTGAGAGGATCTCTTGAGCGGCAGCACCTGACTCCATTTGTCTAGCTTTATTTGACAGTTTAGGCAGGAGGCTCTCAATTTGTGAAAGTCGTTTCACTATGAGACTGATAATATTTTGAGTAGAAGGTGGAACTCCTTTCATTGTTGTGGCTTCATCCATCCATTTACGTGTCCTCACAAGACCTTGAGTCAACGAGTCCACCCTGTCCGGGTCCATTGATTCTTCAACTTGTGTGCTAATTAAAAAGTGGATGAGTGTTGAATTCAAGGTGACAATAAGAAGAAGTCTATCAATAAGGTCTTCGTATTGGAATGAAGAGGAGTCTGACATCCTGTCATCACCTCTCCTACTCCATTGTATCACCTGGAGCCATGTAGTAGCTAAATAGCTCACGAAAATCATTGATTGCATCAACTAGTTCTTTACGAGTAGTTCCTTTAGATCTCATGAACCACCCTTGCTTTAGTGGCGAAGCCCCACTATGCAGGTTGACTAGCTGAGTTGCTTCATTAATTATCTGGACGAGCTCTGGGATCTTTGGCAGACCTAGAAGAAGCAGCAAATTGGTCTTCGGGTCTTCATAATTGTACTGTACATAGCATGGAGTAATCGCAGCACCAGGTGCGATGAACTTGTCGAGTGCTTCCTTTAGATGCATTCCAAACTCCGCCTTCGCTACATGTCTTGGTCCAGATAGGACATAGTAAACACTCTCTGCATTTGGCTCATCTCCAACATCAGCGTAGGAGCACTCCGTCACAGCATAGTCAATCATCGTCCTTAGTTGTTTAGCCATGCTCCCTGCATCTGGAATCAGACCAATGTCTGTATATAGAGCAGGAACCACGATTGGGTCAAGTTTTCTAGCATAGTCCGCCAAGTCAGTCGTTGGGAACACATCTTTCGATTTTTCCCACACACCAGGAGACAACATTGCTTCTACAACATCCAGCGCAAGTGGGTTGACGAGCTCTACGAAAGCCTGTTCCGTTCTGGCTTCTAAATCGGAGCCCTCATCTAGTGTTGATGGTACCATTGTTTCAATTGAGTCAATGTCTGCGATATCGACCTCAAGCTCTCTCTGTAGATAATCCACCGTATCGCCTTTTCTCCATTGGAGGATTCGTTTCAGCATTGTTCTATTTGAGAGTAGAATCGTTAGATCTGCTCCACGTTCTTGCAGTTGCGCTCGGAGTAGTTTTGATACCGCCCAAATTGAGTTCAAGGCTTCGCTTGACTGTCCTTCAAATGGAAGGATTCCTACGACATAAACGAATATTCGACGACCTTCTTCTTCTTGGAATCTCTGTTTGAGTAACTCAATTAGAGCTGGTGTTCCTCCACATCCAGTACCACCACCCAGACTTGTGAAGATACAAAAACCAGACACACCTTCGAATCCAAGATTACTAAGCTGGTCGAAGATGATATCTTTTGACTCCATGATCGAATTATAGCCGTCCATAAATCGACCACCCACACCAATTTCCGAAGCTCCATAGAGTAGTGTGTTCTCTTTGGGGATTCCGTACTTCTGGCGTACTTTTGTCAGGTCTGCTCTGTCAGTGTTTATCAAGAGATATCCTCTGACTCTTGATGGCAGTTTCTTATCTCTGCTAGTTTGAAGATATGACCCTACAATGTTTGAGCCACATTCACCAATTCCAATAGCAAAGACTTCTGCTGCTTTTGTTGTATCATCAATCTCAACAGGTTTCTTTGGTGGACCGCTTCCGAACATTGGTTTTTTTCTCCTATTTCTTCCTTGAACCGACCAGAGCTTGAGCGCTCTCTTTTATTGCCCAGCTTAGGTATGAACTGATATCTTCTCGGCTATAGGTTTCTCTTATTTTCCGTATTGCATCTTCAATGAACTTGTCGCGTTCATCCTGTTTTGCTGCAGGACTAAATCCAGTCATGAACATTCTAAGAGACTTGTGCCAATCATCCATTGAAATGGCTTTATCCAGCCATTGATTCCTCATTTCCTCCAACTCGTGGAAGTTCCCGATTGCCTGATCTAGATCAACTGCTTCGGTAAGACTATCTTCCAGTGTCTTCATCTTCTTGATATTGAAAACAAGCTTGCTGAAGTCATCTGGATATTTTTCAGCGACTCGTTCAACTGTTGAATAGTATTGGCTCTTTGTCCTCAAATCAGCCTCATGAGTTTCACCACTCTTGCTGGCTATGCTTTTAATCATCTGAAGCATTTCTTCCTGTATATTTGCAAGTGTAAGGCAAACATCGAGTGCTTCATTCACATGAGGTGAGTCTGTTTCCAGTTTGGAGGGGACTTTATCAATAAGCATCTTTAATCGTTCCACAAATTCAGACATTCCTTGTTGTTCGAATAGCGATAAAGCTCCCTTGATCTGAACATATGCTTCATCTACACGTTCTCTAATCTTCTTGTGAACATTTGGCGAGGTAGTCAGATTCATGAGTTGATCGAATGCATCTGCAGCCTCTTCAAGCTCCGTTGGAGGCTTGTTCTTGAGGTCATTGAGCATTTTTAGCTCTTTCTGAAGTTTAACGCCAATGCTGCTTGCACGTTCTAGGCTAGTTGTGAGAGAGTCGACTTCAGAACCAAGTTTCTCTATTATTTTGTCCTGGATTTTCTTTTCGTATATCTCGACCATCTTACGTGCAATGGCTGGAAGACTGAATACCGTGTCAGCTGCAACGCCTACATTGTTCAGCTCACTAATTGCTTCTTGTGCTTCATGAGGTATCTCTACTCCAGCACCCATTAGCTTTGCAGCTGCAAGTCTTATTTTAACGCCAAGTCTGTATCTGAGATTCTCAAGAGCATCTTGAGCTTTAACAAGAATGCCATCTTTAATGGAGCGCATTTCAGATTTTATTTCTGCAAAATCCTCCATGCCTTGTATTCGGGTTGCACCCTCATCGAGTTCAACAATAATTGGCATGAAAATCTCAGCATAAGCAGGTTTTACAGTCTGAAGGTCATGAACAATCGCATCAATCTCTTGTTGACATGCCTCTCGGAATGTGGCAACACCGCTTTCAACGGCACCTCTTAAACTTGTGAGTGACCCAAGTAGGTATACAATACCGCCTTCAAGTTCTTCGACCTTAGGGGCTTTCTTACTCAACTGAGCATGGTCAAGAACCCTATCAGCAGAAGTTGCTAGTTCATTGAATTTAGCTAAATAGCTGCGAATGCTATCTGTTATGTTCTTGCGAAAGTCATCATCCATTCCTTTTGCTTGGAGATATATTCTTACCATTTCGTCAATGTCAGCTGTCTTCAAAGTCTTCTTTGAGTTGGCAATGAATTGACGGACTGCTACGATATCTTTTATTCCTGCATCATCAGGAGCTTCAGTTGCTTTTTCAACATCATCTAATAACTCGAACAATCGTTCTCTGAGGGCGATTTTCACTTGCCCTTCCCATTCCACCATCCGCTGATAACTAGAGAGAAGCGAAGCAATGTTGTCTCCTTCAACGCCTACATTTGGTGGGGTTGGAATCACCTCTGCAGTTGTTGGGATTCCGCCTTCAACAATCTTTGTTGTGACTTCGTGCTTAATGTTTATTATTTTATCACGGAGAGCATTAGCCATCTTAATTTGAGCAGAATGGAGTTGATTTTCAAGAGATACGAGTGCAGTTAGGGTGTCAGCTTTGGCGGCATCTCTAGCAATCAGACGGAGTTCCTGAGAGAATTCCATAGGTAGTTCTAAACCTAATCTAGCTGCGGTTTCGACTGATGCTTGAAGAGACTCTGCTGAACCAACGAGAGATGTACCAAGCAATTTACTTACTTCATCCTTTCTCCCGTCTAGAAACTCTCTATCAGACTGAAGCTTATCATTCAGAATTATTAGATCTCTGAGAGACAGACCCATTACATCATTATTTGAAACAGTTGTAGCAACTTCGCTCTTGTCGATTGTGATATGCCTTTCATAGGTATCCACAGTCGCTTTGTTTTCATCGAGAGTAGATTTTACATCTCGCGCAACGTCTTCATGAATGACCAAGTACAGTTTTGAGAAAGCTTTAGCAAATTCATGAAGTTTTTCAAAGTCTTTGAAATCACCCGCTCCGATACCCGGGAAATTCAAAGTTGATATTCCTTTTACTTCTGCAGGTTTGAACGTCTGAATTTTTGGCGCGATGGCAAGTGTGTCTTTATGCTCCTTTCGGAAGTATTCTGCAAAGTCACGAGTTACTCTCATGAAATCCGTTTCAAGGTCATTAGCTGTTTTCTCGACTTGAGCCTGAACTTTTCTCTTCTTCATAAATCCTGAGGTAGCAAGATCATTCTCCATCTTCGATAAATTAGCAAAGATATCGTAGAGTTGACGCACCTGACGGTCCGCTTGTTCCTCCATTCCAGGATTAACTGAAACTAGGATTCCTTTTAGTTCAGCGAGTTTATCTAATTCTCGTCTCCATCCGCTGGTATCCAAGATGCCTGCCTCCGTCTAGTATGGCTTTTTTCGTGAGGATGCCTTAAGTTCTTTCTGTGTGGGTCTTCCCTTTTCAACGATTTTATCATGTATTGAGTTGTCTTAAATTGCATTTTTACCCTCTCTAGTGTCATTTTGACACTTTTAGAAACACCCTTAAGCACTCCAAATTTCGGATTGTTAATTCCTAAATCCTTAGAGGCCAGAGTATGGATAAAGGCTCCTTGGGCTCAAATGGTGTAGCATCTCTAAATTATGAGAATGTCATCAAACTTGAAGCACTAGCAGTTGACCTTGATTATGATGAGGATTTTCTATATGCCGCATGTCGAGATCAGAAAATTCGAGTCTGGTCTAAGACTGACTGGCAACTAGTTGCTGAGCTAGGTGAAACGGATACTCCGCCTCTGATTGTTGATGTTGATGATACTCAAGTATTCGCCACTTGCAACCGAAGAGTCTATGTCTGGAAAAAAGACACGTGGGGAATGACTGGATGGTTCGAACTCAGCTACGAGGCTCTGACCTCGACACTTTATGGTGACTACTTCTATGTTGGCGCAAATGATGGGAGACTTGTATCTATACAAAAAGACACTCACGAAACATCAAGTTGGCAGCTTCACAAGTCGGATCTCACAAGTCTATGGTCTGATGATAAAATCATTTGTACAAGTACTAAGAAGGAAGAACCTCGTGTTTGGTTGAAAGACCGAGATACTGCCCCCTCTGAGCTTGCTAGATTGGATAAAAAAGGTAAAGGCGGCATCCTCTGGGGGAATGCTGAATTTATTCTAGTCGGCAACTCGAATGGTGAGATTGCAGTATATGACCGCGTAGAATGGGAACTAGTCAAAACCCTCGAATCTGGTTATACAAGTCCAATCTCTTCTATGTGGGCAAGCAGTCACTATCTAGTTGCAGCATCGGTAGCTGGAACTCTGACTATCTGGGATTTGAAGAGAGGTGAAGATGTTGGAGAAATCCTTCTAAGTGGCCAGAAGATTGAATGGGTCACTGCAGACCATGATCTTCTCTATATTGCATCTCAGGAAGGAGTCACAGTTGTCCGTTTGACAGCAG
>JBHLQJ010000040.1:0-7274 GCA_048884945.1 Candidatus Thorarchaeota archaeon | reverse complement strand
CTAATTCTTCTTTTGATATTTGTTCTGATTCTCCACTAATATTGACTGACAGTTTACTGAAAACCTCGCCGTACGATGTTCTTGAAGGAGCAATTGAGTTAGAGAAGAAAGCAGACGAGCACTTTCAAGAAGGTCTTTTCCATGACGCTGTTCTTTCCTATGAAAATGCTTTGCAATTATTGATAGACAACACTCACGCATTACTTGAAGTGCCGGTGGAACGGCAACATCTAACGGACGAACTAAACACTAAACTCGGAAAAGCTCTATTGAAAGCAAAGATTCAAGAATTACAGACAATTGACCTCGAGATTCGTCAGTTATCTGAGGAACTTGATGTCCGTAAAAGAACTGATCAGAATCCTGAAGATATCGAGCGATTGTGGAGTTCTGCAGGTAGAATAATTAAAGAAAGTCGAGTTCTCGCTGAGGCTCAAGCAAGCGATATACTAAGTTATCAGCTCACACATGTTGTAGAATCACTTGAATCTGATCTAAATGAGGCAATGTCTAAATTTGATGAATTTAGGGAAACAATCAATCAGGCTATGGCTCTTACCCGCCAGATTTCAAACGAGTGGCGTTGGATGGAACGTAGACGCACCAAACTTCAAGAAAGAAAGCAATTTCTTGAAAGCGCAATGGAAAAACTTGAGGTCGCTCTTGGAAAAGCTGATCCTGAAGGTGAGGTAAGAAAAATCCTTTCAGGCGCTCTTGATGAGTACAAACGATTGTATGGCCAAATTGACAGGATTGTAGCGTCATACGGATCCGAGTCTGAAACTTCATTCAGCTCAAAGGAAGAAGCCCAAGAGGCTATCGATGGACTTCTCACTGTTATACCAAAAAAGATTGATGCTCTGAAAGACGCTGAAGACGAAACTGAACGAGATTTAGAACAAAATCAAATTATCTCAGCTCTTGAACAAGCTCTTAACATCGCTAAATCATTCAAAATGAACAAATCGATAGAGAGTATTCAAAAAGAGCTGGAGAAGGTTCAACCTAAAGAGGAACTCCCTGAAGGAAAGTAACAATATTAGCCTAATTTAAGATGCTGCAATTCCATCAATTGAAGGATAGACCTCTTCTATGAGGTCTTCATCATCTACTAAATCCACCCATTCTTCAGCAAGCTCTTCTATTGATGGGTCTAGCGAAATCGCATATTCAACCGCTTGCAGTGCGGTCGTAAACTCTTCGAAGTAGAGATGACAAAGAGCAAGATTGTACCAAGATACTGCCGAAGATGGATCTAAATCTAAGGATTTTTCAAGAGCGTCCATCGCTTCCTCCCATCGATCTTCAGTGATTAGAGCAATCGCGAGGAGTTCCCATTTACGTACATCTCGAGGTCGGAGTTTTAGGCTTTCTTTTAACGCCCAAATACCTTCAGAATTCTCGTTAAGTAAGAGATGAATATATCCCTTATCTCCCCATTTTGATGAGGAAGTCGGTTCAATTTGAAGAAGATTGTTGAGTGCTTCAATTGCGCCTTTTGGTTTGCCCATCTCCAAATTACAGATGACGAGATGTTCCCAAGCACTCACATTTTTTGGATCTAATGATAGCCCCACGCGAAGTTTATCTCTTGCTTCACTAAAACATTTGTTTTCAATTAACAGTGAGGCTTGTTTAAGAAAAGAATCGATGCCATCGATATCAGAAGATTTTTGGTCCAACTCTCGATGCTCCATATCGTACTTGACGATGCAGACAATAATCCCAAGAAAAAGCTTGCTCTGCCCGCACAAATTCTTTTCTCCATCGTTATACTGAAAACGCATATCTTGAACACATTTATTCAAGATAGAATCTCCTTTGTTATTTTAATTCAAGATTTCAATATTAGATGGATTATTTCGAGATCACAAGAGCGCAATTGCATCAATCTCTATTCTCACATCTCTTGGCAAGCGTGCAACCTCTACAGTTGCTCTTGCTGGTGGGATCTCACCAAACCATTTTGCATATTCTGCATTCATTTCTGAGAAATCATCCATATCCTTTAGATAGACTGTGCACGTCACAATGAGATTCATTGAAGAGCCTGCCGCCTCAATGACTCCCTTGAGATTCGATAGAACTTGTCTTGTTTGGATCATAATAGAACCAGACACAAGTTCTCCAGTATCTGGATTGATTGGGACTTGCCCTGAACAGAAAACAAATCCGTTTGCCTTGATTCCCTGTGAATATGGGCCAATTGCCTTTGGTGCATTAGTTGTAGAAACTCGATCAAGCTTCATTTTTCATCATGAATCGCGGCTGCATCAATCCACAATTAATCTAACGGTTAGTGCCTTCGCTCTGGTGGCGGGGGAACTGCAAAGCCAGCAACGATTCTCGTTCCTGTTTCCCCCCTTAGAGCTCTTGTGATGTTTGGGGGGTCTGTGATGATTGCCATCTCTCCTCCATTCTTGATGAATTGAATGCACGCTTCTATCTTTGGAAGCATACTCCCCGGACTGAAATGGCCCTCCTCAACGAAACGTTGAGCCTGAATATGGTCCATTTTTTCAATAGCTTTCTGGTCTGGCTTTCCGAAATTGAGATAGACTTGTTCAACTGCTGTTGAAATGAGTAAAACATCCGCATCTAGATCTGTCGCCAAGAGGCTAGAAGCTCGATCCTTATCAATAACTGCTGCGATTCCTTCTAAGTTACCAGATTCATCAGCTACAACAGGAATTCCTCCACCTCCGACAGCATAAACAATGATATCATCATTTAGAAGCGCTTTGATTGCTGGAAGCTCAATAATTTCCTTAGGAATTGGTGATGGTACAACTCTTCGCCATCCCCTTCCAGCGTCTTCTTTTACATCCCACCCCTCTTCATCAGCCTTCTTTTTTGCATCCTTTTCATCCATGAATGAGCCTATGGGTTTGTTGGGATTGCTAAATGCTGGATCATCCTTTGATACTCTTACCTGAGTAACCAGCGACGCAACATGCTTGTCCATGCCACGTTTGTGGAATTCATTGTAGAGTGCTCTCTCAATCATGTAACCAATTGCGCCTTGGGTATCAGCTCCGCAATAGTCAAGAGGTACTGGATGCAACTCATGTTCAGCTAGTTCTGACCTTCTCAGAATAAAGCCTACTTGAGGTCCATTCCCTGATGTGATAACAACATTCCATCCCTCTTGGATCATATCTGCAATATGTTTGCATGTTTCAGCAGTCGCAGTGTATTGATCTGGAACTGTTTTATGATCCTTATCTCTAATTAGTGAGTTTCCGCCAATAGCAATTACCGCAGTCTTTGCCAAATTATCATCTCCTTATCCAGAAGGAAATTGAAAATCTACCTTTTTCAATTTAAACGAATGGGTCTGGTTTACTTTCATTCAAATGATCCTTCTCTCTCCCGAAGCCATTCGTCGAGATAAGCGGTTTCAAGTTCATCTGCATCAGCAAGGTCTTTTCCAGTCATGCCATCAATCAAAGTCTTTGACCTGACTAAGATTTTTGCATCTTTCTTTAGTAACTCTGCAACAAACTCCATTGTTTTCTCCATCAACTCATCTTGATTCACCAACATATCCGCAAGACCAATCTGGAGCGCCTCTTTTGCAGAAACTCGCCTTGTGGTCAATATGATATCTTTTGCCCGAGCTGGACCCACCAACTGCAATAAATTCGATGCTGCACCTGCGCCTGGAAAGACCGACAGCTCGACTTCTGGAAGTCTAAACACTGCTGTATCACTAAAGAATCTAAAATCACAGGCAAGAGCTAACATAGCTCCGAATCCAATTGCATATCCATTCACAGCAGCTATCGTGACACATGTCCGGTTTTGACGGATGAGCCGCATTGTACGTTCAAGGATTTTGAAAAATTCGGTCACTTCGGCACCTTTAAGACCCATTATAGTTTCGAGGTCAAATCCTGCACTAAATGCACGCTTCCCTTCTCCTGCAAAGATAATTACCCTGATATTGGGGTCGTTAGCAATCTGTGAAACTTGTTCACTGAAACTAACGAGCATATCTTTCGTGACTGAATTTAATTTGTCTTCTCGAGATATTGTGATAATTGCATGAGCATCATCAGTACTGACTTTGATTTCTCCTGTCAATATCTAACACCCTATAGAACCTCAGGTATAGAAAAACACGAATAAAACCTTCTACTACATAGTATAGATGCTATGTAATGCCTATTTTGAATCACAAGCCTCACATGGATCATTTACATGAGCGCAGAACTCTCTGTGAATATCACACATCACACCTTCATCCCTCATGAATCTAATAATGCGATTGATTTCACTGGTCATAGCTTCGAAGATATCTTCCTCTTCATTCAATCTTGTCTTCTCATACTCTGCAATCATCGAATCTGCTGCTCTATCAATTTCCTTCACTATTATTGTTGGAAGATTTACTTGATCCCCTCTAGACCTTTGACCCTTCTTCTTCAGTAAATACTGGGTGATTGCAGGTTCGGTCACTCCAAGCATTCTAGCAATCTCTTTCTGAGTGATTCTGTGATCAACTATTTTCCCCTCCTCATTTGGGCGAGGAACTACTTTTGTTTTCATAGCTTTGGCAAGCTCTCTTCTTATTGCAGGAAGAACATACCAAACCTCGACTTCTTGAGGCATCATCCAGGTTCTCCTTTTGACTTGTTTTTCTTTCGAGACCTCACCTATCGACATTGTTTTCACCGTCTTATTCACAATAGTGAATAATTTTCTATTGTTTCACCTAATAAGCCTGATGGCATAGGAAAGAGGGCAGGCTTAAGAAAGAATAGCAAGTAAAACTTACTGGTTAAATAATGAATAAGACTCATCTTAGAGAAGTTGCAGATGTCATTTTGAAAGCAGATTATTTTATAGCTCTTACCGGTGCTGGAATTTCAAGAGAATCTAATGTGCCAACCTTTCGAGGAGAAGATGGACTTTGGCGTAATTATGATGCTATGGAGCTAGCCACTCCATCTGCTTTTGCAAGGAATACTTCCCTTGTCTGGGAATGGTATGCATGGCGTCAGAATCTGATAGGTGAATGTGAACCAAATCCTGCTCATAAGACACTAGTTTTATGGGAACAACGAGGCATTCTCAAATCCCTAATCACCCAGAATGTTGATGGCTTGCATGTCCGAGCTGGATCAAGAAATGTTCTTGAGGTACATGGCGATTTGTGGGCATTGAAATGTATTTCTTGTGATTATCGTGGACGATTGCAGTTGCCTGCTGTAGGGATTCCATCGTGTCCCAATTGTAACAGTCATCTTCGTCCTGATGTTGTATGGTTTGGTGAGTCCTTGAATTCAGACATCATGAAGAAAGTGTATTCACATCTAAATCAAGCAGATGTATGTATTGTGATAGGCACCTCTGCTTTTGTCCAACCAGCAGCGTCTTTTCCTCTTATTGTGAAACAACAGGGCGGTATTGTAATCGAGATAAATATTGAAAGGACGGTACTGACGCCAGTTGTTGATTTCCACATTTCTGGAAAAGCTGGTGAGATTCTCCCTGAACTTGATGAGCTATTGAAATAATTTAGATGATATGGTTGTCAGTTTTTGACTTGCGATGATATGCTGCTAGGGTCTTTGCTCTGTTTGCTGTTTGAATTTCGCCAAGCCGATGGAATGATTTGGAGAGCTCCTCAAGTATTTCAGGATCGTCTGGTTCCAGGTCCATCAATTTTCGATAGATTCTCAAAGCATGAGTTCCATTACCACGATACTCCATACAGCGACCAAGGTAAAATAGTGCAAATTTATGGTTGGGGAGAATTCTAAGAGCACGGAGAAAACTCCTCGCCGCATCTTGATACATGCTTCTATAATAGTCTGCTTCACCAAGCTTAACCCAAATCTCTACATTTCGAGGATTTTTCTCACTAGCAATCTTCAAAATTTCCGAGGATTCTTGCCATTTGTCTTGAGCTTGCAGGCATATCCCTAGTTGTAGCCAAGCTTCTGAACTCTCAGGCGAATATTTCACTGCTTTCCTTAGAGCTTCTTCAGCTCTATCATTGACTTCTCTTTTCATTAGGAGAGTTCCAACTCGAAGTAGTGCATCACCATTCTCAGGATCGAGAACTAGTCCCCTCTCAAATGCTTTCTCTGCTTTATCAAACTCACGTTTATTCAAATGACCTCTCGCGGTACTAAACCAAAACTCAGGTGATCTTTGTGGGGTTTTATCATCGGTTTTGTCGATATGGGTTTCAGATTCTATTGATTCGCTCTTACTATTATTGGTCATACCCATAGCAACAGCAGTATCTAACGATTCAGAAGATTCTTCCTCTTCATCATGACTTTCAATCTTGTCCAGTGATTCTTCGATGGTTACTGCAAGTTTTTTGATGATTAAACCCCAATCAGTCGTATCGGTTGCATCAATCCGAACTTTTCTTGGACTCTTCCAATCCTTTCCCTTCTGTATTGCTTGAGAGGTAATAATACTCCGAAGTTTGGGCCAAGTCATCTTCAAATCTGGACATTGTTCTAAAGCCATTTTTCCAGCTTTTTCAGCATCAGTTTCACGACCTTGGGCTAATAGAACTGCACTTAAAATAGACCAAGCAAATGAATAGTCTTCCTGCATGTCTACAGCTATCTTGAGCGCTCTTTCTGCTTCAAGTAGTTTGCTTTTTGTTGCGAAAGAACATCCGAGAAGGAACCATCCAGCTGCAGTATCTTCTTCTGGAACTTCCTGCGCTACTCGGATTTCTTCATGACTATCCGGTTCCAATATTTCTCCCGCCTAATCACTCTAATAATTCTTTTACCTGAACGAATATTACTTTTGGCTGATATAATGAGATACAGATAAATGAGGGACGGGTTGAGCTAAAATTGAAGGTGAGTCCGAGTGAAAGTTCTAGTGACGGGAGCAACTGGTTTCATAGGTAGGCGCGTTGCTTCAAAGCTTCTAGAAGAAGGGCATGATGTAGTAGCTCTCGTTCGTGCATCTAGCAATACTGAGGGACTCCCAAAGGATATTGAGATTAGAGAAGCAGATTTGTTTGATATTCCAAGTCTTGAGAATGCTATTCAGGGAGTTAAAGTAGTCTATCATTTTGCTGCATATTTTGACTTCTATCCTAGGGACAAAGAACTCATGTTCAGAGTGAATGTCGAAGGTACAAAGAATTTGATGAACGCATGTGTGGGAACAGAGGTTGAACGATTCATCTATTGTTCATCTACTGAATCTATGGGCGCAATTAGATTTCCACCAGGAACTGAAGATACAGAGTTAAGACCCGATTTTACTTATGGTGAAAGCAAGGTAGA
>JBHLQJ010000039.1:0-15635 GCA_048884945.1 Candidatus Thorarchaeota archaeon | reverse complement strand
TATGTGAATTGTATCAGTCTTGTCTTCACCAGATAGATATTGATAATCTCTGATTCTAGTGGTTCCTGAAACTGCACCTTTCTTTGAGAGGACTGTGGAGAAATTCCTGTGAACGTCATGGAACGCTCTCCCAATCATTTCTTTGTATTTTGATAGTTCATCAGGTATCTCTAGGACTGCAATATCTCCAATAAGGTCATATGATCGAGGAACAAGTTCAAGTTCTTCTGGAGTAAGATAGTTCTCGAGAGCCTCTGCTAGGCTTTTTGGGCTACGAGAAATAAGCTCAAATTCCATCTCTCCAGTTTCATAATCTATGGGTCCAAGAATACCCTCAAGTATTTCGTCTTTGAGTCCTTGACGAAGTGGTATGATAAGCGCCCCATCCTGTGAAAATATCTTATAGTCAGTGTCGAGGAGATTGTGCTCAAGTAATGCCTTCCTGACTCTCTCTCCATAACATGCATCAATCTTCAAGAAGAGTTTCTTTGTTGACATCGTCTTAGAGAAATACCTGTAGACCTAAGACACTTGTGATTGCAGGTTATGTAAGTAATCGAATGTACTCCTTACCAGCTCCTGATTTGGTTCCTACCATAATCTGATAGAAAGATGGATTTCCATTTGTTGGAGTCACTCTTTGAAGAGTTCCAATGACTTCCACCCGATCCCCAGTTCTAAGGAGACCTCCGAAGGCACCATCATATACCATAATTCGACTCACAGAGTTACCATCGAGCATATCAAGAGGTAATGATTGTGCCTCATATATTGCTGGATGAAAGATGCCAAACTCATCTCTTTGAATCTCCATCGTGATTGATATTGGCTTGGTACTTATCGCAAAGTATGATTCATCACCATGTTGAATGGGAATTTCGTCTGGTAAGAGAATAGGTGTTATTCCAATGCATACATCAGCTAAACATAGGGCTTTTCTTCGAGCAAAGAGATTCTGTAAATCTTCAGACTTCAGAATCGGGACCCTTGCATGGACCCGATTCATAGCATGCTGCCAATCCGCAAGTTCACGGAGACGTGCATCCATTCGCCCTTCCATGAGAGAGTCGTAGTTATTATGCAGAATCCAAGAGGGATCAAATCCATAGATGTTCATATTGACATCCGATCGTTCCAGATTATGTCCTTTCCATAGTATGCTTCCTGCAACTCCAATGGTATCATATGGGATACCTAGGGCATCATGAAGTATGTCAGCTCCTCGTCTTACTAATTCTTCAAGAGGGTCACTGGGACCTATATCTAGAATTTCTTTCAGCCTGATTTCAGGACTGAAGTATTTTGCAACAATCTTACGTGGAGGTTCTAAGAGATCAGTACCAAAATGAGGGTCTTCAACTATATAATCGGGAGGGAGAATATTCATGCCATCAACAGTTGAGCTAACACTGCCCCAGAACATTCTCTTGTATTTGATGTCACCAGATTTCCACTCCCCAGATGAGTCAGGTACGTATTTGAGGAATGAGAGTATCCGGTCAGATGGTTGGATGTATCCAAGTACTACAAAAACACGACCCTCTATGTCATGGAAAATGTCACGGTCTCTGACATGGACAGGTAGGTCGATACACGCAGGGTCGGTCAAGTTATCAACACCATACACATTCTTACAATATAGTTAACAGCTAGATAGATTAGTTGGTCCAGACAAAGTTTGTGTGACTAATTTGGAGTAGTGCTGATGAAGATTCTCCATCTATGCGATAGCCTTAATCCTGCTGGTCTTGGGGGTTATGAGTCCATTATCCATTATCTATCAAAGACGATGGATGCAATGGGACACGAGTCGTGCGTCGTAACTCAATCACCTTTTCGTGATTCTCCGAAGTCGATTCAGAATCCACACTACACCATCTATTACTTGGAGGGTAATCTACTTGAGGCTCGAAAATGGGAATTCTACAAGCTGCCTGAAGAGAAGAGAGAAGAGGCTGTTAGGAAACTCTTCAAGCCCTCTGATATTACCGAGAATGTAGACCTGCTTACAAACCAACTTTCTACACTTATCCGACAACTTCAGCCAGACATAATCCATGCTCACAGCACTTACGTAGTCTTCAACAAAGTAATCACAAATTTGAATCGGTCAACAGAATTGAAGATTCCAGCAATCGTTTCTATTCATGGGTTACCTAAGCCTATTATTCTCCCGGATGGGAGAGAGTCAACCGATTACGACGAGTTTGCTTCAAATAATAGATTTGATCTTATTATTGCAGTCAGCAAGAATGTCGCAAAAGCTCTCAAGGAATATCTCGCTTCAGAACTTCATAGTAAAGTCCATACGATATATAGTGGTATTGACCTATCTGTATTCAGACCTCTACCGGATGTGGAAAAACAATGGGACTTGACATTCATGGGTCGACTAGAAGAAATGAAATCAGTGGACTTGTTTCCAGAGGTGTTGTCTATTCTTAAACCTAAGTTTCCCACACTCAAAATGATGATGACTGGCGAGGGGTCTCTCAAGGCTTGGTTATTCAATGAGTTTGAGAAAAGAAGTGTGTCATCAATGATAGACTACAAAGGAGTTGTTGACTCTAGCGATGTTCCTCTCTTGATTAATAAGAGCAATATTTTCCTCTATCCATCACGACGAGAACCATTTGGACTCTCGATTATTGAGGCAATGGCTTGTGGTGTCCCGGTTATAACCACAGATGTATATGGTCCAAGAGAAATAGTCCAACACAACTATGATGGAATTGCAGTGCCATCAGACGATGCTGGAGCATTGGCGAGCGCAATTGAAACGCTGCTGTCAGATAGCGAACTAAGGAAAAAAATAGCACAGAATGCTCTCAAATCTGTTCAAAAGTATGACATTAGAGATCATGCAAAAAGGTTGTTGCTAATCTATCAGGACATGATTGATAGAGAGAAAAAAAAGAGTATGCGGGACCCAGAAGAGCCCCACATTTGATTTTATTCTACAACAATTCGAGTACAGTGACATTCTTCATTCTTGAGAAAAGATTTCAATTCGCCAAATTCCATCATGGAGATTAGTCCAACCTCCAAGCCATGTTCAATGAGTGACTTGGCTGCAACTATGGACTTGAGCTTTCCTTTCATTGCTCCGCTTGCATCATCGATTCCCGATGCGCCCATTCTTTTAAGGGTCGTTTCGAGGTCATTTAGGTTGATAGAATCTATGAGAACTGCGTCTGATTTCAACTTAGGATCAGTTTCATAGATTCCAGATACATCAGATGCAAACAGCAATCGTTTGGCTCTTAGCTCCTTTGCGATTATAACAGCGAGCTGGTCTCCACTGCCTACGCTCCAACCCATTACTGAGTCAATCAGGATGTCACCACCCAATAGAGGGACCATGCCAAGTGAAAGGAAACCGTTCAATGGTTCTAAGAAGTAGTTAGTCATCTGCATCTTCTCAGAGGTCACCATTGAAGAGGGATACATCAGACAAACAGGGATTCCAACATTCTGGAGTTCCTTTACGATGATGTGACGAAGAGTAGCGACCCCCTCTTGTGTTTTGGATAAGGGTAGGAGTTGCTCTGGTCCTAAGAATCCCTTGTGGAGATTATGTTCTAAGACTGGAGGGTGTCCGTATGAGCCTACACCATGTAGCAAAACAAGGGACTCTATAAGACCCTCATCAAGACATTCTGCAATCTCTCGCGCCACAGATTGTAGTATTTCTTTTCTGTAAGTGTATGGTTTTGCCTTGTCGGTAAGCAGTGAACCTCCAAGCTTTATGACAGTGAGTTTTTTGACCATCGCGCAACACCATAGGATTTAGAACAGACTAAACATTGGAAATGGCCAGTATAGCCCTAGGAAAGGTAGGAGCAGCACCATGATAATTGCTGCAATGGTGATGGTCAGGTTATCGAAACCCTTGGGAGTTATCGCCTCAATAATGGTAGCTACAATACTCACGACTAGGATAGGTATAAACAAGTCGACGACAGAAAAGGCTGCCACCTCTATTGAGAACAGAAAGACCAGAATGGTACTGAATAGGAGTGAGCCAATGAACATCCCAATCACACCAGCAACAGTCTTCTCAGCACCGCCAATTCCAAACTTCTTGTCGCCGCCATACTTCCGTCCTATGACGTCAGCAAACCCATCTCCGCCAGCTAGGCATCCAAAAACAATGATCGCCAAAGGAGTTGCGTTGGCTAGATTTCCGTCAGCTGGGACATAGAACCAGAGGATTCCTATAACAACCATCATGAAGGCATAATATAGAGTACCGCCAAGCAGTTCACGAGGATCTCCGCTTCTCGACATTGAACGCACAAAATCTTCATTCTTACTTTTCCCAGTCCCAATCATAACGAATTGTAAGACAAATATGAGAGGGACAATTATTGCTAGCCAGCGGCTGAATATACTACCAGAAAAGAGCACCCAAGTGAGCACCCACAATGGGGCTGCGAACGTATGAATAACTTTCCTTGTTACAGTAGTTGAAAGCTTGCCGCTTTTTTCGATTCTGGCATTGATCTGGACTAGCATCAAAATCACGATAAACGAAATAATGAATGCGACAATATCCCAGACCAATTCCAAACCAGGTAGAGGGTTAAACACCATGTGATTTTTCCACCTCAAATAGAATTTCTAAAATTAGACATCAAACGGACCTATAAGTCTGGTGAGATTTTGGAAGAAACTAGTTACTTGAGGACGCATCATTGATTTGATGAAGCCGTGATTCGAAGCACACTTCTCATGTTCAACTAAGGTCAAATAGACCGGTAAGGTAGCTGGACTATCTGACTAATAACAAGCCAGACTCGAGCTAGAATGGGTGTAAGTAGAGTGACTGATGGAAGGCCCATCGTGAGTAGAGGCAACATCACAAGTCCAAGTTCAGCTAGAACGGAGGAGTTACCGATAAACAGACCAATCACAACGAGCAGTATCGCTGTGAATACTAGTCCAATGGCTGATAAAATAGATAATTTCCCAAGTGAACGACCATTCGAAAAATCATAAGATGCTAATCCAACAACGAGTCCTAGAACGCCATAGGCCATTGCAGGAAGTGTTAGAATAACAACTGTGTTGAAGGATATCAAATCGTAAATAACTATTCCAAAGTAACCTGCTAGAAATCCTGCAAGTGGCCCTCGGACTCCTCCAATCAGTGCGATGATAGCAAGAGCTGGAGAGATGCCAAACTTCAAGAGTGAAATCATAGTATAAGGCATAGGTATCGCATGGACTAAGGCAAAGATTGCGGCACCGACTAGTCCAGTAATGATTGTCATCAGTGCAACTGTCCAATGCTGCACCCTGAGTTTTTCTCTCATGTCTGGGCGCCCTCCATAATTACCAACTGGTATATCCCTGGTTGGAGTGTTAGTATGTAGTCCCCCCCAGAACCTGCTGAGAGTTCACCCATTGATGCACCTCTAGAGTACGCAGTTGGTACATCCTGGAAATTGCTGAATGTCAATTGAGCAGGACTGTCGACTTCGATGTTTAGAATAAATCCTGATTTATCAGGATCCCACCGTGCTTGATAGACCCAGATACTGTCATCATCTGCAGCACTGATATAGGGATAATCCCAGAATCCTATTGGACGAGCATCTGCAAGGTCGCGTACTGTCACTGGTAATGTTGACCAAACAGAAAATCCAGATAGTACCCCTGATAGAAATGAGTCCAATGAAGACGCATCGTAATACATCTCTCGTCCATCGGGCGACCAGACAGCATTTACCATATCTCGCAGTAGGTTTAGGAGACGGTCTCTTGTGCTATAATCGCCCCTTTGGTTTGCTAGGGTCATGGTGAATAATGTGCCGAGTATTCCAAATACATCGCCGAACGATGTGGGACGATTGTATGAGCCAAGCATGTACATCATATCACCGGAAAGATCCTTGCTATAAGCATCAATGAACGCGGGGTATTTTGGAATAGTAGTATCAGGAATCGTATACTCCAGAAATGTCAGTGCCCAAGCTGTGCCATATGAGTTAAGGCTTGGCCCTCCGACAAGATGGTCAACAGCTTGGCCAGGTATCTCTTGAGGTAGAAGTTCTGCATTGGGTCCCCAGCCCACTGGTTTTTGTACAAAGTAGCCATTTGTATAAAGACCATAGTCATCGGTTATATTCTCTTCAATGAAGGAGAGCCCGTAGTCCCACATTCCACTCTCCATATAGTTGGTTTCATACAAATTGTCATAGAGCTCAGTTGTATAGATAGGAATACTGTTGCACTGGACAAACACGATATACGGTTCACATGGAATAAGTCCTGCGCCCCAAATTCCTCCGGATTTCGGAGTACCAAAGCCATTGGTTGTGACCGATGTTTCCCAATCGTTGATGTACCATCTTAGCTCATCAACAACTGCTCCTGCATTGAAATTTCTCTCATAAAGTGCCATCATCAGGGCATAGTGTCCAGTCCACATGATGTTAGCAGGCCCTCTGAAACCTCCTGTGTAGACATCATTAGCATCAGGATGTGTTGCATTGGGATAATAATAGTCTGTAAAACCAGGAATTGAAGCCCATTCATAGTATTCCATGGAGTCATTTCCATATTCAGCAATTGTTGTATTCATTCTCAGAATCTGTGAGAATGCAAAGTCCTCATAGAGAGATGTTCTGTAGCCTGATACTGTTTCGCTGAAGGCAGCAAATGTGTATGCGAGAAATGCACTGACGTATTGGAGCGCCCAACGGTAACTCTCAGCATTCCAACCAGCCCATGAGTTGACTGCTTGCCCAGTCACAAGACGGTTGAAGTAGTTGATTATCGCTATCTGTTCATGATTGAGCGCAGGGTAGTCAGCGAAGTTGAATGTGGTTCCATTTACTGTCTGAATACCCACTGGTACAGGTGGATGTGGTAGATTTCCAAAAGTCATGCCAGCTAGAACTATTGTAATGACGAGGGCACTAAGAATAAGCTTGTTGTGTTTGATTGTCTGGGACATCGTTGTTCACACTTTGGAGATCAAGGAGATTGTTGATTTGATGATTCCAGTCTGCGACTCACTACTAGAATAAATAGTTTCCAGAGTGGACTAATTTCTAAAATGGTGAAAAGCAAATTATTGAAGAAATGAGTTAAATAGATGCTATTGATTAATTAATTACATACCCAAATTGGAGGTTTCGTCAAAATGAAAAAAGGAGTGGCAGGACCACGCTTTCTAGGTCAGCTGATTATGGGAATTCTGGAAATTGTCGTGATTTTTGCTGTCATAATGTATGTACAGGAAATTGGTGGCACGCTAATCACAGCGAGCACATATGGCAACATGATAACTTGGGGTGTGCTGGCGTTTGTAGTTGTGCATGGTTTGTGGCGCATCGTTGATTCATTCACTGCATGGCGTAATGCAGACTAGATGCTGGCAAGACAACTCATAATATCAGAATCACCACAGCACGATTTATGGGGATTTTTAGTAAATCCCCTTTTTAAAATTAGAGAACAATGAGTTCGTGCCTATCTCAAAAATCATGTACTTCAACAAATAACTCAATAAATCAGAAGTCTACCGACATGTGTCGGTAGAGTTCATATATGTTAAATGCTAGCGGATAAAGTATGGCATTATTCGAGATTGTTTTCAGGACAAGATATCAGAGTCCTTTTGGTCAAATAACTGAAACCCACCCTTCAGCTAAAATCTTTCAATGGTGTAATGACGAGTATGATATTATAGAGTTAATCTTGCAAAAACAAGAAGATTATGATGAAATACGCGAGGATTTTACAAAAGCTGTTGAGATAATTGATGAGATACACAATGGTGGGAACGCACATGTCATTACCAGGATGTGTGCATGTGGGGGTAAAGGTACAGTGCAAAACTACCTCAAGGATCCAACCCTTCTTCTGATACCACCAATTGCATATGAGGATGGATGGGAGCATCTTAGATTGATTGCTTTCAGGCATGAGAATGTCAAGAGGCTTCTTGGTAGACTAAGGGAAGATGGGTTTGAGGTAGAGATACTTAGAAAGAAACCATTCGATGGTTACATTGCAAGTTCGCTAACGCTCACAACAGATGCGTTGTTCTCGGGATTGACAGACAAACAAGTACATGCTCTCTTGACAGCATATGCACAGGGATACTTTAGATTTCCAAGAGGATCAGACCTTCAGACTATCGCATCCAAAGAGAAAATATCGAGAACAACCTTCTTGGAGCATTTGAAAAAAGCGGAGAACAAGATAATCACAGCACTCATTCCACATATCCAGTTATTCAGACGAGTTCCTCAAGACCGAAAAGAGACCATGGCTCTTGTCTGATAGTTGAATTAGATTTTCTCAAATCAGAAGAAAAAAAGAAAGAGGCACAACCAGTTTCGTAATTTAAGGGAGAGTATATTATCAGTGCTAATGGGCCTCCTTTGTCTACCTGAAGAACGATACTCTATGACCTGATGTAAGAGCTAGTAATTTTCTTTTTTCTAGTTCATGCAATGCCTTTTGTCGTGCTACATATTGCCGGTATTTCCTAGCTTCTTCATCATAGACATCAAATTCTACAGCTCTGCTCTTCTCCTCATTCTCAACAGACTCAGATAAGCCCGGAATCGGGATTGGTTGTTGCTTTGTTGTGTAAGCCATTTCTATCACCGATTCAACTGACCAAAAAAGTAGCATAATCTTTGTACCGACATTTGATAGTACCGACATTCGTCAGTACGTTTTTAATAATGCAAGACATCAGACGATGGACTGTGATGGGTCTTGTCTTGCGTTTCTAGAAACATAATTAATCACATCAATCATCCGGACTCCCAGCTTGTGGAGATAGATGAATGGACAATGATCAGACGTCTAAGCTATTTGTCACCATCGACAATCCCACTCAGGAAGAGATGGATATTATCGATAGAGAACTGGAAGCTTATGACAGTCAATACCCATATGGCGAATTAGATGTTCCATACAATGATATCAATCGGGTCTTGAAGAATGATGAGGGAAATATCGTGGGGGGAGTGGTCACAAGTATGAAGACTGGAGTCATGCATTTGGAGGTTCTCTGGGTAGATGAAAGGTATAGAAGATTGGGTTATGGTAGGGAGCTTGTCATGGAAGCTGAGAGGGCAGGTAGAGAGAAAGGGTATACAGCAGCACAGACTTGGACTTTTTCATTTCAGGGACCGGAATTCTACCAAGCAATAGGCTACAAAGTCATAGGAATTTGCAATGTCTATCCTGAGAATATTACAGAATACGTGTTTATGAAGAGGCTGGATGAAAACTGGCAAATATCTAATGGAGAGGCAGAAACCGACCAATCTGAAGGAGCAAAGCGACTCATTATTTCTGAGGATAAATCAGAAGATGCTATGAAAATACTTGGTGAAGGGCTAGGTGGGTATGTCACTGAGCAGGTCGGGGAACTGCTGAAGAAATACCCAGGAATCAGAATTAAACTAGTCATAAAAGATGATGGTAGTCAGGTCATTGGAGGCTTAAAGGGGTTTACAGCTCTTGGAACTCTACATATTGAGCAGATTTGGATTGATAAGAGATTTCGTAATCAAGGGTATGGTAGGCAACTTTTGATTGAAGCTGAAAGAATTGCAGCTGAGAGTGGTTCTGTTTCAGGACTGACATGGGTTCTTTCATTTCAATCTCCTGGGTTCTTTCAAAAATGCGGCTATGAGATTTTTGGGATGTCTGATGGTTATCCAGATCCTGTAAAGGAATATTATTTTCAGAAGCGATTCTGAATCATTAAATTTCTTAGAAGTGTCTGTTGAGATGAAGGGAATCTGGCCAAAAAACCAACGTTTGCCCTTAAGGGTTGAATTTAGCTTTTACCCTTTTTACCAATTGGACAGACTTCCATGCATCTTGCGCATTCAATATAGCTGTTCTTTGTTGGACGCGGAACTAATTTCTTTTCCATCTCACGAACATGGGGCGAAACATCCGATGAACATGGTGACTCAGCAGAATATGTCATGCACTTCTCGATTGTAATCTTATATGGCTCGAGTGCTTTAGTCGGACAAGCTGTTATACAGAGGCTGCAATCACCACAGAGGTTTGCTTCAAAAGGTTCATCGATTTCTAATTCTGCACTCGTGAGTATTGAGATTAAACTAACTCTTGGTCCATGATTCTGTGTGACTAATAATGTGCTTTTTCCTTGAGAGCCCAAGCCGCACTTGATTGCAGCGGTTTTCATTGGAATTCTTAACGAATACCTTGCTTCGTATCCTTCTCTTCGGAGAAAATCGACAATCTCCCATGCTTTATTCTTCATGATTTCATATGGAAGATAATAGCTCTCAAACTTCTCTTCAGGTTGATGGAGACCATATCCCCGCCACTCTGGTGAATCCACTGAGAGGCTGAATATTTTATCCCAAGTGTGGAATACAAGAAGTATGACGGATTTTACTTCGGGTAGCTCTTGAACAGGGGATTTTAGTGTTGTGACCTTACCAATAGGTCCGTAGGGTAGATCTTCAAGCAGCTCTGGTTTCGATATACCAACTGATGCGAATCCAACTTCCTGTGCTAGTTGTTTTAGATTCTCTGTCAATGATACCATTTTCATCGTCACTTGGTGTTTTTTGTGTTAATTTTGAGATGATGAAGGAATTCATTTAGTTCTATAGCCATCATATGACGGTACTGTGTGCTATAGATTACAGTTTTCAATTTGACACCCATGAGTCGGTAAAACAGTTGAGTCAGTGTTCTTCATTTGAAGCGGGAAAAAGAGAGTCCATCAAAGATTGTAATCTGTTCTTGAAACAAGTTATTAGGAAGATGATTTAGTGTTAAGCCACTTTCAGTCCTCAGTTGGTTTTCAAACATCAATGGATACGTGATTTCAAAATGATACTATCAAAGGAGTCAGACTATAAAACAATGGTTCTGTTTTTCGTTGTAAGTGTTGTTATAGTCATTTTATACCTTGGTTTCTACTTAGCAGGTATAATTCAGTTAATAGAAGATTTGAGTTGGGGACTAATCCACCGCACACTGATTCTGAATTCATTGTTACTAGTGACTACTGTTTTTGGAATCTTAATTTTATATGGAAAACTTCAAGGAAGAGATGTCGGACTTGTTGTCAAGAGACTGCCAATTGCAATTGCTATAGGCTTGGTGACTTGGATTCTTGTTCAGATAATCGAGGGAATAATGGGATACGTAGGGATGGGAAGTATTGAACTCAACCAACAATGGAATACAGAAGGTCTTGCTCTGATTGGTCTACTGATTGGAATGCTCTTTGGTACAGCTTTGTATGAAGAGGTTGGTTATAGGGGGTTTTTCCTAATTCAGTTTAGTATGAGGATGAAAAGAGTGGTAGAAAATAAGTACCTGCAAGTAATCATTGCCCTTATAATATCCCAAGCACTCTTTACTATACTCCATATCCCTTGGAAAGTAATGAATCAAGGATGGACAATAATTGTCCTTCAAGAACTCTTGTTCAGCGTGTTTATGAATGGAGTCATATATGGTCTGCTATATTTGCGCACAGGGAACCTTTTCTTTGTCATGATTGTACATGCCTTGGGTAATGCTCCAACTTCGTTGGTTAATCCTGTAATAGAACCTTCCAACATATTGCTGTTAATTGCAATTATCTGGGCTGTGATTTGGCCCAAACTGCAAAGATGGGAGAGAAATAGCACAATACAATCTGCTGCTGATAGTAACAATTAATCTGATGTTGATTATTCTCTATCTCTTAATAGAGTAATTTGAATCTTAGAGATGATGTAAGGACTGAATTCTCTAGACAACTGTGGAGAGAAACGATCCCACGATGTAAGTTATTAGAATTACAACGATAGCAATTGTAAGGTGCTCAAAGAGAACTCGTAACACCTTTTCTTCTTGCGAACGAGCTAATAAGATGTTGAACAAAGTCATGATCAAAAGGCCCCAGATTATATCTATCAAGACTGCAATATCAAGAGGCAAGAACCAAATTGGAATGACAAAAGTCAGGGCAAATAGGAACTTAGCCAAGAAGGTTGTTACAGTGGCTTCCCAAATGTCTTTTCTTACATGAACACCCTCGGATTCTTCGGAAACGTGCATTGCAACAGCATCGGAGAAGGCATCAGCAATAGCAATCGCCACGATACCTGCTATAACTGCCAGACGGGAGCTAGTGCTTGCATTCACACCGACAATCATTCCTAGGGTTGTGATGACTCCAGATGTGAGACCAAAGCTAAGACCTTTTTTGACTGATAGACTCATGAACTACCAACGAAAGGGAGTGACCTAAAGGTGTTTGCTTGAGTACTAAACCAGATTGGAGTTAGGGGTATGCTAGAGAAAATTTGGAACGAAAAATCCAAGTTAAACCGAAAATAGAGTGAAAAAGCATGAAAAAGCGGAGTGTTAGATTAAAAGATCAAAGAGAAGTTACGCTCCGATTGCTTTTGCCTGAGGATAAGGAACAATTACTGAGTATGGTCACTAGCTTTTCAGTAGATGCTCTCATGTGGAGTAATCCACCATATGATGAGGAGAAGGTTAACCGTTGGATGAGTGGAACGAAGAGTGGACTCTCCATTGTAGCGATCTTTGAAAACAGATTAGTGGGAATTGCAGCAGTCTATCAATTCCCGCGTCCAAGGCAGAAGGAGATAGGGGATATGATGATATACATCCATCAAGATTTTCATGGAGTTGGACTTGGAACTGTGATGACTGAAAACCTCCTCGTTTTAGCTCGGAACAAAAGATTACACAGGATTGGTCTTGAGGTCGTTCAGGAGAATGAGGCTGCTGTGCGGTTATACAAGAAACTCGGTTTTGAAATCGAGGGAATATTGAAAGATGCCTACTACGGAGCTGATAAGAAGTACCATAATATCCTTGTAATGGGAATCCTGCTATCGAAAACTTAGAGCTGTAAAATAGGATTGCAGGCAATGAGAGAATTAAGCCGCCTAGCTCCGTAAGACTTCATAGCGTTTGTTCTATCTGATAATGAAATTTATCTATGAGAAGCTAGTCAGTGAACAATGGATATGGGTGTGCGAGCAAGATGATAAAGACAAAAGTAACTGAAATGTTGGGGTGCAAATATCCGATTATAGCAGGCACCATGGCAAGAATTTCTAATCCTGAATTTGTTGCGTCTGCTAGTAACGCTGGCGCTTGTGCTGTATTGGCCAGTGCAAATTACAAGACTCCTGAGGACTTGCGTGCTGCGATTCAAACGACACAGTCTCTCACAGATCAACCATTTGCAGTAAACATCAATCTGTTCCCCGCATTGATGCCTCAAGACAAGCTGGAAGATTATGTAGATGCTACATTAGCTGAGGGTGTGAAGATTATAGAAACAAGTGGTCATAAGGCTCCAGAAGACTTGGTTCCAAAATTCAAAGATGGAGGCGCTATCTGGATTCACAAATGCGCAGGAGTGAGGTATGCGCTGAAAGGTGCTTCTCTGGGTGCTGATATCATAACGGTTGTCGGATATGAGAATGGTGGAGCTACTGGGATTTTAGACATAGGAACGATGGTCATGACCCCATCTGTGATTGATGCTCTAGATGTCCCAGTAATTGCGGGGGGCGGAGTATCAGATGGCAGGGGTGTTGCCGCAATCTTAGCTCTTGGCGCTCAGGGGATAATTATGGGTACTAGGCTGCTGGCAACAAAGGAATGCCCAATTCATGACAATCTGAAACAAGCTTTTGTCGAAGCAAAAGAAACTGATACAGTTCTAGCGCTGCGTTCTGTCGGAAATACGCACAGACTGTGGAACAACAAAGCGGCTCAGCATGTACTTGAGCTAGAAGATCAAAAAGCCGCCCTATTCGAGCTTATTCAGGCGGCATCTGGAGAGAAGGCAGAAAAGATGTACAGGGAAGGAGATATTGATCTTGGGGTGGTGGCATGCGGCCAGGGCGTAGGCTTGATTAAAGATATTCCCACTGTTAAGGAACTATTGGATAGAATAATGATTGAAACTGAAGAAATCATTTCACGACTTGGAAAATTATCAAAGTAGATGACGGATTAAGTGGGTTTTGAATTAGAATAATCCCAGTGACTAATTGACCGATCCTGAAACCAGAAGTATGAGTTAAATACAAGATAAGGATTGATTATACAAACTTTGGGAGAGTTTCTGATATAATGAAAAAAGGCGTAGCAAAACCTCGCTTTGTAGGTCAGTTGATTATGGGTATTTTGGAAATTGTGATAATTTTTGCATTTATACCATATATCCACGAACTTGGTGGTTCGCTAATCAGTGCAAGCGCATATGCGAATATGATAACGTGGAGTGTGCTAGCATTCGTGGTCGTGCATGGCCTGTGGCGCATCATCGATTCATTCACCACAATGCGTCATGCAGATTAGATTATAGTCTAACAACATATTGATTGGGGCGTCTCTGGGATGCCCCTGCTTCTTTATTGTAGGATACTATGAAATTCTGCTACACTATTCTACGAGTGACGCAGCCTGCTAATGAACAATCAGAGGAAGTGGCGAGTCAGAGGAATTCGAAAATTGCTAATGAAATGAACCTATCAAAGCTCGAAATATTCCCGGATTATTTTTGCATGTCCACCTTCGTGCCCTTCGCCATGATATCGGTACCCGAAGATAGAAGAAACGCTAACTTTGTCTCCCTCAGGCCATTCATCATCAAGTTCGAAATTCCATTCTTCTTCTGAGAAACTCTCGAGTCTTGATATTAGAGCATCAAACGATTCATGCCACTCTGAGATAATTTTCTCAAGGGACCAAGATTCACGCGTTTTCACAGCTTCTTTATTGAATTCTGCTTCTGTCTTGTATGTGTACCACGGTTTTTTCCCGGATAGAACAAGCTCAGCTTGAGTAATAATCTCCCAATTCCATGCTGAGATGTGTGCAAGAATATCTTTTACAGTCCAACTTCCTTGGATCTTGTCAGTATTCATGTGAAATTCAGTTAGTTTCGATACTACATCTTTCAGTTTCTGATGGTCAGCCCTGAAGAATTGAATCGTTTCTTCTTGATCCATCTAGACTCTCTTCCTCGAGATTAATAGCTCTTCACCTGTTTCGCAGATATTTCTATTGAAAAATATGGCGGACTAGGTGTGATATGGATTAGAATCCCATTTTCCAACATGACCAAACCTTAACTCGTTTCAATTTGAATTAGGATGAAAATGATATCATTTACAATCTCTGACATCGATTTTGACAAGATTGATAGCTATCTCTCCGAGGTGCCAAAATATTGGAAGAAGACTAGAGGAAGAAGGTATTGGCCAAGCAGCCTAGTTCAGGCATCGAAGGAGGTTCGTACAATTCACACAAAATACCTAGTTGTGGTTGAATGGGAAGTAACAGCGGCTATAAACTATTCTTTCCAAATTAGCATGTTGATTGACTCTGAATGTGGAACCTGTGAAGTCTTTGTTCCCGGTTTCTGGTACCCTCAAGGGAAACTTGCTGAAGCAATAAAACTTGCATTCAAGAAAGAGTCTGACTAATTTGTGATATGGCGAGCTAGAAAATAGTCTCTAGCCTACTATAGTGTCCATATGTGGAAAAATTCATTGCTTTGGTTTATATAGCAGACATGTAAATGTGTACTGGGGAGATTCGTGAGAAGAATCAATGTTTTG
>JBHLQJ010000038.1:0-16050 GCA_048884945.1 Candidatus Thorarchaeota archaeon | reverse complement strand
AGGTTTCTCTGACAGTGAGGGGTGCGACAAATGCTTCGTCCTAAGACGTGAAGGTCATTTGGAAGGAAAGAAAGGTGCTAATTTTCCAAAAGAGTTGGAAATTGTGTATTTTGAAGATGAAGCAGAAATGCTAGTAGAAGCATTTGGTGTCATCGATCAGTATCCAATCGTGCTTACTTTTGTAGGTGACACATTTGACTTGAAGTATCTCCATAACCGTGCAAAACGACTGAAGATTGACATGGATAAATACTGCCCAATTAAATTGAGGGGAAATCAGGATCCCCGTCGAGAGCGTGCTAATCTAAACCGTGGAGTCCACATAGACTTTTACAAGTTCTTCACAAACCCCTCAATCAAGATATATGCGCTTTCTGGTGCATATCAACGAGAGAATCTGGAATCAATTGCACAAGGTTTGCTTGGTGTTGGGAAGTTAGAGCTGAGTAGCGATATATCTGAACTTCCATATTACGAGCTTGCCCACTATTGTTGGCTAGACGCGAATATTGTTTTGAGATTCACACAATTCGAAGACAATCTCCTATTACGTTTGATAATTCTGTTGATGCGTATTTCACGAATGTCAATGGATGATGTTACACGGTTCTACATCTCATCATGGATTCAATCCGTGTTCAGACAAGAACACCGGTCTCGTAATTTCCTGATACCGAGACGTTTCGATATTGATAGCATGAAACAGGCTGATGCACAGACTGAAGCAGTGATTGGTGGTAAAGCATTCAAAGGCGCAATCGTCATTGAACCAGTGGCTGGGGTTCATTTCAATGCCACAGTTCTTGATTTTGCAAGTCTATATCCCACAATTATGAAGACGCATAACATTAGTTATGAAACAGTTGATTGTCCTCATGAAGTATGTCGAAATGGAGTCGAAAACAAAGTCCCTGAAACAGAACACTGGACTTGCACATTAAAACGAGGTATGATTAGCCAAACAATCGGATTCTTCAGAGATACTCGAGTAAAATGGTTCAAGCCAAAGAGCAAAGATAAAGCACTTGATAAGAATATTAGGAATTGGTACTCAGTAGTAGAAAAAGCCCTCAAAGTTTTCGTTAACGCATCATATGGTGTCACAGGAGCACAACACTTCGAGCTATTTTGCATGCCTGCAGCTGAGAGTGTCACAGCATATGGTAGAGATGCCATTGTCAGGACAAAGAAAAAAGCTGAAACAATGGGCATTCGTGTTCTCTATGGAGATACTGATTCGGTGTTTCTAGATAATCCCACAGAGAAACAACAGGAAGAGCTGGTGCATTGGTCAAGAAAAGAGCTAGGAATCGACCTTGAGGTAGAGAAGACCTACAAGTACGTAGCTCTCTCCGACAGGAAGAAGAATTACATTGGTGTCTATAAAGATGGACAGGTTGAAGTCAAGGGCCTTAGTGGAAAGAAACGTAACACTCCTGACTTCGCTCAAGAGGCTTTCCGAAGGATGTTGGAGGTTCTAAGCAGGGTAAATGATCCTGAAGGCTTTGAGGTCGCAAAGGAAGAGATTCGTGAGGTAGTTAACTGTGTTATCGATAGATTGGAAGGAAAAGCGGACCCTTATGATCCGGAGGACCTAGCCTTCAGAATTCAGCTGACAAAACCCCTCTACTCATATGACACTGACATCCCTCACGTGAGAGCTGCCAAGATGCTTGTAGAAAAAACCCAGGATCCTACAAAAGCAGCACCTGGCACCATTGTATCATATATCAAGACCAAGGGGCAAGAAACCGTACTTCCTGTAGAGCTTGCCAAAGTGGTGAGCTACTGGATTGATAAGGACGCTTACATTGATATTTTGAAGAGCGTGTTCGAACAGGTTCTTGACTCAGTGGGTCTAGACTTTAATGAGTTCCTTGGATTCACGACCTTGGACCAGTTCTTCTAATACAGGAATTGATAAAGAGTCTGAATAAGAAATTCTTATAGCGGTGACTTGATACACGCATGCAGACCGAGTGCAAAATTCTTACCGATTTCGGCGGGGTACAAAGATAATGAAGTTGAATTATCGCGAGTTCTTTATGCAGAAGATGCTAATTATGTTCAAACCTGAAGATATAGAGTTGTCTGCAAAAGAGTTCATTTCGACATATGCTTCATACATGGAAGCAGTAGGAATCGTCGGTAAAGGTCCCGATGGTTATGCTTTGTATCCAAGTAAAACAGCACCTGTAAGAGAAGAGCACACTGAGTTCTTTTCAGAATGGGTTCAGCTAAATGATGCACTTAGCATTCATGGTGTAGTGGGGATGGATTTCTATACAGATGGTTGGTTCGCCCGAGATCCCAAATATCAGACTATGAATGACAAAGCCGTCAAGATGGAGCACCAGATTTGTCCAAACCGGAAGGAGTTCTGGCAATATGGAGCTGAGATTGTCAAGGAGATTGGCGCATATCCTATCAACGAGATCTTGCTCTTCGGGACTGGCTACATTCGAGACCATTTCTGTTTCTGCGAACGCTGTAGAGCTGATTTCGCACCTCTGGTTGATCAAGAACCAAATCGCCTCAGCTACACACTCGTTGCAGAAAACAAGGAGATACATGAGAAGTGGCACCAATTTCGCAGCGAAAAAGTGCATGAAGGACTACAATTTCTTCAGGATGCCGCATCAGAATCAGATGAAGCTTCAGGTCGAGAACAACCACTGAAACTCTCTGTTGAAGTTCTACTTGATCCGGAAACTGGTTTCGCAGA
Organism: Candidatus Thorarchaeota archaeon; assembly: GCA_048884945.1. Lineage (GTDB taxonomy): Archaea > Asgardarchaeota > Thorarchaeia > Thorarchaeales > Thorarchaeaceae > SMTZ1-45. Next base: position 13,325 of record JBHLQJ010000038.1, on the reverse strand, counting down.
AGGGGCTCGAAACGAATATGGGTATGACTACGCAAGAATTGGTGAAATAACAAAAAATGTTCTAATCAACCTTTATCCATGGTCTCCAATCCTACCAACTAAGGGGAGTTCCGAGTACAGCGAATTAGTGGAATCTCTTTATTTTGTTAACGAGTTTACAAGACGAGGTGGTAGAGCATCTCTTTTCCGCTGGGGTGTTACAACCATCGAACAGATGCAGGAATTGAAATCTCTTGGCAAGGACGTGGGTATTGACCGTATTGTGGGTACGTTCCACTATCCAACAGACTACTCTCGTCGACGTGAGAGTGCTATTGGAAGTTACTAGGACTCATTGTCTTGCACTGCAATAAGGACATACTCTATTGTCTGCACGGATACTTCGTCCACATGAAAAGCAGAAACTATACCCATCTTTATCTTCTCGTGAATCATCTACAAATGGACTAAGTTCTCCTTGAGAAAATAATGTTCCAATACCTTCAATCGATTCATCGGGTTTAGCATTACAGACCTTGCGGTCTTCGTCCTGAGAAAAGAGGCGACTATCTCCTTGATATCGATAAGTTTCTTTTGATTGCCTAGGTTCATCTTGCCATGGACCAGAACGGTCTGCGTACTGTGCAGTCAATGATTGCATCGTTCTATCAAGTGATTCAAAGTCTTGCCGATAATCGTCAGAACCATACCCTGGATCAGATGCTGGACGATTTACTAACCTCTCTCTTGGAGCTTGTTTTTCCCAGCTTGAGTCTAGGTCTGACAACCCTCTGGCTGTTTCTACGAATCTGGCGTGTGAGTCACCTTTCAATCTTTCATACTCATCCGATGTTAGTCCAAGTATCTCTAGTGCACGGTCTCTCTCAGCGCACCTCTTTGATAATGGACAGCAGTAGGCAAGGCTACCATGACACAGTGATGCCATTGCGCGATCCTGACGAGACTTGAAGATTGGAGTTATTCGTCGATTCCCAAGGATAAGTGAATCACCAACAGTTCTCAGCTCAGTGTAACCATTCTGCGCCAGAGCTTCGACAATCTCTCGAGCGGGATACGACCTGCCCTCAATGATGACATGCCCCTCGGTCTTGTCAAGCCGTATCGACCTCTCGGTGCTTTTATTCCCGTCATAGCTGGAGTATCTCGTATATGCCACCTCATAAGTTTGTGACTAGATGTCATACCCTCATGTCCTCCAAGCAATACAGGTGTATGTATTATCTGGGTCTGATACGGGATGGTTAAATACATGCACTGAATTGATGTGGCGTAGCTGTTCATCTGGAGGAGAATTAGAAATGGGTTGTAAAGCTGAAGGTGCTGCGCAGGGTTTTACTGTGCTAGGCGGTCTTGTGCTTCTTGTTTATGCTTTCGAACGTATTTATAGAGCTATGATTAGTCCGGGCCCAGGATCCTTAGAAGGGGTCATAGAAATCCTTCTAGCAATTATAATCATAATAATGGTGGCTCTAGCCTTTGACGCTTGCGGATTCATATCCTGGAAGGTGCAAAAGTCAGGAGCACTCCTGAGTCTATTTGGATTCATAATCATCTTGATTGTTTCATATCCTGCGGTCACGCTGGATCCAATAGCTTGGCTCAGAAGTTTGTATACACTTGCAGGTCTTATGATTCTATTAGGGGGACTACTCCTTGTATTCAAGAAATAGAACCAGTTGATACTCTAGCCCACATCGCAAATTAGATAATGGTGCCATCATCCCCGGTCACCATAGAATCTACGGAAGATTGATTGTATGGATGACAAACACATTCAGATTCTGAAAGATCTTGGTTTTGACATTAACAAGAGTATGATGACAAATGAGTACTGGAAGCGAAGAGCTGCTGATGCTCTCGCAATCACGACACAAGATCGTGATATCTATGGATGCCTTGATCATACTGTAGGCGAAGGAGTCCGAATATTTGACGTTGAAGGGACAGAATATCTGGATGTGACTGGCGGAGTAGCAGTTAGAGCATTAGGTCTTAGGTATAAGCCCTACATTGATTTTGAAGCAACCATCAATGATGTCGTTAACGAGCTGCCGGGACAAGACTTCGATGCAATACCGCAGACTCTGCTTGCAGAACGTGTCGCAGCAATCACACCGGGCAACCACAAGAAACGTGTGATGTTCACAACCTCTGGTGGTAGAGCTGTCGAAGGTTGCCTAAAGTCTGCAATAGATCTTAGCGGGAAACGAAGGGTTGTTGGTTTTAGACCCGCTTTCCATGGTCGAACAGGATATGCACTTGCGCTCACAGCATCAAACTCCAAACACAAATCTGGATTTCCACAAGGACTTGATGTTATTCGTGTTTTCTACCCATACTGTTACCGTTGTCCATATGGTACAACTGTTGAGAACTGCAGTGTTGAATGTGTTGAAGCTCTTAGATATGCACTTCAAGTTGAAGGAAATGACATTGCAGTCACAGTGATGGAACCCCTCTGTGGTGAGGGTGGTCTGATTGTTCCTCCAGCAAAAGCAGTACAAGGGATGTACGAATTGACACGCGAGGTTGGTGCCTATTTCATGTCGGACGAGGTTCAAGCAGGTATGGGTCGGACTGGAAAGTGGTGTGCAATCGAGAATCATGGCGTAGTTCCGGATTACATTTCAATGGGAAAAGCTATAGGTGGTGGCTATCCCATGGGCGCATCCATTGGTCCTGTACCAATGTTCTCTGGAGGCTCTCGCCACTCTGAAACATTTTCAGCTGAGCCAAAAATGTCTCTTCTTTCTCTATGGATTATCAAGGCTCTTGAAGATGGCGACTATCTCAAAAAGAATGCGGAGAATGGAGCATACCTCATAAAACTCCTCAATGAATTGAAAGACAAATATGAGGTCGTTGGGGACGTACGAGGAATAGGTCTCATGGTTGGAATAGAGTTTGTTAAAGACAAGAAGTCCAAGGAAAAAGCTCCGAAGCTCAGAGATAGTATCGTAAAGAATGCAGTTCAGCAGCAAAAACTCTGGATTCTTGGAGCCGGACAGAATGTAATCAGATTCACTCCAAGCTATATTATTACTAAGGAAAACTTGGATGATGCTGTTAGCAGACTTGATAGAGCCATTACTGCATCACTCTAATCTGAAATAAAAAGGAAAAACTCATCTCTTGTCTAAAGACGAGAGATGAGCTCTAACCTCTAAAGCAACCAAAGAATTGCGCCTATGATGACAAGTATACCGCCAAAGTCACTTGCGAATAATACCATCAGGATCCCAATGATTAGTACAACAAGGAACTTGTTCTGCTTTCCAAAGTCTAGTGCCTTTATCTTTAGGAATCCACTATTCACCAGGGCAATCAACGAGAATAGAATTGCTAGGATACCAATGACAATGGCATCAAGGAAACCCCCAAGTGGATTTATGTATCCAAGTGTGAAACCTCCACCAGGAATTAGCAGTAGGATTCCCTGAATTAGACCAATTAGAGCACCAAGGAGAACCAATAAATCTCCTATCTTCTTTAGATCAGCCATATTTTGTTCGCCTCTCCTTCTATATTCACAGCCTTCAAAAGGGCCACCACTTCTAATCCATTCTAGTATTTAATATATAATGGTCATAATTATATTGACATCAACTTTTGGAGTAAAACAGTAGGTGGTCTTTCAAGGTGGATATGACAATATCATCTGATACAGCTGCGGCACCTGAAGACACAACTGAATTGATTGAGATTGAGGGAGATATCAATCCAAATTTTGAGATCCCAAATCAAAGTAAGATTCTCATCATAAGTAGTGACCAATCATATCTTACTCATGGCGTCCATAAATTCCCTGCAAAGTTTTTTCCTGAACTTCCACGGTATTTGATTCGAAAATATTCTAACACCAGCGATACCGTTTTAGACCCGATGTGTGGAAGTGGAACGGTTGTTCTTGAAGCGATGTTGAACAATCGGATTGCTATTGGAGTTGACATCGATCCGATAGCACGTCTTATTGCAAAAGTGAAGACAACACCCATTAATCCAAAAACCTTGGATATTGCTGCACGAGTATTAAGTGAGCAGATTAGATTTCTACATGACAGTTCAGATTACAATCCTCCAATACCAGAGTTTCACTATCGGGATAGCTGGTTCCGTCCATTTGTCTTGAGTGAGCTTGCTATCATCAAAGACAGCATTGAAGTTCTTTTTTTGAAAAACATGTACGAATCAGAGTGGCAAAACATCCGTGACTTCTTCCATGTAGTCCTCTCATCAATTATTCGAGATGTATCAAATGCAGATCCTCATTGTACGAGAACTGTTCTTAGGAAAAAAGTAGTCAAGAAGATCTCTCCTGGTGATACAATCGCAAAGTTCACTGAAATGCTATTTCGTCAGTGCACATCAATGTCTAAGTTTTCTAGAATCGCAAAGACTCTCAATATCAATGAGGTTCATCTACCCATAGGAAACGCAATTGAAACAAACCTAGACGATGATTCTATAGATCTCGCACTAACTTCTCCTCCATACATAAATGCGGTCGATTATCCCAGGACACACCAATTGGAAATGTATTGGCTAGGTCTTCTAAAAGAAGGACCACTATCACATATCAAGCGAGAATATATTGGTACTGAAACAGTCTACAAAAATGAGTATAGTTCTCTAAAGACCTCAGGATATGAAACATTGGACCCAATACTCGAAAGGATATTCAATGTAGATCCAAGAAGGTCTTTCATTGTTTACAAGTTCTTCAAAGACATGGAAAAACAACTTTCAGAGATGTCTAGGATTTTAAAACCTGAAGCCCGGTATTGTATCGCAATTGGAAACAATCTCATCCGTGGCGTAGAAGTACAATCCAACAAAATACTTTCAGATATTGCAACTTCTGCCATAGGATTTGAGCTAGAACGAACTTTCTTTTCGAAATTAATCCGTCATTTCATCCGAATCCCTCGACCTGAGCGCATGATTGGTGAATGGATACTAATACTAAAGAAATGACTATGACACCTTTGGGATTCTACTTTTGCAGTTATTCCTGTTTTTTCCTATGTTCTAGGTCTTCATCAATGCTCTTCAATAAATCTTCAATTAATGCACTGGGAAGGTTTTTAGCTTGCTTTACAATTGAATTAATTTCCTCCTCAGGTAACCCTCGCTTCTCAAGTTCCATGCGAAGCTCCTCGACTTCAAACTCACTGAGTTTGTCTTCGAATTCGACCTCCTCAATCGCCTCTTTATGTTCTTGATCTTCAATTGTCTTGAGATATTCCTCAACTTTATCCTTCGGAACTGTTTGAGCTTGTTTCATAATTGACTTGATCTCTTTTTCAGGTACTCCTTTACTTTCCAACTCCTTCTTCAATTCTTCAAGTTCCTGTTTAGAAAGCTTCTCTACTTTCTTGACTTTCTTCTTCTTGGTTTCATCCTCAGGTTCTTTGAAGAATTCAAGTGCAAGTTCCCTTGGAAGGCTTCTTGCTTGTTCAATTATTGACTCAATCTCACGGTCGCTAGCTTTTCGTTTGACCAATTCCGTTCGAAGATTTTCGATCTCCTTTTCAGAAAGATACTCGATTTCTTTCTCTACTGCTTCCACTTTTTGTCTTGGTTGAAAGCTCTGAAGAAGCAAGTCGACCACATCTTTTGGAAGTTCACGCGCCTGCGCAATGAATGACTCAATTTCATGCTTTGGAATACCACGTTTATCTAGTTCCTCAGACATTTCTTCTAACTCAAACTCTCTCATCCTATTTTCGAAGTCGATACCTTCCTCTTCTTCCTCGTAAACCTCAGCTTCTTCTATTTCCTCATATACCTCAGGTCTAGGCACTTCTGGCGCAAAACCACTAATTCTCCTTCTTCGCTCCGCTACAACCTCTTCCATAACCTGTTCAATTGGCTTGTTCTGGACACCTGCAACTCTTATGACCTCCTGATGAATCACTTCTCTAACAAAGGTGGTTTGTTGACTCATCTTCATCTTTGATATCTCAGATTTGAAGTCATTGACTTCCTGCTGTGTCATACTAGTCAAGATTGAGAGATCTATAATTAGCTCATCAATTTCAGGTACTTCTATAATGATGGGTTCTATAGGCATTTGAGATGCCTTTCTTTTCAATCCAATAGGCTCATAGAGCTCATTAAATATCTCTGCGGCAATAGCGTTTCTTTTCTGAACTCCCTTTGCCGGTTTTGGTATTTTTCCTCTTTGTACTTGCCGAATCTGACCACTTATTATTCTAACTAACTTTGGCACTCTTAGAATGCGTACCCACACAAGAGAACCAAGAATTAGGATGATAATAAGAGCTCCACCATAAGTGATTGCGTTCACCCTCAAAATATCTTCCTCAGATGGACTTACGGAAATTGAGAGGGACACCTGCTTTGAATCATAGTATGTCTTGTTGAAATGAATTGTTATATCTGCGACTCCTGATATTACGGATGCTGTGACTCTGAATTGATAGTATCCAAGACGAACTGCATCAGGACCAAGGTATTCAACAGTAGCATACCTTGATCCTTCAGGTCCGTATTGAATTTCTATTGTCGCGTCAGTAATGCCCTCACCAGAGTGTCCTAGCCACGCGTCTGAATAATAAACCCAGAAGGTTGTGTTCAATCCCCAATTAATTGATATCACCGATGGTCCTACGATTTCAAGATCAGTTTGGATTCTGATAATGGTTACTTCAAAGACTAGTAATGCTGCTGTATGATTCTCAAGCATGAATCTTATCTGAAATGTAACTCTATCGAGTAGATTCCAGTAAAGTGTGTTGAAGATAAAGGAGTAATTGCCATTTCCATGATTTGTCAGGTTTAAAGGCTCTTCGAACACTCCCGGTCCTGTATAGACCGAATTGTTGAATGAAGCCCCAGGAATTCCTCCACCACTATTTGTGTCATTGTACAATAGGGTGACTGTAAGAATATCTCCATAGGGGATTTGCAGATTCGTCCATGTGCCACCCATTTGATAAAGTTCTGGGAGGAGAATTGCAATCTCCGTCGGGACTGGAGCAATGTGGATTCTAATCGTTATCTCTGCATCCTCATAGTTTGCCTTACGAAATTCAATTGTGATGGTATATGTTCCCGGTCTGAGTTTTGCTGAGTTAATTGGAATGCCATAAACTCCTCCACCTAGATAGACAGCACTACCATATCCACCAGCCCATGAGAACTCAGAGAAGTCCGCCTGTATGCCCTGTGAGTGAAAGTTGTCGAAATAGGTGACATTAACTAGACCTGTCCATCCCCAGACAAATTCAGGAGCGCCTGGTGATACAATAGATGCCTCTAGATTTCTCACGAATATCGTTGTAGAGTTGTCTGCTCGCTCATAATCATCATCTGGTGGGTTTGCTGAGATGATGAATGTATGAAGCGCTGCAATTCCTTGGCTAGTATTGAAGTCATAATAATAATACCCTAGTCCACCTATCAAGACTCCATTCACGAGCGTTCCATTTGCGGCTAGTTCTGGTGAGGCCCAAGTAACAACCAGACCGTTCAACCCTGTGGAGAATGGATAGGACGCATTAAGGGCTGGCGCAAGAACGTAGACTCCAATTCTTACAATCTCTGACCAATAGAAAGACGTGTACTCATAGGTTGCAGTTACATCGTCTAGCCATACCACCATCTGAATCTTTGAAATTGCCATTATCAAAGTTGCTGATGAATCACCGTAGTTTTCTTTTAATCCATCTATCCAAATTTCATAGCTTCCAGAACCAGCTGACCCTGTGGGGATTGTTAGTGTGTAATACCCAGGATTTTCCGGATCCTCAACCAGTGAAAGGTTGGTAGCGTAGACCCAACTTGCTGTAAGTATCGCTTCAGTTACAGGTGTGCCATCAAGTGAATCTTTCAATAAAACATCTACTTGTGCGATGTCTCCATTGGGTACAGTAAAGACATAACCTCCTACAGGGAGAACCTCCATTGGCCTTGGCAAGAGTCTGAAGACAAGCTGATATGATGCATCAATGTAGTTTGGTGCACTCCCCTCAATCAAAACAATGATTGTGTCTGATATTGTGCCCAAGCTAGTATCAAGAATCGCTGAGTAGTTGCCAGGAATACCTGAGGGTAGAAATGAACCAGTCCCACCAGTCCAGTCATATGTAATAGTCGCTACTGAAACTGTCTGATTTCTAAGAGTGTCATTGATCGCTGCAAATATTGTTAGAGGTTCACCCCAATATATCTCACTGCTATTTCTTGGTCCACTCCAAGTTACTATCAACTCTGAGGGGACTGCAAGGAGGTTGATTTCTACATTCAGTAAAGTAGTTGAATAATGTAACATATTTGCTTGTACAGTCAGAGTTTCAGAGCCAAAATTCAGGTTCCCTGTTTGAAGTGTAACAATATAGCTACCGTTTCCTAGATCTATATATGACGAAGAGTCTCCCCAAGTAAGGATTAGAACTGCTCCTGGAAGAGGATTGTCATTGGCATCGTAATCTACGAGGTATATCATGACAGATGTTGCATACCCTGCGTAGTTTGTAGGTGCAACAATAGCAGATAGTCCTGCAACTCTGTTCCTTAACCCAAACACTACAGATGTCTGAGCTATTTGATAGGGTGAATGATTGATTGTAACGGTTACAGATTGTAGACCGACAAGCAACGAATCCATCATGCTCAATGTAATATTATATTGTCCTCCACCCAGTGCTTGAACTGACCAAGATGATGGTTCTAGACCTGTTGTTCCATACCTCACAGATATCTGTCCTTCAGCACCATTAATCGGTATTCCATGGTCAGTATCTGTGAATTGAATCAAGAAGAAAATGTCCTCATAGAATGCTACTACTGAGGGTGATGGCAAATCGCTCGAGACAGATGATTGAATTGCGCGAACGCTTCCTTTTACTCCTGATGCTATAATGTTGCTATAGTAGGGACTTACTACTGCGCTCCACTGTACTTCTATATCAAAGGTAAAGATTCCAAGGCTTCCTAACGATGCAGTGCTAACGAGAATTCTATATTTTCCTGAATCCACACCAGTTCCCATCTGCACCCAATAATCGACTCCCTCAGTCAGACCAGGCACCTCAATGCAATCAAGAACAATGGTTGCGCCTTCTACTGGTAGACCTGTCCTCTGATCTGTGTACAACAGGCTAATGTTCATGGTGTCTCCAAATGGTGTTTCCTCAACTTGACTCAGCTCAATAGTCCCAATCCTACCTGTTGTGCTGACAAAGACAGAGGTTGTATCGTCTTTATAGTATGGTGCACCAGAAGTCCAATCAATCTCAATTGTTAGGTTCCAATTGCTCACTAGGTTTGCATTGATCACTGTGGAGTTGATTTGGAGCCTATATATTGAACCAATTGGTTGAATGACATATTCGCCATATGTAAGAAGTGTGAGTCCACTGTATACTTTAATTTCTGCGAATGATACGATTACTCTTTGACCTGTTGACATATCTACGAAAGCAAAATCTAATGATACATTGTCTAGGTACCAAGTTTTGCTTGGTGGAAATATTATCTCAACGTTTGTTGGCCTCTCAGTAACTGATAAAATAATGTTCTTTTGCGCATCACGGTAATATGGAGATCCAGCAGCCCAGTCTGCAATAACCAGCAATGTGTGGGTTCCTGTACTATCAAAAACTGATGTGTCAACTGAAATCGTGTATCGACCAGCACTCACTTCAATAATCGTGTAGTCCACTGAAGACTGAAGAAGCTCTAATCCGAAATACAGGGAAATTGTACTGCCAGTGATTCCTGATGATGTTAATACATCTCTGAACAAAATCGTGAAGTTTGCATAATCCTGATAGTGTGTCTGCGATGGAGCCGAAATTAATACAAGATTGGTATCTCTCTCACGCATTTGGAACGACACAAAAACATCGTCCCAATCATAGAATGGTACTGCATATTCAGAGCTGAAATTCAACCATAGATAATAAACCCGTCCTAGTTCAAGCGCTTGGTTATAAGTTTCAACTGTGAGAAGGTAGTTCTGCAGTGAGGGTCGCCATGAGCAGGTAAACAGCCAGTTAGTTCCATTCAGAATCTCTAATTTAGTCATGACTCCAGTACCATTTCCTACCGGGTTAAGCGAATCAAGATCCTGATAATGTAGAACAATACTAAATGATGCACTATATGGAACAGACCCAACTGGCTCAGCGGTCAACAATGTGTCTCGAAATCTGACTTCGAGGCTCTTGTTTGCATTTCTGGATTGATAGTAAAATAGTCCAGATGAAGCCTCTATTCTTATTAAAAAGAGTCCCGGTTGGCTGAAGTACGAGGTATTCAGTTCGATTTGATACTCTCCAGAACCTAGATACATTATGTGAACGTAGCTAGAAGGAATTTCTGTTAGGCCATTATATATCTCAATGATGGTTCCTAAGACAGCTCTTGATTCTGAACCTGCAATGTCAATATATGTAACACTAAAGGTAGCATTGTTGCCATACGGTGTTGCAGGAGGAGTTGGATAAGTTAGAATTGTTTGACGTTCTATGAGCGTTATTTCTATGACTCGTCCAGTGACATTTGAATAGAATGGCAGTCCACTCCATGTAAGACTTAGTATCAATTGTCTCTGACCCAATGGGGCACCTAATTGACTTGTGTTGAATGAGACTGTATATAATCCGTCTAGTGAACTGTATGTCATCGTGAAATCTGGCACGTTTAGTGACATCGTCATCGCTATGGCATTATATGCGATAGGGCTGGAGGTGCCTCCCGTGGTGTCTTCATATGTAAATGAGAATGTGGCATTCTCACCGAAGGGAATACTAGTGGGGGGTATGACTGAGAGTATTGCTGTTCTCGGAAGTACTCTTACGGAGATTAAATCCGCTCTGTTGGTATAAAACGGATAAATCCCTACAGACCAGTTTATGAAAACTCTCATAGAAAAGATACCTGTTCCTCCAAGTATTGAATTATTGAATCCAATAGAATATTCGCCTGGTCTTCCACTACTATCAATCTCCCAGATATCAACCTGAGATAGATCAACCGTAACTCCAACGAAATCTACGTTGATTATCACATTGGATGTTTCATTTGTTATTCCACTTCCAGATGAATCTGAATATAGGAATGTATAGACCATGTAATCAAGGCAAGGAGAAGGAAGTGCTGCTTCAATCAACGCCAGTTCTGTATCTGCTCCAACAATCTCAACAGCTACAGATAGCTGCTTATTCTCGTACTTTTGGATGCTTCCAGTCCAATTGAAGAAGATAGTAAGTTGCTGAAATCCAATGCCTCCGAACTGAGAAGCTGCAATTGATATAATATAATGTCCATCACCATTGAGGGTGTCGTTTGCCCAATATATTACCAATTGGTGAGTAGCGTTCTGAACCGTACATAGGACAAAAGATGATGCTATTCCTTGCAAATGATCACGATCACCAAAATACACTGAGATGTTGATTTCTCCGTCTGAAGTTGTATCTTGTACTGGTGACGTGAAACGAAGCTCAGTCTTTATTGTTCGAATTATGACTGTAACATTGAAAGTAGCTGCCTCATATTCGGTTCCAGCTGAAAAAACAAAGACTAAGTGATACGATTTCAGGGCATCACTTTCAAAGGTGTGAATTGTGATACTGTATCGACTACCTGTCCAAATGATATCATAATGTTCTACAGTCCAATTACATGAGTGGCTTGGAGTGATTATTGGAACATTGTGGTCCATATTCATGTAGTCAACATAGAATGTTCGAGAGTCGCCAACAGGAATTTCTAAAGAACCCACGGTAGCCGTTGCGTATGTCCTGATTTGTCTGATTTGAATGTTAATTGTTATCGTCTTGTTATCGTAGTTTTCTGATGAAGCTGTGAAGTTCACTGGGTAAATTCCGATACTCCATGTGGACGTGTCGATTGTTACTCTGTATCTTCCGCTGCTAATCAACTGCTGACCAAGCTTTCCTGATCCTACGACATAGATTGTAGCTGTATCAATTCCAATCCCTCTATCTATATCTATAAACTCCAAGGTAACAATGGCATTTGTGTTATATGAGATAGTCAGAATAGGATAATCGGGAGAGCTCAGGTCACTTCGGGCTTGACTAAATTGAAAACTAATGATTGGGCTTTGTGTATTGGAGTAATTCTCAGATATTCCAAAAATGACGAATATCCGAATACCATAAGTACCTCCTGGGAAGTATGATGAGTCAAGGGTCAACACATATGTTCCTGTGCCTTGTGCTGAAAATGTCTTGATGGTGTAGATTGTTCCATTCTTATCTCTGATTATGAAATGACTTTGGACAAGACCATCTACTGGCAAGTTATCAAAAATCGAACTTGATTCATTTACAGTCACATATGTGGTTATCTCGAAGTCATCCCCGATTGGAAAGGCACCTATCTCGTCCCACGAAAGAGCAGTAGTTAGTTTTTGAACTCTAAGAATTATTGCGATAGTACCATCATAATAGAATCTCGGAGATGTAATAGCAAGCACTGTGATATCAATTGTATAAGTTCCTATCAACCAATCTTGAGATTCAATTTGGAATTGAAGTGACCCGTAAACAGCAGACCCAGTGGTCCATTCTGCGAAGACACTCGAAAGGTTTCCTGAAATTGCTGTGTTTCCTAGGTCTCTATCCAAATATGAGAGTGTAACAGTGACATTTGATCCCATAGGTATGGAGCCATCATAGGTGGCTACAACACTTGTCCTATGTGGTCTGATAGACACAGCAATAGTGATTTCGCCCGATTGATAATTTGTGCGGATGACAGTGAAATTAAACATGTATATGCCGACGCCATACGACTCGACATCAATTTGGATGGTGTATCTGCCATCAAGCAAGTCTACATATTCAAATGTTCCATCCCCACTAAATGTTCCTCCAGTTAAACCAATGCTGCCATGGTCAATATCTAGCCAATTTACTGTTACTGTAGCGTTTTGGCCCCAAGGCACACTAACCGGATTTGTTTCGATTTGAATAAGGTCCGTTTTAATCTCCCTTAACCGAAAGACAATATCGACTGAGCTCTCAATCACAAAACTTTGTGAAGGGAATACGTTTATCCTGAAGCAATATGTTCCAACACTCAAGCCTGTTGAATCTAAACTAACAAGGTACGTACCATTGTTGTAATCTGTCCAACCAATACCTGTTCCGTTTGAGGTCAGAGTTGCCCCATTGTAGTATGCTCCAGTAATTGCATCTTGAAGATTTACTTTGACACTGAAATCGTCGCCATATGGTGTTGATGGTGGTGTCCTGTAGGTCAAGATTGTTCTGTGTGAAAGTTCCAAGTCGAAGAAAGTTGTTGCATCAAGGAGATAGGGGTGA
>JBHLQJ010000037.1:0-16258 GCA_048884945.1 Candidatus Thorarchaeota archaeon | reverse complement strand
AGGAAGTGCTTTGGCATACTCGGCAACCCCATCAATGTCTACAACAGCTCCGATGTTCTTACCACATTTACAAGGAAATACGCCGATACGTAGCTCAGGGTCGGTTGATACAACTTCGATGTCTGCGGGTCCTGCACTACTTCCTTTTGGATCACTTGTGGTCATATACCAGTCCTCGTTTTGCAGAACACATCTTTGCAGCTTCATCCAACTCTGGTAATAAAGGTTGAGAATAACAAACCAAATCACTTCACGATATTTCAGTTACAGAAAAAATCGTTCCACTGAAGTCTATTATCGAACAAATATCCAAGTATTATGAATGGACATGTCAATGTAAAGATCGGTTCGCTCATCCTGCATCACTCAGACAAAATGATCAGTCTGAATACCGGGAACAAGGCAATTCTGGTCACAATTTAAATCAAGAACATATTTTGGGAGTTTACCAAAAGTGTAAAAAGCATGACAAGGGCGAAACACCTACATTTGGGAGGCTATTCAATGGCCGGCAAAGTGTGGAAATATATCACAGAAAAGCTCGAGTCCGACGGTGCTTGCCACTTCTCACTTCTAGACCCTGACCCACTATCTACTAGAATTGAAAACGTTGTGGAGATTGCTAGTCTAGCTGAAAAAGCTGGAAGCGATGCAATCATGATTGGTGGAAGCACCATCTTTGGTGTGATTGATGATGCGTGCGAGAAGATATGCGAAGCAGTCGACATTCCTACAATTCTATTTCCGGGCAATATAACAGGAGTGTCAGAAAAAGCTGACGCGATGTTTTTCATGACGCTTCTTAATAGCACCAACCCGTACTATATCATTGGTGCCCAAGCACTCGCTGCTCCAAAGATTAAGTTGATGCAAATTGAAGCGATTCCGATGGCCTATCTCATCGTTGCACCTGGTAAGACAGCAGCATGGGTGGGAGATGCAAAGCCTTTTCCAAGAGATAAGCCGAAACTTCCTGCAATGTATGCTATTGCTGCAGAGCTTCTAGGAATGAAACTGGTTTACCTTGAGGCTGGTAGCGGAGCAGAAGGTGGAGGAGTACCACTTGAGATGATTGAAACTGTTTCAAAATACATAGAAATTCCTGTCATCACAGGCGGTGGTTTTAATGATGAGAAATCAGTAGTAGCCGCAGTCGAGGCAGGAGCGTCCATCGTGGTACAGGGAACCTACCTTGAAAAGCATGTGCAAGGTGACAAAGGCGCCGAGCTAGCTAAAATAATTAAGGGACTTAAGACAGCTGGCGCCAAGAGAGTTTAAATACTTGACAATCCATTGGACAAAAGACGCCATGGGAGGATTGCCTTATCTTGTCCTCAAAGACTGAAATGTTGAATGAGCTTTTAATAGACTTGAGCCGAGCATCCCAAGGCAATGTAGAAGCAAGTGCTGTAATCTCAAAATCACAAGGTCTCACTATTTGTTCTCATTATCCTGAAGGGACTGATGAAAAGAATGTGCCAGACGAGGATGTGATAGCAGGAAGATCCACTCAAATACAAGAGGCTACACGAAAGGTCTTCAAACAACTCAAACGGGGTCCTCTTGTACGAATGCTCATTGAGGGCGAAACTGGTTATGTAATAATTTGTGATGCAGGTGCTGATGCTATCCTTGCAGTCCTCACGACAAAACGTGCAAACATAGGTTACATGTTCTTCATGATGACCCGAATTGCTAAACGCATCGAGAAGGTTCTTGCATAGCTTGCCTTTCCGTCACTTTTATCTTGTCAACTTCTGACGAGCGATACAGTTGGTGATTTCATGGCTGATGAAAAGCCCGTAGACAAGACTGATGACACGTCAGAAGATCCCTGGGACAAGTGGCGACGAGCTGGTGTAGTCGCTCGCGAAGCTTTGGATTTGGCACGACACATGGTGAAACCAAGCACAAAGGTCATTGACATCATTGATACAGTTGAGAATTATATTCGTGAACACTCATCTGGCACATCATTTCCATGTAATGTAGCTCTAAACAATGTGGCAGCTCACTACACTTCTCCACTTAATGATGAAACCGTCATTGAGGAAGGAGATCTTGTAACAGTGGATTGTGGAGCCCATGTAGATGGCTGCATTGCTGACACTGCATTCACAATTGCTCTAAATCCAGACCATGAAGCGCTTGTGAAAGCAGCGGTTGATGCTACAAATGTGGCTGTTCAGATGATGCGTCCTGGTGCAAAACTCAATACAATCGGGGCGTTGATTGAGGACACGATTCACAGTGCTGGATTTGAGCCAATAAAACAACTATCTGGACACCAACTGAAAGAATACGAGCTTCACGCTGAGAAGCAAGTACCCTGTGTTTCTGGCAAAGCAGAAGTTCTTGTAGAGGAAGGCGAGGTGTATGCCATTGAAACATTCGCTAGCACCGGGTCTGGAAATATAACTGATCTACCACGACCACTAATATACCAACTTCTTCCAGTCAGAGTTCCAGTACGATTCAAAGGAACTAAGCAGTTCTTGGGTATTGCTAGGAAAGAATACAAAGAGTTTCCATTTGCCAAAAGATGGCTTGCTGAACAGATGTCTCCTGCTTCGCTTGAAATGGCTATCAAGGAGCTAGAAAAGAATGGCGCACTCTTTGGACATCATATACTTGCTGAAGAAAAGGGAGAATTTGTGTCTCAACATGAGCATACAGTCATCATAACGGAGCGAGGCCATGAGAGAACTACCTAATTAGACACTTTTGTGCATGTTCAAACAAGCTTCGTGATACGTCGAAACCATCATCGGTTAATTCAGAAACATTAAAAGCTCTTTCTTCGTTTGTTTTTTGTGGGTTCCGGGAGACTGTCTCTAAAACTATGATGACACAGTGAATTCTGACGGATTTTTCCGGTTCCAACATCAACGGAGGAGAGACATTGGACCGTACGCGTGAAACTACTGATAGAAAGGGTACCGTTTCCGATGCAAGCATTGAGCCACTTGTGTGTTCTGAATGTGGTTCGGTATCTGTTGTCGAGGATGCGACTCGGGGTGAACGTGTCTGCGGTGGGTGTGGATTAGTTCTGTCAGATCACAGGATTGATACTGGGGCGGAGTGGAGAGCTTTTAGTTCGGAGGAGAGTGATGCTCGTAGTCGTGTTGGGGCACCGATTCGATATACTGTTCACGACAAGGGTCTCTCAACTGTTATTGATTGGAGAGATCGAGACACCTCTGGAAAGAAACTCAGTCCTGCTCGCCGGTCTGAAATCTATAGATTGAGAAAATGGCAGATACGATCTCGTGTACATAGTTCAATGGACCGGAACTTAGCTCAGGCAATGTCAGAACTTGAGCGTCTATCATCACAATTAGGAATCCCCGGTCCAATACGTGAATTGGCAGCATTGTTGTACAGAAAATCTATCATTCAAAAACTTGTAAGAGGTCGATCCATTGAGGCAATGGTCGCAGCAACCCTCTATGCTGCATGCAGAATCAGAATGAAACCACGCCCATTGGATGAAGTTGCAGATGCATCAAGAGTAGATAAGAAGAAGCTCGGTCAATGCTACCGATTGCTTCTACGGAGTCTGTCCATCAAAATACCTCTCAGTAATCCTATCGATTACATCTCCCGTTTTGCTTCGCAGCTTGCATTATCAAGCCCGGTACAATTACGGACTGTGGAGATTCTTCAGAGAAGTAGAGATATTGGTCTCACTATAGGTCGGGACCCCCTTGGCCTAGCCGCAGCTGCTATCTATGTGGCATCCATTATGCTTGATGAACGCAGGACACAACGTGAGATAGCTGAGGTTGCCCGCGTTACTGAGGTCACTGTTCGAAATCGATACAAGGAGATCGTAAAGAAACTTGGTATTGATTCGATGATTCTCGGATAGCATAGAGAAAACTCTCTATACTATCTCTGCGCTCCTGATCGAATCGGATTATTCCTCACAGGACCTACCGGTTGTCGTTACCTTCTTCCCGTTATTTGAAACGACCAGTCTACTTGGACCATTTCTTCTGGAAATCCTAGTTTAGCAAGCACTTCTTGGATTGACCCTCGGTGGTCTCCTTGAAGTTCGATGTGACCGTGCTTTGCAGCCCCTCCACATGCGAGCTTGGCTTTCAGTTTGGTCGACAAATCACTGAGGTCGATGTTCTTATCAAAACCCTCGACGATGGTTGTCAAGCGACCCCATTTCCTTCGTTCAATACTTACAGAAATCCTCGCCTCTTCCTGTGCTATTGTTTCGCAAACACATAGGTCTTGAGGCAATCCACAATTCGGGCAAATTCCGCCTTCGTCGTCGCTCACGCAGCATTGTACTCCTTAGTTTTGGCAATCCTTTTTTTTGCCTACGAAAGAAGTAACCCTAGCGCCTTAAAAGTGCTATGAGTCTGTGCAAAAATGAAGTTGGACAACAGTAAAGAGCCGACTAATACCTTAATGGATGTTGATAATGTCCGGTCATGTTCTAATCGTTGATGCGCTCAGTGCAGGTGCAGGACAACGTACAAGCTCTCGGGATTCCATTGGTTGCGGTCCTCGTGCAGTCGCAGGTGCCTTTGAACGTCATGGGATTCAGTGCTCTATCCGCAGGGCCGAGGAGATTCTCTCTAAGAGAGGAATTCTGAAGCGGTTTGACCATCTCGCTGTTAGTGCCATGACAATGGACCAAGTCACAGTTGAAAAAATAGCCAAGTTTTGGAAAACAAGCCGCCCTAACGGGAGATTTATTCTTGGCGGGCCAATTGCATCAGCGCCCGATATAGTCCTCAAGCAGATTCGACCTCATGTCCTAGTGATTGGTGAAGGGGAAGCCACGCTTGATGAATTGCTGAAAAGTGATTTTTTGGTTGAAAAAACCCCACTCACAAACATTCATGGTGTCGCCTATCTTGAATCGAACACACCTAGGATCAATAAGACACGAAACCTCATCCCAGCAAATGAACTATCAGAGAGGTATCAACCATCAACTGTTAGGATAACGGACTACAATGACTATCAAGCTTGCAAGGTGTATGTTGAGGTACTCCGTGGATGTTCGAATTTCCGTAGACCAAGGTATTCTCTAGCTAAAGGAATACAATGTACGGAGTGTGGCAACTGTGATGCTGAGGATCCATTGATACGTTTGGACTGTCCTGAGGACATTCCGCCAGGCTGTGGATTTTGTAGTGTTCCTGGTACGTGGGGTCCACCCAGAAGTAAGACTTCGAACTCAATTGTTAAAGAAATCAAAGAATTACTTGACCTCGGAGTGCATAGAATCACTCTCGAAGCTCCATGTTTCTTAGACTACATGCGTGGTAGTGAGCCTCTGACTGATCCCTGTAATCCACCTGCGAATCTTGTAGCAATCGAAGATTTTCTGGGAAAGCTCAACTCAATACCACAGGTTTCTGCAGGGTCTGTCCATATAGGTATTGAAAACATGAAAGCCTGTCTTTTCACAGATGAAGTCGCTAATACATTGAAACGATCCCTAATCTCCAGTTCTCCTAATATAGGACTTGAGACTGGGTCTGAATATCACATGCGCCAAATTGGAAAATGTGGAAGTCCTGAGGATGTTGTTCGAGCAGTTCGTATCGCCAGAGTGCATGATATGAAACCTTTCGTATACCTAATCTATGGACTCCCTGGTGAAACAGCTGAAACAACTGAGCAATCAGTCAAGATGATGCGGAAAGTGAGCGAAGCAGGTGCAGAGAGAATCATTCTCTATGGTTTTCGTTCGCTACCTGGATCCGCATTTGCAGGTTACCCTGAATCATCCACAAAAGACGAGTTTGGTCAAATTCTGCGAAGAGAAGCTGAGAAGATTAATCGTAGCAAGAAGGATCAGTACGTTGGAAGTGTTGTACGAGGGATTGCTGCAGAACCATCAAAGACTCATCATGGGTTCACCATGGTCTATCCTCTTGAGGAGGGTCCAATAATGACAGTGCAAGGCGGATTCACAACAGGAACTCCGCTGCAGGTGAAAATTGCACGAGTATTGAGTAGTGGTCTTGTTGAAGGAAATGTTGTTGACAAAGAACAAAAGTCTTGAGGAGCCCTAAGAAAAGCTTCATATGTGCTTCACTTTTCTTTGGCGATACTGGAGTTGAATTTCATTTGGTCTACATATGCCACAAGTGTCATCGCGAGGTAACTCCCGAAGGTCTGAAGACACTACCAGGTGTGAAGTGTCCATACTGCGGGGGTAGAATATTATACAAGATTCGCCCACCAGTAGTCAAGCGTGTCAAAGGCGTCTAGTTCTTCAATCACTCTGATTTATGGTTTGTATAGTTCATAGACGACAATTGCAAATGATGCTAAAAATAGAAAAATCAAGAATATTGCTGCTGCTTTGATTTTTAACGAGCGTTTCATTCTCTCTATACCTCTTCACCAATCAGTATTTTTCCTAATCTAGAAAGACCCTCAATACCCCTTATCTCTCCATCGAAGAGTGGGACTTCTGTTAGGTCCATATCAGAGTATAGTTCTCTAATATCTTTAAGATTTGACTGTTGCATCTCATATCTCTTTGAGCAGAAGCTACAAGATGGGTTTGGAGGGATTAGCTGATTTATGATTAGATGAGTTGCAGGAATATGCCATGAACCTAGGCTAGCAAGTAGTCTCTGTGTTTCGAAGACTGCCATAGCCTCTGGAATCATTACGACTACAAATTGTGTTGTATCTGGGTCTGAAAGTTCAATTCTTGCTGCGCGGATTTTATCTTTTGTTTGCTGAATCATTTGCCACGAGTTGTCCTCCTGATCGCCACCTCCGAAAAACCCGCGAAGTGCTCCCATCATAGAACTCAGTCGTTGTCTTAGAGTGAGTATCTTCCCAAGCCAACTATCTAGGAGGTCTGGCAGTTCTAGCAGTTTGAGAGTATGTCCAGTCGGTGCTGTATCAAAGATGACACGGTCATATGACGAATCTTCAATAAACTCAAGAATCTTCCCAAAAGCCATGGCTTCATCTGATCCTGGAGGCGCCATTCCTGTCATATCTCCCATGAGACCTGCAGCCATCTGTGCCTCAGGACCAACAGTACCCTCTCCTACTATTTTCTGGAAATCTTCCATACCTTTCTCTGTGCTTATCTCCATTCCCCACAGATTATCAAAACCCTCAATTGGAACTACATCCCCTCCTGAAAGGTCTTGATCAAAGCTATCACTAAGACTGTGTGCTGGATCTGTTGATAGTACAAGTGTCCGGAAACCGTGCTGCGCAGATAGGACCGCCATAGCTCCTGCACTACTGGTTTTTCCGACCCCACCCTTACCCCCTGAAAGAATAAACTTGATTGTATCTTTGTAAATGATATCCTGTAGGGTCATTGACCTGCCTCTATGTTGAGAACCACCCGCTGATGTTTTTAACCCTTCCATAGGCCATAGGTTAAAGAAGCTTGAAGAATTAACGGTGATGCGTGTCCAGTAATCGGTACGTATACATAAGCTTCTTGAAGGCTATGCAGGATTAAACAATGGAACACCACTGAGGAAAGTTTAATGTCGTTTCCACAGGTTCGCACAACCGCACTCGAGTTTCCTGCAACAGTTTTGAAACTCTTGGGAATAGAAGTTCCTGAAGGACTCTTTCCTCCAAATGAAGAGGTGTTACAGAAATTCACCCCGAAATCTGTAGTAATCATAATGATAGACAACTTTGGGCTTTTCGAAGCTGTGGTGTACAAACCTGAGGCACTCATCAAGAATATGGAAGTCTTGGCACTTCTCGAAACCAATGATCCATATGCACTGCCCCTCATCAAGAGACTCCTGCGAGGACACAGAACTGACTTTCATCTCATTCAACATGTCAAGAAATTTGGTAAAATAACTCGAATCATCTGTCGAGAAGAAGATATGGTTCAATTTGATTTTGATCCCTCATACACAGTACGGCCACGTGATGATATGGCCACCTATATCGAGGCGACCAAACACATTTTCAAGAGTGAGCTTCTGTACCTTCATTTCTTAGATTTCGAGAGTCTCTACGCACAGTATGGCCATCGGACACCTCCAAAAACACTACTTGAGAAGATTGTACGACGGACTGATAATTGGATTAAGGTACTCCTTAAACAAGCTCGAATTGGCACATTATTCATTGTTATTGGCAATCATGGTCGGCATCCAATCCCTCTCGACTATGAGGGTAAGCTTGCTGAGTGGAGAAAAGCTAACTCTCCTATAGCCATGATGTTTCAGAAGCGAGCTGAATGATTTTTATTATGGTATGAGAACAGGAATACCAAACAGGATTGCCACGATAGCGAGTACTAGGCATAATTTCCAGAAGATGATTCGTCTTGTAAGTCTCAATAGAAACTCCATTGAAGCAAGCCCAATCAAGAAGACGATTCCCTCGATCACAATGAGGTCGAACGGTTCGACTCCTGAAGGTAGTACACTTCCTGATAGTATCTCCAAGAGAAGTATCGCTAACACAGCTGGTACACTCATCAAGAAGCTAAACTTCATTGCGACTTCCTTGTCTATCCTTTGCATCAGAAGAGCGGAGATAGTCACTCCTGATCGGCTTAAACCAGGTAACACAGCAAGTCCCTGAACCAGACCGGTTGTGATTGCTTGCTTCTCCTCAATCTCTCGCTCAATGTCTGTGGTAGTTCCCTCACCTTTTCTAGTCGGAAGATACAGCACTAGGGCGGTCACTAATAACAATCCACCCACAAACATGTTTAGAAGATCACCATGCATTGGTACTAAGTTATTCTTCAAAAAAAGATAGAATGGTACTGCAGTGATTGCTGTACTTAGGGTAGCCACTACTAATAATTTCAAAAGTCTTCTATCTTTAAGGCTCAATATCTCGTATATGACTCGTGGGTATCTCACTATCACTGCTAGGGCAGTACCAATATGTAGCCAGACAACCAGAGTAACAATTTCTTCAGAGGGAACGAGCGTGAAGTTGTAAAGAAACAGCACAACCTGCCCTTCACTGCTTATTGGGAGCCATTCTACTAGTCCTTGGATGACCGCAACGATAATCTGCCAGAGCTCCACTATTCCTTTCTCCTATCTTCCTCGTAGTCCAGAAGAATTAAAAAGCTACTCTAACCGACTCAGCTCAATAAGGGTGCGCATTATGGTTCTTGATAATGGTCGGTTTATGAGCTCTGAACTAGGAAATATCACACAAATGCTAGATGAGCATTTTCGTGTTGTAGTATCAGCGAACAAGATTGTAGTCAATGCAATCACAGATTGGCTCGATGGCAAGAAGTCTATTGAAGCAGAAGAACTAGCAAAAATCACAGATTTGGAAGAAAAAGGAGATGCACTGAAGCGCACTATTCTAAATGAACTGGCAAAAGCGAGTTCCCTCATGCAGCGCGAAGACCTTCTCAAACTTGTATTTTACAACGACAAGTCTGTAGATGGTGCTGAGATTGCATGCTACCACTTGGCTGCTGTCGTTAGCCATTGGGCTCCTAATGGTGAATTGAAAGATAACATCAAAGAACTTGGAGAATTAATGAGTTCCCAGCTTTCTGCACAAAGGGAAGCAGTTCGATTTCTATCAATAAATATGGAAGAGTCAATGAAACGTGCTGACGAGATCTGTAGACTAGAAAAGCAGATAGATGTTGTACAGAGGAAGATAGTATCACTGTTGTATCCACTTGATATTCCCACTGCAGTAATACTGCGATTTAGAGACTTCATAAACATGCTAGAGGATATTGCAAACTTCAGTGAAGATGCAGCACTCGTAATTCGGACGCTCTCACTCACACTCAATAGTTGATGCAGTCGGTGCAATGAATTGGAAAAAAACTCCTCTATGGCAGAAGCTAGGCTTGTAGGCGACAGAGGAATCATTTGGAATCCGGATCATGGTATGCGACTCTATGAGGATGGTTACTTTGGTCAACCAGTAGGAATTAGAAAGCCTAAGTCCTCTGTTTTTGACAAGCCGCTCGAGTTATCGTTGATAGAATGTGTGTACCTCACACAACAAAATAGACTGAAAGTGCGACGTCATGATGATGATAGGGTTCTCACTGTTGAAGATCTCCTTCAGCTAGGTTCTGAATGGTCTGATGAATTCAGAGACCGCTTCATCGTATATTCGCAGTTGCGTGAGCGTGGATATGTTGTACGCCCAGGACTGAAGTTTGGAACCGATTTTGCAGTCTATGAATATGGTCCTGGAAAGGATCATGCACCTTTTCTTGTCCATGTGATTCCTCAAAGGAAAGGTGTGGTTCCACTTGATATTGTTCGGGCTGGGCGCTTAGCCACAAGCGTACGGAAAAAATTCATAATTGCTACTGTGAAGGAAACTGGTGATGTGGCATACTATTCATTTGTGTGGCACAGACCTTAGATCATACTCAATCAGCAAAACAGTTAAGTTCCCAATTACATTGTCCCTTACCAATATCTGGCCCCAGAGGTAATCTTGATGGCTGATAAAGCTGAAAATGCAAAGGCTTTTGGCGTGATGTTGGCTCAAGCCTGGGAGAATACTCCCTCGTTTATCTGTAGCAATGAAGACTACATCTACTGTCTTTTCCCCTCAGATGAAACAAAGACAAAGTGGGTGGAAGCATCGCTTACTTTTCCCGATGGCTCTCTTGAAAAGAAGGACATTGATTCTAACAAGGCAATTGCTCTTCTTATTGAGGAGTTGAAAGTGCTACCAACCTATGGTGCAGATACAATAGTCACTACAAAAGCCAAGCTAGATGAAGTGAGTAGTCGACTGGGCAAGCTATAATGAAACACGTTGTGATTAAGGTCGGACTTGAATCCGAATAATATCTTCATCATGGATGATGCAGAACCATGTCAGACTCGCTGGTAACTTGTCCTTTCTGTGGTTTAGACGTTCCTGAGGGACGTTATTGTAAGATTTGTGGAAAACCACTTGATATAGGAGATTTCACAAGTCCTCCCCCAGAAGAATCACACCCCGAAAAAGAGCTGGACCAAATGGTTCCTCCAGTAGAAGCGGAAAAGGTGATTCCACCTCATTTTGATATTTCGATTGAAGATATGGAAAAGGACGCTGCAGTCGTACTTCTATCCAGATCCGAGCTTGATATTGTTGATATGGAACTTGATAGCATCATAGAAAGAATCAAAGCAACTCGGCAGGCTCTTCAACTTCAAAAAGCTAACAAACAAGTGCTTACCGCCAGAGCTGAAGAGTTGCGTGACGAATTCGAGAAAACGAAGAACCGACGAAGAGAATTGGCAGCAGTTTCAGGATCAATAGTCTTGGAAAGTTTGCTAGATGCTTTAGATAAAGATGAAAAGCGTCTTACTAAACTTGAAGAAATCTCAGGTACTTTAGACAAGGCTGTCTACAAGGAACAACGAACCGAGATACTCAGCTCAATCAAGGAAGTTCGGGAGAATCTAAAGACAGCAATCAAGAATGCTAAAAAATGGGTTAAGGGAATCAAAAAAACACTCAAGAGCCTTGAGAAGGAAATGAATCGGATCGAAGCCAAATTCAAGATTGGTGATCTATCACGAGATTCCTATGATTCCACGAAGGTGAAACTTGAACGAAACATCAAGATTGTTGAAGGGAGCCAAGAACGATTGATATCACTACTCAGAACAGCTGAGAAGAGGTGAACATGATCAAACTTTGGAGCGGTCAGAAATGGTCAGCAACAACGTCGAATGTACAGCTCTATGTAAGAACTTCTTATGTGGTATGAAGCCTCCTGCATTAAAAATCAGAAAACAAGGAAAGAAAGACTTAGTCTGGTGCACATGGATTGATGAAGAGTGCGACCAGGGCTGGTGCGTTCATTCAAAGTGTACAATTCGCAAATTGGCCCAGGACGGGAAATGTATGCAGGCTACTACACCCGTTCCAACCCAAGCTCGAATTAAACTTGATGAGCCATACCCAGATTCAATGCCCAAAGACATTGCTAAAAAATTCAAACTACGATAATACTAGCCTTGCAGTAAGTCTTCATTGCACAATGTCTATAAGTAACACTTAGGTCGCTGTTCAGCGAAGGTGAACACAAGTGTTTGAGGAAATCCGCCCAGAAATGCGGGCATTGATTTACTTCATGGTTGGAATCTCCCTCCTAGGAATAGGCATCCTTCTTGGTCAAGCTGCTTTTGCTGTTGGCCTACTTCCTGGTCCACCATCTGTTCCCTGACTTTGAGTGATTGGACTTGAGCCGCCTCAAAGAAATCTTGAAGCTCCTACTGAGCTTTGATGGAATCTCACGTAAATTCGTACTTCCCTCTATTATTGATAAACTTAGGCTTGAATCCTATAATGGTAATACTCCGCATAGTTTAGGAGAAGACTCTGCTGCAATAGGTACTGAAACTGACGAAATTGTACTCCTCACCACAGATGCTATAGTTGAGGATCTCTGTATCAATCATCCTCAAGCGGCTGGATTCAATGCAGTACTTGCGAATATTATGGATATCTATGCAGCGGGTGGAACACCAACCTCATTCGCTGTGGCATTATCTTATTCTGATTCAAAAACTGGAGATGCATTGCTTGATGGCTTGATCAACGGATCTCAGATGTTTCGCGTTCCTATTGTGAGGGGTCATACAAATCCACAGTCAACCTCTACATATGTTGTTGGATCCGCTACAGGTACTGTAGCAAAAACAAACCTTCTGACCGCAGGTGGCACAGAATCTGATAATGTTTTGATTCTGCTGTTCGATGAAGTTGGGCAACGAGGTGAGAGTTATACATTAGGCTGGGATTCAGTAACTGGACGCACATCCGATGAAGTTGTACTGAGACTCTCTGTTATGAATGAACTTGCTAATGAGCAATTACTAACGGCTGCAAAGGATGTATCCGTCGCTGGAGTAATTGGTACAGCTGGAATGATGTTGGAGTATTCAGGTTGTGGTGGTACTCTAGACCTCAATTCTCTTGACTCATCTCGTCCTTCTGAAATCCCTCTAGAAGACTGGATTCGTATGTTCATCTCACTAGGTTTTCTTGTTTCAACATCTGAAGAGAATCTATCAGAGGTGGAACGAATTGCTAAAGCACATCGACTGATAGCCACTGTCATTGGTCGAGCTGATACATCCACGACAGTCAAACTTGTACTCGACCATGAAGAAGGTATTTTCTTTGACTTCTCAGACGGAGGTATTCTAACCCCGAAGAATTTGAATACTTGATATCAATGCGCTATAGTTATAATACAGTACAACAGGTAATGCACTCGAAGTGTCCCAAGTGTCAGAGGATAAGATTTGCAGCATTGTTGGTTGCAGGAAACCTTCAAAGAGGTCTATGAAGAGAGATAGGATTTCTGAGAGTGTAACAAAATCCAATCTCAAGGTAAAGGATGCAAAATCGAGAACAGTCTATCTATGTGCTGATCACTGGAAAACGGTGAAGAAGGTCTTCAAGAAAGAAACAAAACCAGAAAGACTTCGATGGGGTCATTAGAACTCGCAAATCTAATCACAAGTTACTCCTGAGACCTTGCATAAGGAGTGGTTTTAAGTGTGTGCAAAAAATAAGCGTAACCTTTCTCTTGTGCCAGACTACAAACTTTGGTTCGAACGAGACGGGGAGTATATCTTCGGTCCAGGGGCGTATGCTATTCTCAAGTCGGTGCATGAAGAGGGGACCATAACTGAAGGCGCGAAGAAACTAGGCATGTCATATCGCTATGCCTGGGGAGTTATCAAGAAGATTGAGAAGAAACTTGGCATCATCTTGGTTGAAACCTTCAAGGGTGGAACGGAAGGTGGCGGTGGTGCAAGAGTGACTGAGAGTGGACTAAAACTCATGGAGCTGTATTCCACGATAAATACTGCCTTCAACGACGTACTCGAGGCGTCTGATCAATTGAACCTATGAGAACTTCAGTAGAATTGCGTTATTCGGGCAGTGACTCTTACATTCCAAGCACATTATGCAGTCTGGACTGTACATGTGTTTGTACGGGTATTTTCTGATTCGTATGTTCATCGGACATACGACCTCACACACATTGCAAGTGTCTGGTGTGCATCTTGCAGGATTTCTACCAATTCCAATCAATGCATCACGTGAAAAGATGCTATAGAACCACCCGGCCGGACAAAGCCATCTACAGAACCACCGGGGAATCCAGAAGGAAACAAGAAACACAACGATGACAAACGCCATCTGTAGGAGCGCCCAAACCGACCATAGGTTGGGGTCAGTGAAATACCATAGAGTTCCCAGACTAGTTGGCCATCTTTGCCCCGGCAAAAGGACAAAAAGAATGTATGCAGGATTCAGTGGGGCGAAGGCATCATTGACAAAGTCACCTAAAGCATTCTCAAGAGCACTAGATGTTCCTGTAAATCTAGCAAATCCTACCCAGACAGCAAGGAAAGCTACAATCACAAAGATGTATGCTTTTACTTTTCTAAGCTCCTGCTCAGTTCCCTGAGTCGGACGTATCTTCGTTCTTTTTGGAAGAGTTATGAAGTCCTGAATCGTGCCAATCGGGCATATCCATCCGCAGGGTGCTCTACCAACAATGACCATGATGATCAACATTGCTCCTATAGTGAAGAATGGAAAGAAGCCTGTTGAGAACTCTCGTATCATTGTATCAAACGAACCAGCAATGACACCAAAGGGAGCTTCTAATGGAGCCAAAATGGGCAGTGTAGGTATATTTTGCCAAATGGATAACCAAAATGCTTGAACATTGGGCATGTGAAACCATGCTAAAAGAACGTACCCATTAACTCCAATGAAAGCAAGAATCTGAAAAATCCGTCTAAGCATCCTGATGTTTAAAATGAATCCAAGAGGATTGGACCGGAGGCTGATTTTTCTTGCCTTTTTCATTTCCACGGTCTCTGGAATTTCCTCTGGTATCTCTTCCTCTGGTTCGGACTCTTCTTCATCACTACCAGTCTCGTCGACTCTTTCGACATCCTCTGCCATTGCTTTCAGTCCTCACCTGAGGGTGTTAGCGGCGTGAACCTGAGCCTAGATTAAAAACGTTGTGCTCTATTTCCTGAACTCTCATTACATCAGATTGGAATCTCAAGAAACGAGATGTGGATGACATCACCAATTAGGGTGAACTCTGCAGAATAGGGCACTCTTGTACTGTGCGGTAATATTGTGTCATCAATGATAATGTCATGATTGTACGATGCTGACCAAGTGTTTGGCGATGTTCCACCATTGTCGAATAGAACTGTTAGCGTGTTCCCACTCGCAGTCACTATTATGCCTGGATTTAACCAAAAACTGATTGCGGTCGTATTGAGAACACCAGTGTCTACATCTCTAGTTGCGTTGTGAATCTTTTCTGCCAGTAGAACTGCATCCTGCAGTTCTGAAGTTGTATTGATTGTGTCAATTGCATACATCAATACTGGCACGCCTATAATTACCACTGTTGAAAGGCCTATAGCAATTAACATCATTTTCTCAAGAGACCGTGACACCATACCTTTCCGTCTGGTAATGGTCCCAATAAACTACTCTGTATACTCTCTGAAGAATTTCAAATCATCGAAATTCTTTATGATCCACTTGTGTTTATTTAAAGACAACAAAATAGATTAGCTAAAAAAGGCCATACTTCATCTTGAATCGGTTGGTGTTGGGTTTTGCGCATTTCAGTACGGCTAACTAAACGTCGAGTGATTGTTTTGCTTTTCCTAATTCCAGTTCTGATTTTTGGTCTAGTAGATTCAAGATTTCTCTGGATAGGTTGGAGTCCTGACACCGGAGGTATGTGTTTTATCAGTCAACGGCATCATTCGAATGGCAATCAGACGTACTCAACTATATTCCTTGATGTTAATTTTACATTCCTATATTGGACATATCCTCCTCCAGTAGAATTTAACGGGACAACGTTTGTTGTAGTTGACCATCCTTACACTGCTTATTTCATCGTTACCTTCGAAGATGGAACAAAGGAAAATCTTCAACTGGATGTTGCAGGGTACCCATTATTATTGCCTTTTGATACTCCCCATGGTGTGAAGACTGTTCATTCGAAACCTACTGCGGGAATAGTGAGAAGCAATTCATGGGGATTAATTGGTGGATGGCAATATACTGTTGCTATGCTGGGTTAATGCCTTTTTTACAGACCCTTTATGCTAGTGACAATAGAAGTACAATTTGAAAATTGAGCAGAATGGGTACAGCCAAGAGAAGCTAGTCTTGCGCTGGGTCTTATTCAAATCAGTTTTATGTATGAAATATCACTCTTGACTTGAGGCAAGTATATGGACAATCTTGTCCCGGTACA
>JBHLQJ010000036.1:0-16629 GCA_048884945.1 Candidatus Thorarchaeota archaeon | reverse complement strand
GTGCAGCAAGTTTGATTTTGACATCATAATGACTAAGTGCCATTCCCAACGAATGAACTGTCCGACCATACTTGAGGTCTCCACAGAGAGATATAGAGAGACCATCGATTTTCCCTTTCATTTTACGAATTGAATAGAGATCAAGCAAAGCTTGGGTTGGATGCTCTTCAGAACCACTACCAGCGTTTATTACAGGAATCTTGGAAAACTCAGCAGACACCCTTGCGGATCCATCTAATGGGTGGCGAATAACAATGACGTCTGCGTATCTTTCAACAGTTCGTATTGTATCAGCAAGAGTTTCTCCTTTTCCACCTGCACTTGACACCCCTGCTTCTGCAAAACCAATAACACTTCCACCAAGTCTAAGCATCGCACTCTCAAACGAGAGGCGTGTACGTGTAGAAGGTTCGAAGAATAAGACCGCCATGATTTTTGAGTCTAGAATCTTACTTCGATTCACTGCAACTGACTCCATCTCTGCTGCAGTGTCAAGAATATGATCAATCATTTTCCTATCCAAGTCGTGAATGCTAATCAGGTTCTGAAGTTCTCCCATATAACGACACCCACTCAAGATGGAAGAAACCAATCTTCTTCTTTAACCTTTCCAGATGAGCGTCTCGCAGATAGAGCTATTTTGAATTCCTGCCATACTTTCTTGGAACTTCAACACGACGTAGACTGAGACCTGCTTCTTCCGCAAGTTGTGCAGCTAGTTCATCCTCATATTCCTCGATGTAGATAATCTCATCAATACCTGCATTGATGAGCATCTTTGTACAGATACTGCAAGGTCGGGTAGTACAGTAGATTTTAGCATTGTTCACACTCACTCCGTGAAATGCTGCTTGAATGATGGCATTCTGTTCGGCATGCAGACCCCTACACAACTCATGACGTTCTCCAGGCTTTACACCAAGCTCCTCTCTAATGCATCCTACATCTTCGCAATGTGGTAGCTTTTTTGGAGCACCATTATATCCTGTACTAAGAATTTGCGAATCTTTAACGATAACAGCCCCTACTTGATTTCTCAAGCAAGTGCTTCGTGATGAAACCAAATCAGCAATCTCTGCAAAATAGATATCCTTGCTCTTTCTGGTCAAGTATCTTTCATCCTCTGGTTCTGTTGTTAGGAGGCTAGCTTACTGACTTATCAAGTTCATCATTTCTCGATATTGTTTTCAAAATCAATCTTCAGATGCGAAAGGTAAAAAGAGCATCAGAACTGGAGAGAATGTACAGAACTTGGAAGCAGCTTAGAATGAAAAAACACGATGGGATGCTAATCGTTTGGCCTGCGTATTTTGAGAAGAATCTTACAAGAATGCAGGGCCGCAAAGTGTCAAGTAATTTGGCTGCTTCAAATGTCACCTTGAAAGCCCTAGAGATGGCTGCTGAATCATCAGGCTTTGAATATGAGAGCAGACCTGACAAAGAATACCCTCGTGGGTTTACGGAATATAATGGCTACCTACTTGTGGCGAATCCTGAGAAACATAAGAAAAAACGATTGTTGCTTGTGCTCGCTAAAGGGGTTCGAAGAGCTGTAGCTCAACGAGAATCAGCCCGAATTCTCGCTGAGAAGAAAAAGGGAAAGAAGAAACGCAGAAAATAATTCTAAGAGAGTGTGTCCTTTGAAACGTTTGGGAAAGGTTCTTCACATTTCTAAGCGTGGATCCATAATTCTACGTACAGACAAAACACCACCAGTTGGGTCTCGTTCTATTGTGCTTGATAAGAAAGCGCAAGAAGTTGGTGAAATCATTGATGTGTTTGGACCTGTAAAAGAACCCTACGTTGCAGTTCGCCCTCGACCCAAATTTGACACGTCTAAAATAGTCGGCCAGATGCTTTATCTAAAGAAAAATTGATGTACATTAGTGTACAGCCATGTCTAATTAAATACGACATTTGACGATAATGGTTAGCAGCTTCCGATAGTTAAATATCATCTTGTGTAGTTCGTTTGATGTTGCCACGTGTCTATTCAAGGTCATTTCAATGAACGATGATAACGACCAGATCCTGGACGCACTGCGCGACGCAGGTGAGAATGGTCTACTCATCGGGGAACTCGCGGATAGGCTAGGTATCGACTCTCAAAAGATAGCAGAAATAATCACCACATTAATGTCTGAGGGACGAATAATGCAGAAACAAGAACTCGAAAAAGAAAGATACATCATAAAAACTCCAGTCGTTGACGATGCTGATGCCTGTGGTCTATCCGACATGAATGGTTGCCCGTGTTTCCATTGCCTGAAGATCGGCAGATGCGGAATCAGACAGCCAGACTCTCCAGTCACATGTAGAGATCTTGAGGAATGGTTTGGCGCTGACTTGGGCAAAGCGACTAGCTAAGTAACATTTTGTGGGCTTCCCCCACGCGGTCTAGTTGCAAAAAGATAGATTTCAGCACTAGTTCTACGCGATGCATCTGGTTTAATCAGCTTCACTGAGTTGAATCTGTTTTTTACTGACTGAAGGAACTCTTGGAATCCAGGGCCTTGGAAAACTTTAGCTAATACCTTTCCCTTGGTTCCTAGTAATCTATGTGCGATTTCGATGGTTCCCTCTGCAAGAGATAATTGCCTGGCTACATCCAAGTCCCAATGTCCACTCACTTTAGGTGAACAATCTGAAAGTACAAGATCCACAGTACCTCCAGTGAGCGTCTTTATTTTCTCTATCACGTTTTCGTCAAGAATATCTCCTTGAATGAACTTAACACCTTCAAGTGGTGACATCATATCTAGGTCCACAGCAACAATCTGAAGACTATTATCAAGCTCCTTTAGGACCTGGGTCCATCCCCCTGGGCTGCAGCAGAGTTCAACTACTCGATCTACGCCTAGAAGGAGTCTGTGGCTCTTGACAATCTGCTTCAACTTATACGCAGACCTACTCCGATACCCCTCTCTTTTGGCTGCTCTATAATAATGCTCTTTCTTACGTTCTCTCTGCCCACCTCGTGGTCGTCCCATCGTGTAATCACCTCTTGCTATACTCAATTATGATTCTCGTTATCTCACTCACTGGAGCAGTTGTCCTAATTGCTGTGGATTTGAAATGGGTTCTAGCAACTTCAAATCCCTGTTCTACTAGCTCATCGATAATGATTTGGTTTTTGGGTGGTGTCAAATTGTATAGATCACACAATGAATGAATGTCAATAAATGGTCTGTTTGTGAGCGTAGCCTCCCCCAACATTTTTTCAAGCATATCAGGAACTCTTCGATGATAGGTTTCGCCATCATTTTCTGCACGTGTTTCTATGGTGTCAATGAGAAACTCTTTCCTAAATAATTTCCCGATCCACAAAGGTCCTGCAACACGAATAGGTCCAGTACATCCCTCCATCTTGTGTTCAAAACTTGAATCTCCTACTTTAGTAGAGAGCGCCTTTACCTCTGAATGCATACATCCTGTGCAATATAGGATAGTACCTATCTCGTCAGCCTGAAGATTCGCCTCGGTTCTATTTGCTTCAATCTTTACCCATGTCCTCACATAGTGATCCGTACTTAATACTGCAAAGGGTTCCATCGAACAATCACAAGCACCTGCAACA
Organism: Candidatus Thorarchaeota archaeon; assembly: GCA_048884945.1. Classification (GTDB taxonomy): domain Archaea; phylum Asgardarchaeota; class Thorarchaeia; order Thorarchaeales; family Thorarchaeaceae; genus SMTZ1-45. Next base: position 13,052 of record JBHLQJ010000036.1, on the reverse strand, counting down.
TTATAGATGAACCCGTTGAGAAGTCGAACTGCAATCTCATGGGTATATGGCGTTCGAGCAGAGAACCCTCCATATCTTCTTAGAGCGATTTTAGGATGAACTCCACAAAGAACTGGCATATCGGTTGCAGTAACCGCTAGCAAACCTCCCCTAGGATTTATTGACTGTACAGCTGCATAGAGATAAGGTGCCGGCGTTCCAAATGGATCAATATCAACAAAATCAAAACGCCGTTCTCTTGATTTTGACATCAACAACAATTTAGCATCTCCATGGATGACTTCAGCTCGATTACTAAATCCAAGCGCTTCAACATTCTTTTGTGCTGTTTCTACAGCTAGTGGATTGGCATCACACAATATCGCCCTAAAATCACCTAGACACTCATTGAGATACCTCAGAGTCCTGACACCAGAGCCTGTCAATGGTTCACACATTAGATCAACTGGGTTTTTCTTCATGTAGGCTCTTAGAAAGAGTACAGAGAGATCTCTGTTCAGTTGCATTCTTGGGTTATAGAACACGGGCATGCTTGCAGTTGGTTGTTTCTTCTGTCCACTATAATGGTCAACATCTGCACTTAGGAACGTAGTCCTGCCTTCAGTGTACTCTTTCTCGATGGTCATGTGCTCATGCAAGAAGCTCAAGAATTGCTAATAAGCAGATAGGCATCGCCATGATAAGTATCGCGTCTTCCGGAACTTCTAAGAAGGTAGGAACGACCGAGATAGAGAGGCGATCGTATTTGCCAACAAGAATAAAGATACAGACGAATCGTGGGGACATCATTGGGGAACTATGGAATGATGATGCAATAAACACGGTCAAAAATTTCGTGACACTGGCACAGAGTGGATACTACGATGGTTTGACCTTTCACAGAGTCATCCCAGAGTTTGTCATTCAAGGAGGTTGCCCCATAGGCAATGGGACTGGTGGCCCTGGATACCGCATACCATGTGAAACCAAAGGTGCAAAGCAAAGACATGAACCTGGTTCCTTTTCGATGGCGCATGCTGGTAGAGATACTGGAGGAAGTCAGTTTTTCATAGTATTAACCAGAGAAAAGACCAAACATCTAGATGGAGCACACACCGTCTTTGGGAAGACGGTAGAGGGTATGGATGTTGTCAAGAGCATCCGTCAGGGCGACAAGATGCTCAAGGTTGAAGTCCTTGAAGTGGATCCTGTCATAGAATCTCATGCTCTTCGAAAAATGTAAAGACAAACACGCTTAGAATGAACAGGTAGCTTAGCTACCTGCTCTTCTATTCTAAAGTATATTCTTCCCCTTCACCAAGAATGACTACTTTGATATTTGACTGGGATTCCACCTTTTCTTTGAAGACTGTTACATCCGCTCCTTTCAGGTGCATTGGGATCGCAACCTTGGGTTTGATAATCAATGCAGCTTCTGCAGCTTCGTTGACATCCATCGTGTATGTATCTCCGCTAGGAAGAAGAGCTACATCCACATTGACCTCTGCTAGTCTTTCCATCTCAGGAATCAAATCGGTGTCACCGGCATGGTAGATTCTCTTCTCCCCAACCTTCAGGATGAATCCCATGCCAAATCCTTTAGGATGAAACGGCTGCCCATTAGGTCGAACTCTCTTTACATTATATGCTTCAGTTGCCCAAATTTCAGCATCACTGAATAGCATCTTCATGTACTGTCCTGGGCTCATGTCCCATACTGCTACTCCTTTCAGCTCCTTCTTTAGGCTCTCTGAAGCAAGCACAGGATTCCCAGGCTTACGAATCTTCTTGATTAGATCTTTGTCAAAATGATCTTCATGTCCATGAGTGACCAAGATTAGGTCTGCTGGTTGAAAAGCATCCTTCTTGAGACCTGTGCTTTTAGTAGAAGGATCAATGTAGATATTCTGATTTCCATCTTTGATTTGGAAACTTGCATGTGCTAAGTATCGAATGGTAACTGTCATTGTTGTCACTGCAATCATGGATGAAGAACCAACGTATATGTCTTTCATACCATGGCACATTTTATCGGGAGGATTTGTCACTGAGATGAATGGAGATGCTTGAATTATGTCCTTGAGGTTTGGTATAACCGCTCTGGAGTTTCAGGAAGTAGCTAACAAAGTTATCATCGATGGCGTTCCAGACTTCTCACGACTCGACATAGTGGATATAGTAAGAGATGCTATGTCAGTTTCCTATTCAGTTATAGAGATTACAATGGATGCGAAATACATAGTCCCAGGTTCAATTACACCAGCATCAATTAATCAACTAGTAGATCTGAAAGAAGAATTAGGTCACTCCTACACTGTGCATCTCCCATTTTGGTCCTTAGAGCTGGCTACTTTCAACGAACATGTGAGGAAAGGTAGTGTTGATAGTATCATTGAAGCAATTGAACTTGCCAAACCACTTGAGCCTGAAGCTTATGTTCTACATGCCTCAGGTGACCTCGCCGCTGGTTTCTCAAACCTGAATTATGATCCGAATCTGGTTCGTTTGATTCGGCAACTATTGGCTGGGTTTACCGCCGCAAGTGTTGAAGATATAGTCAGTAGAACAGAGATCAACCCACGCAAACTGGCTATTGAGAATGTGGATTTTCCATATCATGTCTTGAGAGAGGTAGTCGATGATTTAGACACTAGCATCTGTTTCGATACTGCACACTTACTAGCACAGATGTCAGGCACAGAACCAGTCATGGATTTCTATGCAACACACAAAGATAGAATCATTGAGATCCATCTACAGGATGCTGCTAGAGATGATGATGAGGTTGTTCATGGAGACCATGTCCCTCTCGGAAGGGGAATAATTGGTGAGAAATTGCTACGTGAGTTTCTATTGGAGTTGTCAAAAGACAATTTTCATGGTCCAATTATATTTGAACTGAATATGAATGAAGCAAGAGAGTCTCTATCGTTCATCAGGAAAATTGCTCCTGAAGTACTGTAAGAACAAATGCCACTCTCACTAAAATATGCATATTAAAAATTCAAAAGCCGAATCCCACTCAATATCAAACTTGCCCTTGATTTGTTAATTGATACTCCCTAACAATAACAATATTCCAACGACAAGAACAAGAATTATCAGGATCCCAACAATGACTAGTTTTTTCATGTAAGTGATTCAATAATACTGACACTAAACTGTTTCCGACTCTTGTCCACTAGACTTTGATTAAAAAACCTACATCAAAAAATCATCCGCTTGAAACAAGGATTGAGGAAAAATGGTGGGCCCGGCGTGAATTCCAGCTGAGGTGCAGACACCAAAGCGTTTGAACACGCGACCCCCGCCTTATCAGAGCGGTGCTATAACCAGTCTAAGCCACGGGCCCGTGAGTATGAGTTGCTGGTGCGGTCTGGATAAAAACGTTTTTGCTGAGCTACAGTCGAGTAACCGGACCCACCACTGCTCATCTATTTCATTCTTTGACCGTAAAACAGAAGAACTGCAAATCTGATTAATGACAGGGAACAGGAGATTGAATGGTTTCTCTAAAAAGGAGTTTAAAAATCGTCCACCAAGATCAAATGGTGTTATATTAGGTGCATTACTCCAAGCTACTAGAGGCATGCTTCTTATTGTCTTTAATTGGATGATTTTGGTTCATTTTGCCAGTCGTTCCTGGGGACCAGAACTTGACATTATGGCTATCGCACCACCTTCAATCTATTTTATTATAGGAGTATTGGATATACTTACTGCGAGGTGGGTGTGGAAACGCAATGCGAATGGCTGGCGATATGGGATTGCATCAAGTATGGTGATATTATTATTAGCCCCAGCTACGATGCTGATGCTAATCTTCGCCACACCCTATTTTGTAATTTTGTTCTTTCTCATTGACCTCTTTGCGATAGCTGAAATCTTATCGTTGCTAACTACTAATGCACGTAAGTTCTATGGAGTATTAGTTGTCGCAAGCTAAGCATCTCTAGGACCTTAAATCTAAACATGAGAACTCTGTGCTGAGTTGAGAGAATGGACCATCTACTATTGCAGACTCCACTTCAAAACTTTGCACAGATGATAGGTGCATATCTCACTGAGATTTGGGATTTTCTGATTTTCATCGGTCAGATATCAGGGATCATTATAGTACTCATTGGTGCTATACTCTGGTTTACAGATGTCAATCCAAAGAGAGGGAAGGGACTTATCTTCGGTGGTATTATCCTCTCCATTGTCATTGAGTATTTTATTCTGTTTCCGCCGGAATTTCTCCTCGCATAGACTAAGTTTCGATGGCCTTCTCAAGAGCAACACGAATCTCTTTTCTTAATGATTCAATGAAGTCGGGAGCATTGCATATGCCGAACTGGTCGTGATAGTCCCGATACTCATCTGGATCAAGAATACGTAAGGCTGAATCAATAGCTTGAAGCTGCTCTCTTGTAAATTGTTTCACGAATGAAACCAATGCAGTGTCTGTCATACTAATTTGTCAGACATGCTCAATTTAATCTCGTCAAAATTCTAGGTCCTTATTAGACCTGAGTATAACTCATATATGTTGAGCGCCACGGTCCCTAATCACTACTTTTAGTGTCTGTCGTTTCCGCTTCCCGGCGGTGTGGCGCCTTCACTTTTTGTTGTCGCTTGAGTGACTATGTTCTTGTATCAAACTACCGTTTTCTCGCGCAAACAATCATGCTTTAATGTTCATAGCTTACAACAACCGATTAGGGCGACAACTAATGAGCGAAATCCAAATTCCAATTGTGAAGAGCATTACAGAGATAGACGACAAGATGGTTCGTAATCGTCTTGAGGGATTAGTAAAAGAATCCCATGTACTAGGCGTGATGATTTGGGGGAGTAGGGCTACGGGTTTTGGTGCACCAACCACTGACTGGGACGCTCTGATTTATGTTACTGAAGAGTATTATGATAGCCTTGAATTGAAGGATACAATTTGGCTAGAGTTTGACGAGTCCGTTGAACCACGAAAACTTGTCATTGACTTCTCTCCAATATCCGATTCTTGGTTCAGACAACAATTAGACTCTCCTTTGGACATGGACCATTTTCCATATGTTGAGGGAGTTGTAATCCACGATCCCACAGGCAAACTAGAGGAGTGGCGACAAAAACTTGCTAGATATCCAGAGGAGGAACATCTTGACCGTTTCAAAAACAAATACTGTACGCTGCTCGGTGCTCTAGGCTACACAGATATCAACCAACGACGAGGATACACGTATGACTCAAAGCTAAATGCTTTTCGTGCGGTCGTAGCAGCTGTCAATCTATGGTTCACTATGCAGAAATCATGGACACCACCACTGAAATGGTGGACGCCTCATGTGAAACATATGGGCATGTCCGATGAAACCTACCAGCTTTTCTGTGACGCTCTGGATGATCCGAAGTTTGAAACGGTGCTTCAGATATTCAAAAGTCTGAAACAGCAGATTATTGATCAAGGGTATGAATTTCCAAATGATTCACTATCAACCTTCCTTGAAACAATCCATGTCAATGGACGTCTAGCTCAGATTCGTCATTCCTACATTTAGTTCGCCATCACAGTTTTGCCCATGAAGATTACTCTTGACACGGACCCAACTCTCATAACTTAAGTCGAAAGATATACTCCTCATCCTGTATTGAGAGTTTGCTCTCAACCACTTTTCCAGTTTTGTGAATGAACCGGATCATTGGTTGGTTTTGAGGGTGAACATATGCGATAAATGCTCCAACTCCCTTACTCTTTGCAATTCTCATGAGATGGTTGAGGAGGAATGTGCCAATTCCTTTACCTTGATACTCATCTTGTATAAGCAAAGCAAATTCTGCTTCATTCGTGCTTCTATTCAGAAGGTATCTCCCAGCACCTATAATCTTCTCAATTTCTCCATCTTCACCAGATCTCACAACAGCAACCACACTGATATCACTTGCTTGATCAACGTTATAGAAATCTTGTAGTGTCTGTCTACGTAATGACTTCAATGGAGTAAGGAACCGGAAGTAGATGCTTTCTTCACTCAAGTCATAGAAGAGTTCCTTGATTCTATCTGTATCATCTGGTCTGATTAGCCTAAATTGGACCTCAATTGGTCCATCAGCAGTCTTGAACCTCTCCTGTATTTCATACTCTGAGGCAAAATATGTTCCTTGAACAAGGAAAGGAACTTGGTCCTCGAAGACATAATGCATTTTCTTTGCAGTTTCAAGTAGGTCATTTCTGAACTTAGGATGGGCAATCGCGATGAGGGAGAGAACCCGCTCTCTAATTGTCTTTCCATGGAGTGTCGCAAGACCGTATTCAGTGATGACTACGTCAACATCTCCGCGGGTTGTCACTACTCCTGCACCTTCACTCAGTCGAGGGACAATTCGTGATACTTTGCCATCCATTGCAGTAGAGAGCATACAGATTATTGCCTTTCCTCCATTGGACCTCTTTGCACCTCGAATGAAGTCGACTTGACCTCCTATACCACTGTAGAAACTGTGGCCTATCGAGTCAGCACAAACTTGACCCGTAAGGTCTACTTCCAGCGCTGAATTTATTGCAATCATCTTGTTATTTTGACCAATTACATAGGGGTCATTTACGTATCCAGTATCATGAAACTGGAACATCGGATTATCATCAATATACTTGTACAGTTTTTCGGAGCCCATGGCAAAACTAGCAATCACCTTGCCACGGTGAAGACTCTTCTTCTTGTTCGTCACGACTCCTTGCTCAATAAGCGGAATCAAACTGTCGCTAAACATCTCGGTGTGAATTCCAAGGTTTTGAACTCCTGTTTCCAGTAGGTTATTACAGACTGACTGGGGTAATGCTCCGATTCCCAGTTCGAGCGTCGATTCATTTTCAACAAGTCTGGCCACGTAACGACCTATTTTATCAATTGTATCATCAATCTCCGCAGCCTCAAATTCCCTTAATGGCTCATTAAATGGGACTAAGTAATCAATATCACGAATATCAATAAACGAATCTCCGTGAGTGATTGGCATTTTTTCATTAACTTGTGCAATGACAAGATCAGCACTTTCAGATGCAGACTTTGTGATATCAACAGAAATACCAAGTGAGCTATATCCGTTTCTATCTGGGGGGCTAATCTGAATCATGGCGACATCAAGTGGCATTCTCTTCTGTCGGAAAAGATCTGGAATATCGGACAGCATTATCGGGGTGTAATCAGCACGTCCTTCAGAAACAGCTTCACGAATGTTCGCGCTCACAAAGAAAGTGTTATGCCTAAATTGATTCTGGAATTTTGGATCTGCAGATGGAGTGTCTCCTAGCGTTAGGAGGTGCACAATCTCATTATCAGCCATCTGTCCTGCGTGTTTTGCTAGTTCCTGAACAAGGTGGTATGGCACGCCACAGCCTGTTCCCAAAAATATTCTTGCTCCACGTTTAATCTTTTTAATGGCCTGAGATGCATTAACGACCTTTTTCTTGTATTTCTGAGTCCAGTCTATCATACTCACTGCAAAACACCCCTATAATTAGTTCCTCTCGCTTACCGCTCACATATAGGCGTTTGTAAGTGACTTATTTCTAGTTTTGACAAGACGGAAGGCTTTTAGAGTGGTTGGTTCCGCCAGCGGCTTAATACCTGGCATGGTAGCAGGTGGATTTCATTATGTCGTCTTATGATAAAATTGGTAACAGAAACCTTGTCATTCTCGGCGCGCTCATTGTACAACTGTGCTTGGGCTCGATTTATGCATGGTCCTTCTTTCAGACTGCTCTGAATGGAGGTTCTCCGCCTGTAGGAGTTTACCTCTGGCCCTCGTTATATTCACAGTTGCCTTTCGCAGCTGGTCTGGCTTCATTCGCCTTATTTATGATATTTGCAGGGCGATGGCAAGATCGTGTTGGTCCTAGAAAGGTTGCTACAGTTGGAGGCATCCTTTTAGGTGCAGGATATATTCTCGCATTCTTCGTCGATGCAGTTACAGGCTCGGATGCCCTTTTGGGCACAGTCTATCTCATCATCACCTACGGAATAATCGGTGGTGCAGGGATTGGGTTTGCCTATGTCTGTCCGATTGCCGCCTTAGTAAAATGGTTCCCTGATAAGAAGGGCACAATCACAGGCATAGCAGTTGCTGGTTTTGGCGCTGGTGCTTTGGTGTTTGGATATGTTGAGCAGTTCTTGTTGAATATCTACAATGTGCCAGCCACAGCCAATATTGGAATGCCAATGTTGATACTTGGAGTTGTCTACCTCATACTTGTCATATTTGGTTCACAGCTTCTCGCAAATCCTCCCGAAGGCTGGCTACCAGCAGGTTACACACCTCCGTCAACAATAGCCGATGGAGCTGGCACTGGTATGATGCCTAGCCAGATGATTCGAACATCCACATTCTGGCTTCTGTGGCTAATGTTTGTATTTGCTGCTACCGCAGGGCTGATGACTTTGGGTAATGTCAAGACTGCTGCGTTAGCAATTGATGCCACGGCAGATGCTGTTGTGATAGTAGGTGTCATGAGTCTACTAAATGCTGCAGGGCGAATTGTTTGGGGCGCAACTTCTGACAGACTAGGTCGTGAAAATACCATGATTTTGATGTTTATTGTGCTTGCCCTAGGAATGTTCGCATTCGCATGGATGTCAACAATAAGCATCAGCTGGATTGCAATTATGGGTATTGCATCATTGATTGGCTTTTGCTTTGGTGGTAACTTTGCACTATTCCCATCAGCAACAGCAGATTTCTTTGGTAGCAAAAATGTTGGTAAGAACTATGGTGTGATGTTCACAGCCTATGGAATCGCTGGCATAACTGGTGCATTTGTGGCCGGCCCAATTGTTGATGCTACCGGGTCATACTTTATGGCTTTCATTGTGACTGGCGTTCTCGCAATCATTGCAGTTCTATTCACACTAGTCTTGAAATCCAAACGTCGTGCGTAGACAAGAAAACAAAGATGGAGGTCGAGGATTATGCCTTGACCTCCTTTCTCTTTTTCTCCTCAAGTTATTAGTTACTACATTTACATCAAGTATCATCCCCTACAAAACTACGTGATATTTGACAAGCTTCATATAGTCAATATTTTGCTCGTCGGTCATAAAATTGACAGTACTAGGTGACACACTTGTCAGAAGAAAAAAAGATATCAGTTTATAGCCAGGAGGAAAGGCTTTTCGCCCCTCCAAAGAGCTTCGTTGACAAGGCCTATATAAAGAGCCAAAATGAGCGAATGAAGATTTGGAAGGAGTCTGTCGAAAATCCTGATAAATTCTGGCTCAAAGCAGCCAAGGAACTTTGTTATTGGAAGAAAGTGCCAACTAAGGGTTTTGAATGGGACGATATTAAGAATATCCGGTTTTCTTGGTTTAAAGACGGTGTAACCAATATGGCATACAACTGTCTTGATAAGCATGTCAAGGCAGGGAAGGGAGATCAGATTGCTTTAATCTGGCAGGGTGAACCCCTAGAAGAGTCAAGGACATACACCTACCGCCAGCTACTTAGCGAGGTCAATAAAGCAGCGAATGTCTTGAAGAACCTCGGTGTGAAGAGGGGCGATAGGATTACAATGTATCTCCCTATGATTCCTGAGCTAGCAATCATTATGCTTGCATGTGTCAGAATTGGTGCTATACACAGCATTGTCTTTGGTGGTTTCAGCTCGGACTCAGTCAAGGACCGAATCATAGACTGCGAGGGTAAGGTACTTGTCACAGCTGATGGGTACTATAGAGCTGGCAAAACCATCCCTCAGAAAGAAGGTGCAGACGCAGCAGTTGCAGACCTGGATATGGTCGAGAAGGTTCTTGTTATCAAGAGAGTTGGAATTGATGTTCCGTGGACCCGGGGCAGAGACTTCTGGTATCATGAAGAGTACGAAAAAGTCGATGATAAATGTGACCCTGAATGGATGAATGCAGAAGACCCGCTTTTCATCCTCTACACGTCGGGATCAACTGGCAAGCCAAAGGGAGTTCTTCACACCACTGGTGGATTCATGGTCTACACAACTCAGAGTTTCAAGTACATTTTCGATTGGCATGAGGGTGATGTATACTGGTGTACCGCTGATATTGGATGGATCACTGGTCACTCTTACATTGTATACGGACCCCTATCAGCCGGTGCTACAACCCTAATGTTCGAGTCTGTCCCAACCTTTCCAGACAATGACCGATTTTGGCTTGAAGTCGAGAGGTGGAAAGTTACTCAGTTCTATACCGCTCCGACTGCTATTCGTGCTCTGATGAGATTTGGTGACGAGCCTATCAAGAAACATGATCTCTCATCTCTAAACCTGCTAGGAACAGTTGGAGAGCCAATCAACCCAGAGGCTTGGATGTGGTACCATAGACTGATTGGAAAGGAAAAGTGTCCAATTGTTGACACATACTGGCAGACCGAAACCGGTGGTGTAATTCTTACGCCACTGCCAGGTGCAACTCCAACCATCCCGGGTTCTGCTACATTTCCATACTTTGGTATTGATCCAGTGATCGTCGCTGAAGATGGCGTTCCCGTAGGCCCCAATGAAGGGGGCTATCTCTGCATGAAAAAACCATGGCCAGGTCTCATGAGGACGGTTTATGGTGATCACAAGCGATTCGTCGATACATACTGGGTCCAGTTCAAGAACCCTGAAACCAAGGATCCTATGTACTATACTGGTGATGGTTCTCGATTCAACAAGGATGGCTACTATTTCGTGATGGGTCGTCTTGATGATGTTCTCAAGGTGTCTGGTCACAGACTGGGTACCGCTGAGATTGAGTCCTCACTAGTAAAGCATCCTGCAGTGGCTGAGTGCGCAGTTGTAGGGTTCCCGCATCCAGTTAAAGGAGAAGACATCTATGTCTTTGTCACTTTGAAGATGGGTATTGAGAAGAGTGACGAACTCAGAGCCGAACTCAAGAACCATGTGCGTAATGACGTAGGTCCAATTGCTACTCCTGGGAAGATTCAGTGGGCCGATGCCCTACCAAAGACCCGCTCAGGTAAGATCATGAGGAGAATTCTCAAGAAGATTGCAGCTGGTCAGATTGACGACCTTGGAGACACTACAACATTAGCAGACCCAACAGTCGTTGAAACTCTTGTCAGAGAAAGAGTCCAATAGTTGTTATCTAAAGAGAGCGCCCAAAAGGGCCTCTCTCATCTTCTTTTTGATAATTAGTTCATAATTTGGTGTTCTATTTTTCTTTAGGAGCTACCCAAGTGTCACGATAAATCCAAACCTCTGATATTACCCCCTTCTTTCCAATATTTGGGGGGAGTCTACCTCTAAGAGTGTGCCTGAATTTGACGAGGTTAATTTGACAGCTTGTGACATCTCCAAACTCCAGACTGACACCGCCTTTATATCGTCCAGGTTTGAGAGAGTAGAAATTCATAACATGCTTTGGAACGTAGAACCCAAGATGCTTCTTATCATACTCAGATACCCTTGAAATAAAACGTATTGGCATTTTTTAAATCCTCGAACAGGAATCGTTATGAAGAAACAGTTTTGTGATTTGCGGTTTTTCTCCCCTAGAAACCAACACCAAGTAGTCTGTTCACCTGATTTTGAAATTACCGCCATTTGATTACTAATTCCAACAAAATATTAAGCTGGAAACGACCATGATATCTTGCGGTGGTTGTTGTCGGGAGATAACACCTCAGCACATCTCTATGTGTGGAGTGTTGAAGAAAATGAGTAGTTCAAGAACAATGGCAGTGTACGTTGTTCTCCTAATAATAGGTGTTGGTCTTGGTTTCGGAGCAGGATGGTTGGCCTACGGAGGTGGTCCGATTGGTCCAACTGATGGATTGGGAACTCTGAAAGCTGGCTTCATCTATGTAGGTCCCATAGGAGATTATGGCTGGACCAATGCTCATGACGTAGGCAGGTTGTATGTTGATAACAAATACGACTGGCTTACGACAACGTACTTAGAATCAGTGTCAGAAGCAGAAGCAGGAGAAAGAATAGATTATCTAATCGAGAATGAAGGATGTGATGTTGTTTTTACGACATCCTTTGGATTCATGGATGCGACAATTGCAGCAGGGTCTCGACATCCAGACAAGATATTTTTCCACTGTTCTGGATATTTACGAAGTGATAATGTAGGCACATACTTTGCAGACTTTTACCAACTGTACTATCTAAACGGCCTAATGGCTGGTGCGCTCACCCAGACAGGCAAGATAGGCTATGTTGCAGCATTTCCACTTCCAGAGCTTATTAGGCATATCAACGCATTTGCGATTGGAGCGAGAGAAGTCAATGCATCAGTCACCTGTGACGTACGATGGCTCCAGACCGATTGGTTTGACCCGCCTGCTGCCACTAGTGCAGCTAATGAACTAATAGGTACAGGTGTCGACATGCTTGCCTTTACAGAAGACTCTACGGCTGTGCCACTTGTAGCAAACGCTACTGATGACGTGTATGTCTTTAGTCACTATTCACCTATGCAATCTTATGCTCCAACAAGTACTATCAGCGGGCAGCTAGCTGATTGGGGCGTAATCTATGACGACATAATCCAGAAAATCTACCTCGGTCAGTATACAAACACAAACCTAGCCAATGTTGACTATCTTTGGCTTCTTCAGGAGGGTGGAATTCAGCTGGGCGGTGAGTTTGGAGTCCCAATTAACCCTCTATTTGAGGATGAGCTCAAAGCCATCGATGTGACAGACCCGCTTCTTGGTACCATAAGCGTTTACGATCTTGTCATGACTAGAGTCGCTCAAATGAAATCTTTGATCCTTACTCTGGACCGTTGAACTTCAAGAATGGAACGCAATGGCTTGCAGAGGGCGAACGTGCAGACATTGGAACTCTATTAACAATAGATTGGTTTGTCGAAGGGATAATTGCATCCATACCGACTCCGTGATACAAAATAGGGGGAATTGCTCCCCCATCTCTTTCTTTGGAACGATTCTCGCAAAGACCATAATTGAAATAGAGCGAAATTCCGTATTACAAGTCTAAGAGCAAGAGGAAGTCTTCATGAATTCATTACTAGAAATGCGAGAGGTTTGCAAGACCTTCTACGGAGAAGGCGAGGTTGAAATCCGTGCAAACGACGATGTCAACTTTTCGC
>JBHLQJ010000035.1:0-16749 GCA_048884945.1 Candidatus Thorarchaeota archaeon | reverse complement strand
CGTTCTCGGGCGTGGTGATATCTCCGAATAATGGTTCGATTCTTTGTGTTCGTATCATTTTTCATTTTTCCTCCATTACGGTTATACCGCTCTTTTTCTTTCTATTACCAGGGTTCGGTATTGTGATCACCTATTCTTGGTCCCATTTTTTATTTCTCTCCTCGATTACTTCATCGTTCTCTTATCTATCTCAAAGGTCGGTCTTGGATTCTCTCCCGGACCCGTTTCTTTGTGGGAACGGTTCCGGATTCAAATTCTCCCTCGTTGTAGATTCTCTTTTTTTGACTCTCACACTGCAGAGAATGACAAGAATCCATACCAACCGTGCCAGCAACGATTCATTTCCACTGACATGCTTGCCGCATTCTCCTATGTCCCAGTCAGCATAACTGATGCCAACTAGAACGGGCTAGGATCTTCGCATGGTGGCTGCACTACAGTAGAAATGCCGCGCACAACACCGATTGATAGCAACTCTAATGCTGCGCGACTCTTAGTCATACTCTCATAAAGAGTCCTCATCCGGTCAGTGCTAATCGTTTTCACCTCCTTCGTCGCTGGTTGTTGATATGGCGGATCCACTTGCTACTCTTTGGCCTATGCGGCCTATGTTTTTCTGTTTCATAGTTGGCCGCCTACCTTAGACTAACTAGGAAGATAGATACAGCTGACAAAGTCAGCATTACCTAACTTCTGAGCTCAGTCTGCAGTGTGAATCCAAGAAAGAGAGTAGGAAACCAGTATAATAAGGGAGTGTCTGACAGAGAACCACTTCTAGTAAGCCTCTTAGCACTATTTAGAGCCTGATTTGAAAAACGCCTTAGGAAAAGATCGAGAAAATGAACACAAATAATGAAAAATTGGACTTACGACACATTCATTACTAAACAATTGGCCATAATATGTGGGTATTCTCGTGACAATACCAAAACCACTTGGTCGCAGTGACTTGCGTTTGTTGAGCAGACTGGCGATAACCCCCTCGATGAGGCAATCATCTCTTGCTCGTGAGCTAGGTGTGACACGGTCTGCTATAAACCAATTGTGGGCAAAACTAACGAGCGAATATGGATTAGCGATTCGTGGTAATCTTGACTATGGTCAACTTGGTCTCCGATCTCTATTTGGTTGGGCACATGCTCCCGGAATGTCCGATGTTCTAACAAAATTCTCACGATGGCTTGAATCTAATAGCCTTGTAACAAGACTTACTAAATCGAGGATGTCATCGAGTTTGGGAGAGATAGTATATTTTGAAGCGATTACTCCAATCGATAATAGGTATGCTTGGTTTCAAAAACAGATCGACCGATTTAGAAAGAAACCATACAGCCTTAGGATCGAACTTGATGAGACTCAAAATATTTCCCATCATCTGAACCTAGCTCTGTTCAATGGCAGCACATGGTCATTCAGTGATGACTTCCGTCTTCTAGCAACTATTGATGCTGTTAAAGGATATGTTGATGTTCTACCATCTGTCGGTACTGTAACACAAAGTAAGGGAACTACTCTTCTATTGGACGACTTGGTTGTAGCTGCTGCATTAGAGTCGAATTATTATGCGACATCCAATGATGTTTCAAAGAGATTTTCTAAGCTAGCCCTAAAGCCTCATGCAGGAAGAACACTTCGTAGAAAGATTGCTAATTTAAGAAAGAATCTTGCTCTCCCCTATCTTGACCTTCAAAATGTCGGGCTTCCTCAGAAACTCATAGTTTGCATCAAGACAGAATCAATGGCATCTCCATTTTCTCGAGTGCTTCAAGTACAATCGAGCACTTTTCCCAAAGCACGGGTCATATCTGGCTCATCCCTAACAATACTTGACCTAGAAACTCCCAGAACAGTAGATTGGTTAAATTTAACACAAATTCTTACTAATCTTGCAGGTAACACTTCAGAGATATGCACATTTATAGCGGACCATAACGAGGTTGAAAAACAACTTGATAGTGTGGTGTCAACAATAGCATCACGCGTCCTCTCTGGAGAACATAATTCTTGGCGTTGAAAGGAATTGGATAACACTCGAATGGGAATAGATGAATTGTCTCAAGATGCACCTTCACGCAAGATTATGCCTGTTAATATTGAAACGCCTTATGATGATTTATTCCCTGAGGTAGCCGAACCTGCTGTGCTATTCTATCTAGACGCGATGCGAATCTATCTTGGGATGTGTGCAGGTACAGTCACCATGGAGGAAGCTTTGAAAGCTGTTGAAAATCTAAAGGCAAATCCGGAATATGTTGCTTATCCTACAAACCCAACACTTGTCCCAATTAATGAAACTTTCAAGAATAAAATCCTGGAGAACTTGAAGACACTAAGTAAGTTTAACCTATTGACAAAGGACTCTGTTAGGTCTGCATATACCTTTGCCTTTCTCATGGAAGAAACCCCAATTACGAAAACTGACTTTGATGTTCTAAAGCTTCTGGCAATCAACCCCACAATCTCTTTAATCAAAGGGGCAGAAGCATTACAGATGGCTCCTCGAACTGTTGCAAGAGCTTTGGAACGCCTTCGTGACCGACACTTTGTAAGATTCAGTGCCATACTTGATTATTCCGCTTTCAACATTCAGTCTGCTATGCTCTTCTTTACACTTAAAGAGGGCATTAATTGGGCTGAGGTAGAACAGGGATTTGCTGAATATAGGTTCACGAAGACTCTTCTCAAGACCACAATGACTGAACTTGGATATGTAAGTTTCATGATTCCCAATCTGAAACGAAATCTGCCTATGTTTCATGATTCAATAAGGGCGATATCAAAAACATATTTTGACTATTCTAGTCTTCATTATCAGACGGGATCTGGTGCAAGATTAAATCTATCTCTTTACGAAGATGGTCAATGGACTCTGGCAAAAGTCATCGAGTCTCCCTTTGAAGAAGAAATGCAGGATATTGAGAAACTGCCAGTGTTAGTGATGTGTAAAGGTGTACAACCCGAATTTGGTGAGGTGGAATTAGCTGTTGGGACACAACTTCAGCTCGATGTAAGAGCTCCGCCAAGTAAAATCAGTAGGAATCTATCTACATATGGATGGAATATTGACCCTCGCCGTGTTGCTCAAGTCATTCACAAGCTAAACAACCGTTCTCTGATTCTTCCATATATCACGATATCTGGTCTTGAACTATCATCAAACTTCTGCTTCGAAATTGTCTGTAATGACGCGTGGAGAGATCGGATTCTCTCAACAATAGTCACATTCCCGTCGACAATGTACTACCTCTCAGCACGTGGAATAATTGTTTGGACCAATGTACCAGCGAGCCATCAGGTAGAGTATTATCAAGTATTTCGTGCCCTTCAACAGATGAGCGGTGTAGACATAGTTCAACCTATCATGACAATAAGTCAACGTGGTTCGAGGTCTACTATAGACTTAACTAAGAACTGGGTCTATGAAAATGGGGTCTGGTCTGTGAAACCCGAAGATGTGGATCTTCGGCAATGCCTTCCCCCTTAATCATAATTATATCCTTGATTTTGCTTCCACTAGCACGTCCACACCATTCTTTCTTGTTCCTTGGGGAGGACCAAACACAACTGATGAAATATTTAGCTCTTCTAGAGCCTTCAAATAGTCAATGAGCTGCTCAGTAGTTCCACAAAAGGCAAATCTCTGAAGGATTTCTTTTCCTAGTGTTCTAATAATATCTGAATCTACACGGCCTCGTTTTCTCAATAATCCTCTGGCTATACTTATCTTATCGTGAAGATTAAATAATTCACTCACAGCTTTGCTTAAACCAATTGCTACCATCGCTGCTGAGGCTGCAACTCCTTGATTCTTCTCGATATCTTCGCAGTCACCAACAAATGTTGGTGGAAAGATACCAAGCTGAAAGTCTTTTGGAGTTCTCTTCGTAATCTGATTTAATGCCCAAGACACCATTTCATTGTCTGAGTAATTAAGGAGTACACCATCTGCATTCAAGGATACCCTGAGCATGCTGGGACCCTGAGCTCCAAAAAGAACTGAACTTCTATATCCTGCACTTGCTAGTTCAGATTTTATTTCTCCAAGAGCCTTCTTTGTTTTTTCAACCACGAGCATTGGGGGTATTGAAACTCCAATATTAGCAAGTGCGTATCTGTCTCCAGGCCCAAGTAGTAGATCGAAACGATTGCCATAGTTATCAATCAATGTTGACATAAATTGAACAATCTGCGTCACCGAGTATAAAAGAGGACTCACTAAGCCAACCCCTATTCTACACTGGCTCGTTCTTTGCGCAATAGCTGCTGCGACGGCTGGTGCATATCGAACTGCTGGGAAATCAGTTACCCATACCTGATCAATTCCACCTTGATCGGCAACCTCTGCTTTTTGTAAAGTGTCAGCCAATGTGTTTCTAACATTGAGTGCAACTCCCCATATCATGCAATTTCCCTCCTAGAATTAGCTTCTACAAAAATCTCAACTAATGCTTCTCTCCAATCTCCTGAGAATGGTGGTCCAATAACAATTTCAGTAGCACCAATTTCAGATAATTTTTGAAATCGATCAACCATGTGCTCTTTTGTACCACTTATCGAGAAGACATCAAGTAGCTCATCATCAACAAAATCCGCCCCCTCTTTTGGACTTGATGCAGCAACAATCTCTCGAATCTGATTCACTTTTTCCCTATCCACTGATAGCATATCTAGGACTACATCCGGTGTGTCAGCGATTACGAGAGCCACAACTCGCCGTGCTACTTTTTCCTCTATGCCCTTAAAGGTTGGAATTGTTGGAACCCAAATCACTTTCTCAAGGTCACTCTCTACTCTTCCAGCCTGTTCTGCGGCATTGTTAACCACATCAATCGCGTAACGTAGATAGTCAAACGGACCTGACAAAATAACTCCATCCGCAATCTCACCAGATAGTTTCAGCATCTGAGGTCCTCTTACTCCCAAGAAAATTGGGATATGAATTGGGTCAGGTAATTCAAGACTAAATCCCTTTAGCGAATACAACTCACTATTGGAATCCTCCTTCTCTCCCGCCCACAGTCTTCTGAGAGTTTCTACAACCTTACGAAGTTCTGTGACTGGTTTCTTGATGCGTATTCCATGTTTTTCTAAGTCCTGAATACCTCCAATTCCAAGACCGAATGCGAACCTACCAGCTCCAACCTCGCTCAATGTAACACCTGTCCGAGCGAGGGTAGAAACATTGTGAACCGTAACTGGAATTATCCCTGTACCTACTCGCACATTCTTTGATTGAAGTAATGTTGCCGCGGTCAGAACGAAAGCTTCCTGTCCTAACGCAATATCTTCACCAACCCAGATACTCTTTGCCCCAAGTGAGTCCACATTTTGCGCAATCCAACTTGTTGCACTTACACTCATATGCGTCGTTATTCCAATACTGACCTCAAACGAGCCGCTCATCTCAATCAAACCAATTTATTACAATACAATCTCTTCTCAAATATCCACCTTTTGTTAGGGGATATTTATTTCTGAGAGTACGAATAGTCAATGTTGATTACATTGGCGCGAATAATCTGGGGAATCACCGGGTCTGGTGACTTAATACATGAAATAATCAAGACGATGAAACAGCTCGAGGAAGATAAGGATATCCGTCTTACAGTTATTATTTCAAAGGCTGGGGAACAGATGCTTAGACTTTATGGTCTTTGGGACGAGCTAAACGCATCATTCTCAAAAGTCATGAAAGAATCCAACGCAAACGTGCCTTTCATTGCAGGTCCTCTTCAGATTGGAAAGTATGATGCTTTTATTGTAGCTCCCTTGACAGCTAATTCGACTGCTAAGATTGCACACGGAATTGCTGACACTTTAATCACTAATGCTGTCGCTCAGACACTAAAGGGAACTACACCAGTGCTGCTTTATCCTGTTGACCAAGTTGATGAAGAAGTAAAAACAATTGGGCCTGCTGGTGAAATGTTCTCTATTAAACCTCGAAGAGTTGATCTAGAGAACGTCCAGCGTATCAGAGAGATGGAACGAGTGACTGTAGTAGATTCACCTCTGAAAATTCCACAGCTCGTTAAAGCCCTCCTCAATAAAGAGTGAGGAATATGAATGGATGATGATACTAGGAATCATGCTCTTGTACGACAGCGAGTAATTAGTTGGTATGATCAAAAGGGTCGCGATTTTCCTTGGAGAAATTCTAAAAATCCCTACCACATTTTAATTGGAGAAATGCTTCTTCGAAGAACAACCGCCACCGCCGTATCAAGAATCTATAATGAATTCATAAACCGATACGATACCCCTGAGCGTCTTGCTAGTGCTCGCGAATCAACAATTGCACGTTCATTGGTCTCTATTGGGTTGCAATCAACTAGAGCAAAACAACTCCGAAAAACAGCGTCCATTATTGTGAAGAATCATGACGGTCAAATCCCAAAGTCACTAGAAGCCCTTCAATCTCTTCCCGGCGTAGGAAATTATATTGCATCTGCAGTCAGAATATTTGCTTTTGGTGATGCTATACCTCTAGTTGATGGCAATGTGATTCATCTTATTTCTCGTGTCTTTAATATGGAATTTTCCGGACCTTCTGATGACAAAGCTTGGGACTTTGTAGCTAATTTTGGGGGCCAACATGACGCTAGACTATATTGGGGCATAATTGACCTCGTGGCAACTACATGCCTTAGACGGAATCCTCGGTGTAGTATTTGTCCACTCAATGACGTATGTAAATGGTTCGTAGGATTGACTTTGAAACAATAGTTCAGATTGCAGTTGTCAATCTAAATCTGGAATTGAAATCTCGACAGAAATCTGCTCCCCGCAAGGACAGGTAGCATTGATAGGATATTTGTCTGGGGTATCAATACTTATTGATGCACCCTGTATGGCAGCCTTGTCTATGAGTGCCTGCATATTGTGAACCATATACTTGGCAAAACTCGCTACAAGATCTGGAATGGAAATATCATTAATCCAATACACATAGCGAGTACAAATTGGACAATGGCTAACAATTATGTTCGTCTTATCGCCACAACTCTCACAATCAAGTAAAGCATGATGATATTCTGGTGCGTTTGGCATAGGAAGCTCTAGTCTGTTCTCTTTACCACAGCGATAACAGAAATAACTGAACTCTTGACCCATAAGATATTGACCTCTTTCTATATTTTCAGAAGCCCGTTACTTGAATTGAGAAATATGTACTATTAGAAAATTGCTCTGTGGTTCTAATAAGGAAAGAGCTTGACCATATTAAGGATGTGATTTTAGATGTTAATTCAGCAACAGAACACGAAACTTCTTTCCTTGTTACTCGTATTCCTCACAGAGAACTATACAACAGCACTACGAAGATGTAATGTTTGTGACACGACCACTCCCCGATTTGAAAGAAGCTTTCTCATTAGTGGACAATGGGTGTGTTTGGATTGTATTCTAGCCCGGATTGCCGGTATTCCTTTCTTGCCCATGAACCTATAAAACCGAACAGTGTAAAAGTAAGTGATGAATTTTGAATCAAATTAGGTGATTCCATTGAAGACACGAATTCAACCTCATCTTAGAGTTGGAGACGGAGATGTAGAGAAACATGTCATTATTACAGGCAATCCTGATCGTGTGCCTGTGATTGCATCTAGGATGAAAGATCCAGGAGAGGTCTCAAAATATCGGGGGCTCGTCACTTATCGTGCGTTCACACCTCAAGGCATACCTGTGACTATCTCTGGAACTGGCATGGGAGTCGCTTCAACTCACATTTGCATTGAAGAGCTTGCCAAACTTGGGTGTCAAGTAATCATTCGTTTAGGAAGTTGCGGAGGCATCGACCCCTCAGTGAAGACAGGTGATGTAGTTGTACCCACCGCCTGCGTACGAGATGAACGAGCAAGCCTCAACTATGCTCCAATGGAATATCCAGCAGTAGCGTCACCTCGATGGTTCATTGCACTCTATGAGAGTATCAAGAAACTTCTCCCTACAGAACGCGTCCATGCTGGAATTAATTGGACCTCAGACATTTACTACGTGAACCCAGCGCTCAACCAGCTAGACCTATGGACAAGAGCACGGGTGAAGAGTGTTGAGATGGAATCCTCACTTCTATTCACGTTCGCCCAGACTCGTGGTATTGAGGCTGCTGCAATTCTTTCATGTGACGGTAATCTTCATGGAGCGCAGAAAACTGAACAGGCTCATGAAGGAGAAAAAACTGGAGAGCAAAACCCGTTACTAGTTGAGGCAATAGCAAAGTCACTCGACGCTGTGGTCATGTCAATCGATATGATGGAACAATCAAAGTAGAAGTTACTTTGCAACAGAAGTTTCGTGTTAAGGATGGTCGCTGGTAACACTGCATCTCAATCCAAGACAGATGTGAGATTATACCTAATAACGAAAGCTGAACCAGTTGAGGTCATCCAACTCGTTGAAGAGTGGTACCAAAATCATGCGAAGACTGTGCTTGAAACCCTGCACTGGATGCGAAAAATGTGGAGCTGTTTAATCTCATGATATCCGAAACAACTGGGCAGATTTTTAGTGAAGTATTGTATAGGTAGAAGTACTATGCAGGAGTCAGGAATTCGCAATGGTGTCTTCTGTGAAGCAAGTCCAAAAATCACTCTGAATCATTTTGACAAGGTCAACAATCCGAAATCTATTCATGGCATTTACCCATATCGTGGAAAGATGTCTGCATTAGATGCAGCACATGTCATCTCACAACTACCTCCAAATGCAGTTCTTCTGGACCCATTCTGTGGAACTGGCACAATCGTTTATGAAGCTCAAGTGCATGGAATGAGGGCTATTGGAGTTGATAACAATCCTCTCGCTTGTATAATAGCTAGAGGGAAGACTGAACCTAATGATGTAGCGACTGTTTTGGAAACTCTGTCTTCTGCAATTTCCGATGCTCAATCGCAAATCAGTGTCCCAAAAATGCCTGCTACACCTGGGAAGTTCTTTCATCCAGATACAGCAGAGCAAATCATGAGGATGGTGCAAGTTTCAACCAATTTCTCCCCCTATCTTCTGTCTGCACTTTACGGAGCTATTTGTTTGGCCGCACGAGCATGCAATGGGTGGTTATGGACATCCACTTCAATAGGTCGAATCAATCTCCCACTTCGGAAGATTGACTTCTACTCGACTCTTCTTAGAAAAGCAAAGAAACACCTAGAGTTCTTGAATGTTGGTTCTCCAGCACTGATTCATACTCATGACTCGCGTCAAATATGTGAAATAGTTGAGGCGGAGTCGATAGATATTGTGTACACGAGTCCCCCATATTTTGATGCTCTTGACTACACAGGATACTACTCAAAGATTGTACTTGAGATACTTGGGATGGATCGAGCTTTAGTTCGAAAAGGGCTCATTCAGAGGCATTCAACTTATAGAAAAGACATGAGACGAGTATTGATTGAAATTGACAAAGTGGTCCGGGAGAAGTCACTCATCATATTTGTTGTTGGGGATCGCATGGTTCATGGGAAGTTAGTAAAGGGGTCTGAATTCTTTGCAAAGATTGCTCCTTGGACCAATCCCTATGTGGTCGAACGAGAATACACAAACACAGCTAGTGGTCTTTGGGATAAAATTAACAGAACAAAGCGGAAGGAGCAAATAATAGTCTGGGACCTTGCTAATGGAGGTCGAAAATAGAATTGACTCACCACATGGTTGTGATTGGTGATAGCACATGTATGGATGAAGTGCAAGACTCATCAGTTCATCTCGTTGTCACTTCGCCTCCTTATTGGAACCTAAAAGACTATGGTGAGAACAAAGGGATTGGACAGACTGCTTCAACCTTTGAAGAATATTTCACTTCTATTTGCAGCGTCTTTCGCGAGTGCGTGAAGAAGCTTGTGCCTGATGGTAAGCTAGTCATCAACATCATGCCAATTTTTCTAACCGGAAAGAATACTAAGTTCAATCGAAGGGTCACTAAAACGGTCCTACCTGAACTAGAGGAATTTATGAACTCGTTAGGAAACATGTACCTTCATTCACTGTATATCTGGGATAAACGAAAGGCTGCTAGATTTAGTTCCTGGGGCTCATATCCCTATCCTCCCAACCTTCTTTCAACTTACCCGTATGAATGGATTATCGTTTTTTCGAAGATTGGCCGGCGACCTCCCATCACCAAAGCAATTAAAGAAGCATCCACCATAACACATAGTGAATTTACAGACTGGGTTCAAAACTCGATTTGGGACTTTCAAACTGCTTCGGCTAAACAAGAGAATCATCCTGCGCCTTTTCCAGAGGAGCTTCCCAGAAGATGCATCAGATTGTATTCATTTGTTGGTGATACGGTACTTGATCCTTTTGCGGGTAGTGGGACTACTCTTAAGGTTGCTCGTGAGCTAGGGCGTAATTCTGTAGGATATGAGATTAATTCTGCATATGAACTACTGATTCGAGAAAAAATAGGTGCCACAGAAAAAAACAGCATCGATAGATTCGAGTTCATTACGAATAGAGGTTAAGACTAAAAAGCTCACAAACCTAGTTCAAGTCATCAGTTCGCGAATTTAGTAATATGAAATAATTCATGTAATCTAATTGGAGGTTCTTGGTATCTTTGACTTATGATGTCATCGTGGTTGGAGCAGGTCCTGCTGGATCAATTGCGGCATATGATTGTGCAGAACAAGGCCTCAAGACATTATTATTGGAAAAATACCGCATTCCACGAGAAAAGCCCTGTGGCGGTGCTGTCATGTATCGAGGGCTTCGTTTGATTAACGGAAGAATCCCTAGAAACCTGGTTGAACAACGTATTTTTGGTCTGAGGTTCCTCCTTCCGGATGGACTGGTTACAGAGTTCCTATCAGACAAGTTGATTGGAATTACAGTCTTTCGAGATCGTTTTGATGAATTTCTAGCCAGACGCGCCAGTGATGCTGGTGCTGAACTTATTGATAACTCGCCAGTTGTTGATGCATCAGTATCATCAGATTCCGCCATCGTTAAACTAGCAAACGGAACTGAGTTCAAAGCAAGCTATCTTCTTGGAGCCGACGGTGTGAACTCAACTGTGAGTAGAGCACTAGGCCTCAGACCAAAAAAGAAAGATTTGACAAAAGTTGGTCTCGGAATGGAAGCAGATTTCTACGTTGGGGAGGAAGGGGTATCAAAAGCTACAGGGGGAAATCCAACCGTTCTAGAAGTATGCCCGGTTGAAGGTCGTGTTAGTTATGGGTGGGTCTTTCCAAAGAAGGAACATCTTGCGATTGGAATAGCAGGAGCAGGTGTGCATATGAAAGCCCTCAGACCACGATTTGATTCATTCTACAAGCATGTAGAGAAACGAACTGGAGTCAGCTTGAATCTTATGAAAAGAAGAACTTTCTTTCTTGGTGGAGATGGGCTTGGTAGCAAGAATGTCATGCAACGTTCAATTTTAATTGGTGATGCTGCAGGCTTTGTAGACCCACTTATGGGTGAAGGTATCGCGTACGCAATGAAATCCGGTGAATTTGCAGCTTCAGTCATCCGTAAGGCATATGATGAAAACCGCTATGATGAAGAGGTCCTTTCAGAATACCAAGATCTCTGTTCCAATGAATTCTCTGCTAATTTTGCGCTTGCTACCAAAGTCGGAGTGAATGGCCCATCATTAGCAGAGATCATTCTCCCTAGAGTGAATGGTCACAAACTTGCCTCTGAAATAATGACTATGGTAGCTCGTGGTGAGATTGGATATTCAGATATCCCCTATACCGTCTTCAAAAGACTTCCAAGAGAGTTACCAGCTATCCTTAGACAGGTTATTCAATCTCATCTTACTTAGCTAAGCTGAAAACCTTCATAGGTGTCTTATCATCGATAATATCAGCGATGAAGTATTTTTACATTGGATTGGTCATTATTCTTCTAGTCAACGTATCACGTCCAATTAGCGTTGAGCAAATCTCTCATACTCCATTATTCAGTGGGTATAGTGCGTACTCATATCTAGTCGACCAGTGTGACTTCGGACCTCGTCCACCAGGATCGGATAATCTGAGTCTTTGTAGAACTATGATTGCGGAAGTACTCGAATCATTTGGATGGAATGTCACATTTCAGAATTTTTCATACCATGAAGTTGAATGTGTAAATATCATTGCTACATGGAAATCACAGAGCAACTCTCCAATCATTATCGGAGCTCACTACGATACACGACCGCCTAACTCCGTCAGTCCAGGTTCCGGTGTTGGGGCTAATGATGGTGCAAGTGGAGTTGCAGTTCTATTAGAATTAGCAAATAAACTCCCCAATGAAACCCGTGAATCTGTTGAAATTGTGCTTTTTGATGCTGAGGATTCAGGTGGTGTTAACGATTGGGACTATATTCAGGGATCAACATATTATGTTTCTCAACTTAGTGCAGAACGCAGAACATCAACTCATGCTATGGTATTGGTTGATATGGTGGGGGACATTAATCTCGAGTTACCTCGTGAAAGTAGTTCAACATCCTCTCTACAGAACGCAATTTGGAGTCTTGCTGGCCAGCTGGGACATAACGACACTTTCATTGAGTCTTATGGTGGTTCAATACTTGACGATCATAGACCCTTTTTGGATGCAGGCATTCCTGCTGTTGATCTGATTCAAATACCCTTTCCATGGTATTGGCACACGCTTGAGGATACACCTGACAAGTGTAGTGCTGAGAGTCTTGAAACCGTCGGCGAAGTCTTGGAGGTCTTTTTAGTACAAGAAGCCAATAGTCTTTCACCTTTTCCACTTGATCCGCCCATATTCCTTATCGTAGTAGTTCTAGCAGTCGTAGCCCTTTCTATCCCAGTACTCTATTTTCAGCTAAAGAAAAGATAGAATGTTACACACCTTTAAACTGAAGTTCTTAAAACCATTGGTTGATATTTAACACATGGTGATTCAGTTTGGAGAAGGTAGATCTTTATAGACCCACTGATAGTTCCCCCTCTCCACTGACAAGTATTTCTGTTTCTCCAAAAGGCCGCCTAATTGCGTGCGGAAAAATGGATTCTGAAATTCTTTTAATTGACACGCAATCTGGAAAAACAAAACGAGGTATCACTGGTCATGATGGCGCTGTAACTGATGTACGCTTTGCTGGAAGCTCAAATGCTATTCTCTCGTGCAGCTGGGATCAAACCACCCGTTTATGGAATATAAAAAATATTGAGGAAACCAAGATTCTCAAACACCCTACAGAAGTGAAGGCACTTGCAATCTCACTAAAACTTGGGAAAGGAGCTTCAGGGTCCCGTGATGGGATGGTAAAGATATTTTCGTTACGGAGTCTCAAAAGCATCAGAAACCTTCAAGCTCATAATTCTGATATCTCTGGTATATCTATGATTGATGATGCTCCTAAAATCGCCACAGCATCATACGATGGGACCTGTACATTATGGAACTTGTCATCATATGATCCAGAGAGGACACTAGTAAAACAGAATGATCGAATAAGGTCAATGGCAGCAGCGCCAGATGGATCAAGTATCTTCTTGGGTTTACAAAGCGGCGACATAATCCAAATTAATCCTACAGATATCAGTGAGAAATCACAGATGTCAGGACACACTGACTTGACAAGTGCTCTATCTGTAGACCCAACATGTCAATATCTTGCTTCTGCAAGTTGGGATCGTACAATTAAGATCTGGTCCCTAGAGGAGAAGACTGAAGTTGCGGCTGGTCAACTAGTGACTGGAATTGCATCAATTGCGTGGTCTCCCGACGGAGCTACCATCTATACCGCTGACCTTTCAGGGTCCGTAGTTTCATGGACTCCCCGTCTATGATTAAATCTCTATTGAGTCTAGCTTTTTAGCTCTAATATCAATATCCGAGAATCCCTCTTTATGCAAAGTGATTCTAATACGGCCATAGTTTCTGTTGATTTCATCCTCTTTTGAACCCTTGATTATGACAGATAACTTGTCTGCAAAACGATTTCTACTCCGTTTGTCAAAAGGTATTGGAAGTAAGTCGCCATTATTGAGAGTAAGTGTAACAGCTTTGTCATCCAATCTAATTATAGGTTGAGAAAAAATGAGTCGACCCGGTCTGAAAAATGGAGTCTTATCTCGAAGAGTACGAACAGTCTTTGATAACTTCCGAAGCTGACGGATTTCTGCACCTGCAGTTTCCAAAACATCCTCTAGGTAGCTGCGCCTGCTATCAAATCTACTTGAGAACTCTTCGTAAAGAAACTCGAGTGCACGCAAACGAGATGAGAAACCTTGCTTTAGTATTTGCTTTATTGTCCAATTAGTAGCAGCCCCGTATTTTTGGAGTTCCTCTTCAAGAACACTCTGTTTGTCTCTTGTCAGAGTGACGCTCAGTAGTTTTAGTATCTCATAATCCTGCATGAGCAACACAGATACTAAAACCAAAGCTGGCCTAATCAATCTAACCTAGAGCCGTTGCGCTATGAATTCTGCTTCTCCGATTATTCTCATTATTTCCTTTGGAAGAATATCGTAGGCTCCATGTTCAACAAGAATCTCTTCATAGAACACAGGCTCTGTTTCACTTAGTTGGTCCATGAAGACACCATCCACAAAACTGGAGAATTCTTTGAGCGTAATGAGTGCTCTACCCAGTGAACAAGCTGATTGTCGCATCTCAATAACAGCCAACTCATAGTCGCCATTGTAGGTTAGACCCAATGCTCCGTGATATTCTCTCTGTGCTTGAGATAAGAGTCCTGTAGCGAGCAATGCTTGCTCGTCAATTCTCACTTCACCTATTCGGCTTTCGGCCAATTCCAACCACTCGCGTAGGTCATTGAGCACAGACAAGAGTTTAGGCTCATCCATGCCTTTCAATTTAAAGGCTCTCAAGAACAGAGAGTATGTCATAGGATCGAGCATTCTGACTTCAGTCAGCACTTCTGCTGGTTTAAGTATCAAGAAGTTGTTGTTCACCATCAATATGACTCGTCCCAGATTAAACACTCCTTCGCGCATCTCATAAATCGCACTTGGTCCCTCATCATCTTCTGCAAATTTCTTTGCTCTGTTCAAATACTCCAAAGCAGCTCTTTTGACTTGCGAGATTGACTCCTCGGACCATACATAACTGACCGTCTTCTTCTGCCAGTCACTGACTATTCCCTTTGTATCGTGCATCACAAGGGAGTTTCTCAGACGGTTTATGACTTCAGATATTTTGGTAACATCTTTCGTGATACCATGAAAGACATTCTCGACCTCCTTGACAGTCATGAATACCATGTCCACAAGGACCTCTTTGTGTGATGACATAAGTCGAACAGGGGCTTC
Organism: Candidatus Thorarchaeota archaeon; assembly: GCA_048884945.1. Lineage (GTDB taxonomy): Archaea > Asgardarchaeota > Thorarchaeia > Thorarchaeales > Thorarchaeaceae > SMTZ1-45. The sequence goes on along the minus strand of JBHLQJ010000035.1, from coordinate 1,498 downwards.
TGGAGCGTCCCAAATAATGCATATATCCAAGTCGGAATTTGCTGTAGCGGTACCTCTTACATAAGACCCATAGACAAAGATTCCCTTGACATTCTTATTATGCTTCCACTCATTGACAGTGTCTTTCAATGCATCGGTAAAACGCTTACGAATGTCAGACATCTTCTTTATCTCTCCATGTTCTCCCGTGTGTACTAGTACTACCCTGAGGTGGCGGTCGTCAATAAAACTATCTGATATGAGTCCCGACACTAATTAATAGTCGATTATCAAAGTACAATGCTATGTCCCGAGTAGATAACAGAGCTAATGACGAGCTGAGACCTGTTGAATTTACGCGAAATTACCTGAAGCACCCAGAGGGATCAGTTCTAATTGTTACTGGAGAAACTAAGGTCATTTGTACTGCAACTGTTGAAGAAGGAGTTCCGAGCTGGCTCAATGGAAAGGGGCAAGGGTGGGTGACTGCTGAATATGGTATGCTTCCTCGTTCCACAGATGATAGAATAAATCGATACAAGCTCAGCGGACGAGCCCAAGAAATTCAACGATTGATTGGACGTTCCCTTAGAACCGCTGTGGATATGAACCGAATGGGCGAGAATACAATCAAGATTGATTGTGATGTCATTCAGGCTGATGGTGGGACACGTACCGCATCAATTACAGGGGCATTTGTTGCACTTTGTGATGCACTGCAATATATGGTAGATTTGGAAATGATTTCAGAAAGCCCTCTTATTGGCAATGTAGCAGCTGTAAGTGTGGGAATAATCAAGAATGAAATCTTACTAGATCTCTGTTATCTTGAGGATGCTCAAGCTGATGTTGACATGAATGTTGTCATGCGAAACTCTGATTTTGTTGAGGTTCAAGGAACTGCCGAAGGTGCTACCTTTGATCGTGATGCTATGAATGAAATGTTGGACTTGGCGATAAAAGGCATCTCGGAACTGACAGCGGATCAAGACAGAGCATTATCTGCGAAATAACTACGGTCCAAAAATCGCCTCTGACAAAAACTTTATACGTGAACTCTGAACATTTAATGTGCTCTGGTCGAAGAGAAGGTCTTAAGCGACGTGAACGTCGTGAGGCTGTTTCTGGTAGCGCTGGTGACAAAAACTACCATCGATGCATAGCAAGCTTTAAATCACAGCCAAATTAGGCTGGCGGAGCGCTCACTATAAGAGTGAAGCGCTAGCGTTAGGTCCGGAGTTCAGAGTTTTCGAACACTGAACAAAGGTTCACCGGGACCAGGTCGTAAGAGAGGTATCATTCCCGGTGGAGGACCGTCAACGTCGACGACTCAGTGAAGTGTGTCATGGAGAGTCTGACGCGTGGACTGCAAAGGATGGAGGTACACTGATCATTATATTTGTAGGGAATGTTACTACAATAACTCCTTGGCATGATTAGATATAATCATGTTCACAATTAGTGGACAACAGGTAATACTGTGTCAACACATGAGTAGATTTGCGATTCGCTAAACGGC
>JBHLQJ010000034.1:0-16992 GCA_048884945.1 Candidatus Thorarchaeota archaeon | reverse complement strand
CGTATTTTGAAGACATTCCTTTTCTGGACCTCATTTAATGTCCTAGCCGCCCTTTCTATTTCTTCAAGTAATCGGCCTATCTCAGCATCGACTTTCATGCGATGGATAAGCTGTTCTATAACCGATAATTGATCACTTCTTAGTATCAGTCCCTTTGGTGGCATATATGTTTCATAATCCCATTTTACAAGATACTTCACAGTTTTTAGAAGTATATACTCTCTCGCTTTCCTCATTAGTTCATCGTAAGCTACCATACATCACACCCTACTTGGATTCAAAATCTCTCTTCAGTTGATTTCCACTCCATTATTTTTGTTCCGCAATAACTGTTTCTCTAGAATTTGGTAAATTGATGATTACTATTCCAATTATGACGAGTAACAAACCAATCCCATAAGTCCAGAATATTACTTCATGCAGGATGAGAAAGGAGAAGATAGTGCCGAAAACAGGAACAAGATTGATGAATCCTCCAGATCGTGTCGCACCAAGTTCTTTGATACTAATGAAATAGAACAAGAAACCTATGAATGTAACACAGGTTCCAAGATATAGTGCATTAATCCAAAACACTGAGTCAACCATTGCTGGAAGTGACCAAACTTCTTCTGTTAACGCACCCATCCCAAAAAGAAACGCTCCAATAATAGATCCCCCTGTTGTGACTTCAAGAGGAGACATTGTTTTCATTGCTTGTTTGCCAATAGAGGAGTAGAGCCCCCAAGTGACCATAGCTCCAAGTATAATCAAGTTGCCAACTAGATATTCAAGATTGAATTCAAGAAGTGCCTGTACTCCTACTACAAAGACCACACCCAAGAACGCTAGTACGAAACCAATGTATTGCCACCTTTGTGGTAGACGTTCTTTGTGATACAGGTGCGCAACTAGACTCACTGTAGCGGGGTTAAACCCTGCAATGATGGCGCCTTGAGTTGCAGTTGTAAATCGCATGCCCGTGAGAAAGAGAACGCCATAACCAAAGATGCCAGTCAGTCCAACCAGGAATAATATTTTGAAATTCGCTCTCTTGAAAATCCGCTTTGGCTCAGACTCAGTTGAAATTAGAAGGATTAGAAATAACACACTCGCTATGAAGAATCTAAAAAAGCCAATTGTCATTGGAGGAGCAATCCCTACGACGATCTTAGCAGAAGGCCAACTCCCACCCCAGAAAGCCATAGCAACTATAAGCATGGCATAGTATTTGAGTGAGCTTTTATTCGATTCCGCAGGCATTTGATGCTCCCTCTCCCAGCGTTCATAGAGTGGAATATAAACAGACCTGAATCAGTAAAATATTCAATCTCTTATAGCCCAATAGAAGAATTCATATACGGTTGTGCAATTCTCTCGCACATCCGTAAGAGGTGTTCATGTGCTGAATGACGAAGAGCTTGAAGAGATTCGCCGAAGAAAAATGCAGATTTTAATGGAGCGTGCTCAACAACCAAAGGTCATGGAACCCATGGCAAATGGTAGAGTCAATCTCTTAACGGATGATAGTTTTTGGGTGACCATTCAACAAACTAAACTTGCTATTGTTGATTTCTTTGGAGAATGGTGCAGCCCGTGCAAGGTACTTGCTCCTATTTTTTCAGAACTGGCTAAAGACTATGAAGGAAAAGTGTACTTTGCAAAGATTGACATTGATAGAAACAGGCGAACAACTGCTCAGTTTGGGGTACATTCAGTTCCAATGGTCATTGCGTTTAAAGATGGACAACCACTTGGAAAAATACCTGGTCTGAGATCTTATGCTGACTATGATAATGTATTGGAGCAGATGGTTGGCAAAGGTCCTGATGAGAGCAGTTATGTATAGGGAGCTTAGAAAAATCGGGATTTAGCATATCTACTAATTTAGCAAATTATCCTATGATTTCACTTTGAGATGTAAAGCTCATCCTTTGAAAGTCCTAGCGAGCAAAAGCTGATTTTCTCGCTCGTACATCTCGGATGTGAACTTTTCCTGAATGCACAGCACAGCTTATGCAATAGTATTGTGTGACTCTGTGGACTGGAATATAAGCTCCGCTTTGACGGAGTTCACGTGCAATCTGGGGTTCTACCGAGCTAACATTTTTCGTGTATTTCTTAGCTTTATCTGCTGGGACTAGTCGCCCGCATCTCGAGCATTGAACGCTGTCTTTATGACCAGCTCCTCCTTTTGCTCGACCTGATGATTTTCGTTTCTTTGCCAATCGAAAAAATATTCCACCTTGGTTTAAGGCCAAAAACTCTGCTGTATATTAGCTTAAAGCCTTGTGGTTAGTTCCACGTTTTTGATACATCTTGCGTGTTTATCTAAGAAAGCGTTTTTCTATTTGGGAGCAATCCCGAACAAGACGATACTAGATTTATTTTCAGTTTCAATACATCTAAAATTAGATTAATTAAGTGACTATCGAATAATTATCTGAGGGAGAGATACTGTCTTCAAGAGCTACAAAGTATGTCTTAGTACTAATCCTTATGTTGTTTCATTGGACTCTCCCTATCTCATTAGTAAATTACCAAACTTTAATTCAAACAGAATCGCATTCATTTGTGGGAGCGACAGTTTACATATCAATAGAATCTGATGCTGACTTCATAGCTCAAGGATGGAGTGGAAATGGTACTTCATCCAATCCCTTTACCCTTAGTCAGGAAACTTATTCTGGGGATATATATATTCGAATAGCTCACACTCGGAGTTACTTTAGAATCGAGAACTGTACCTTCAGTGTTGACAATTTCGCTCTGATCCTTCAGAATGTAACAAATGCAAATATCACACAAAACTCGATCATAACAATGAATAGGGGCATAGACATCAATAATAGCGAAAATTTGACTGTGCAAAGTAATATCATCCTTGGTGGATACGAGGGTATTTTCTCCTATAAGAGTAACAATTGCAGTATTCTCAACAATACAATAGCCAATATTCGAACTGCAATTGCTTTCATTGATATGTCAAATTCCACAATTATTGGGAATCGATTGGCCAGTGTTGAAGAAGTGTACACTGCTGTTGATAGTGGTGGCAGTAACAACCATTGGGATGATGGAATATCTCATGGTAATGCATGGTACCATTATAACGGAACCGGTGTTTACAACATCCCCGGATCAACAAACAGCATCGACCACTTTCCCACAAGATTCGATCCTATTTTTCCAATCGATTTTGAAGGTCCTGTTATTCTAGCAGCACTCGGTCCGCTTTATGTGGATTATATGTATGAGTATCCATCACATTGGAGGTTTATAGCAAGAGTAAGTGATCCCTCAGGAGTTGAGATGGTTACTATAACTGTGAACGGGGCTGTTCATGAAATGGTTCATCAACCAACGACTGAAGAACCTGACCTCTATATCTATGATCACGTACATCCAAGAATGATGACATATAGCTATTGGGCGGTGGATTCTCTGGGGTATGAAACAGAAACCGGGCAGGGATTCATCTCAATAGGTGTTTTTGCGGGGCCAAGTCCGCCTTCTATGCAGACAATGGTCCTTCTGCAAATTGGAATTATCTCTTTCTGCATCATTCTAGTAGTATGGTGGAAACGTGATGCCATTCGAAACTCAAGATTTCTAAAAGATGCGATACAGAAAACATATCATTAGATGCATATGCTCTAAAATCAAGTTACCAGTCTTTTTTTTAGAAAAAATAGGCAGTATTCATATTTATATTGTAGAATGTACCTCTGAAGGAGGGAAGACCCGGAAAAGACGAAACCATAATTTTTCCAACACGAGAATGGATGCACTGAATACGAGAAAGCTGTGGATTGTGAGCTTCAATGCGAGATTCCTATGCCTTTTCCGGGTCGTGGCTAAGATACCTAACCACGTGATAATTTCTGAAATTAGTTTGAATATAAGGTGTGGTTTCGTAGCAACTTAATCCATTAGATTTATTTAGGCAAATGTTTGGTCCGCGGACTTTCTTGATGGGGAAAAATGGAGTACTTCTCTCATTTTCACTAGTTTGAGATTGAGATTTTGTTTATTCCATGCAAGTATATGAAACAAGACTTTCAATCTCACCAGATATGGCAGCCACAGGCATTGCTTTTGCGTTCGAAGCATAGCCATAGTTCCCATTTCTGTCTGCAACAATAATCCCAGCCTCACTTGCTGTTTTCATTTGGAACATTTCTATGCCTTTCTTGGCTGCTGCCATGACATCAAGACCTTCCTCTACGTAGAGGACAACCATCCTGCTAAGGACGACTCTCATTATATGCTCACCCCAACCAGTTGCTGATGCACCACAGACATCGTTTGCATATGCTCCAGCACCCATCACAGGTGAATCACCCACTCTGCCTGGTAGCTTCTCAGGAATTCCACCAGTGGAAGATGTTGCAGCAATATTTCCTTCAATATCAACAACAATACATCCGACTGTATCACCAATTGTTTCTAGATTGGGACTCTCAATAACTCCACTCTGAACCTCTTGACGATAACCTTCCGCTATCATTTTATCGTACAATTTCTTGGCATTCTGGCCTGCGAAAAAGTTGAAGTCAGTCTTTTCCATGATATATCGAGCTAATGAGATTGGATTCTGAATCCCTGAAACTGCTGCGACTGATCCAAACTGGAGATTCTTCCCATCAATTATCATTGCATCTAATTCTTGTATACCATCAAGATTCGGTCGTGCTCCTTTTCCAGCATTTAGATTTCCAGAACTCTCCATGAAGAGCGTACACGCTTCAGCGGCATCAACTGCAGACCCTCCAATATTTAGAACATTGAAACCTACTTTTGCGGCTTTCTCAACGTACTCGATTCCAATAGGAATTCTCTCATCTTTCCAAGAACCAGCTCCACCGTGAACTATAACCAATGGAAGTGCCAATTGGATCACCAAGTCATTCTCGATTCTCTCCCTGTGATAATATTATCTCTCTATTGAATACTCATCACGCCTATGTCCTATTTTACCTCAAGAATATGTTATCCAAAATATGACTCCCTTGACATTCGTATCCTTCAAATCAGTAAACAAGCCCAGGACCGGGCTCTTGTTTGCCGCCTAGAATACTGCTCTTCAAACTTTGATACTCATGAGCTGATTCCGCTATTGCTCCATTTGCATGTACTTTAATGTTTATTGGAGTTTCGTAACTAAACATCAGCGTATATTCTGCTTTCTTAGGATGCAAGAAAAAGTAACCGTATGCCACAATCATGACTATCATTATAAAGACTAGATATCCAAAAATGAGAGCCGTGGCCGCTGCGTAAGAGTATATCGGAAACATCACAATAACAAAGGCACTCAAAATTATTATGATGCACGGATAGCAGCAGACCTTCAAATCATGTTTTGTTTTTGTTAGAATAACATGACGCTCTGACTTAACCTCCAAAACATAATCCTTTCCAGCGTAACTCCTCTGCCATGATATCACGCGACGCTTTATTTCATCCATTGTAACATAATCTGGTGCCTGGAACTCATCTATAAACCCTGACACTCACAACCCCTCATTTTGTTGTTGTACATTGATGTGTACAAGAAAAGAAGTATTGTTCAGCTATTAAACTTGTTTGGAAACCAGGGAATATGTCCCATTTTGCATCAACTTGGGTGGAGCTATGAAATTGGCGATGGGCCGCCGAGTGGATCAGCTCCTCCAGTAATGGTGGATTTTAATGATTCATACTCATAAGCTGACTTCTGTAGTTCTCCAGTCCTATGAATGTTTATTCGAATTGGTACATCGCTTCCAAATCGCATTTCAAAAACAGCTTTCTCAGGTTTCAAACAGAAGATTGCAACAGTGATAGCCATAATGGCTCCAATTAGACCAACATAAACCATCATTGCCCCAAAAAATGCTTGCTCATTATACGGTATTGTAAACATGAAGAAGGGAATAGTCAGGAAGATACTCAAAATCATACAAATGCAACCATAGCAACATACTTTCATGTCATGCTTTGCTTTAGTCAGTATGATATGTCGCTCTGATACGACCTCCATTACATAATCTCGTCCATATGAAGAAGCAAGCCATGATTTTACTTTGTATTTTAATTCATCCATTGTAGTGCTTTCAGATACTGTGATTTCATCATCATATGCTATAGCCATAAAACTCCCTCAATTTCTAACTCATTCCATATTTGTATAGTGTGAAAGTCATTTAACGCTTTTCAGTCATGTATTCTATATTTTGATTTAGAAGAATAAAGAAAACAAAGAGGGGCATAGACCCCTCTTGTATATACAAAACCTATTACCAGGTTGTACCTTCAAAAGCAGCTTTTACGGAACCTTGCATGAGGTAAATGACTACAATCAACCCAATGATGACACTGGGTATCATACTTATCATTAGCAATGAAGTGATGCCAGGGAGATAAATCTCTAAGATAGCACCCATCCAAATAGTCACTAAGAGACCAACGATGATACCAATGAGTTCCATAATTATTGCAGCCATTCGCGCCCAAGGAATCAATTGGAAAAGTGCAATTCCAATTATGAGATTGATTACTCCTATGACAGTATAGAAACTCCCATAGGCAGCTCCGTAAGCGAAATTCACCGGAGAACCTATGAGGTTCATTAATGCCCCAAGTATCATTAGAATTGCGATTATCGTGACCCCTAATGGTCGTGATCTGGCTGGTGCTGCATAGCCAGTTGTTGGTGTTGGTATTTCTGCCATCAAATTACCCTCCAAGTTTAAAGGAGTATTCCTAGCAACATGAAGGGTTGTTAATATATCTCGCGCCTTTTATTCATAATCGCGCGTATTCGACTTTTGCCCAAGCTCATAGTCCTCTGACCTCTTCCTGACATGGAGCATCTTGAAGTTAGTAAATCATGTAGACTTAAGTTCAAGAGTGAGTTATTACCAATGCGATGGCAACAATTAGTTTTGTATCGAGAAACAATTTGGAATCAATCCACCATACTACAATGGAAACTCTTGAGAAAACAGGAATAAAGGTCAGGAATCAAACTGCATTATCCCTTTTGCAGCAGAATGGGTGTTCAATTGATAGAAACCAAGTCAGAATACCACCTTATCTTGTGAACGAATCTATCAAAAAAGCTCCATCCTCGTTTGAGGTCTATTCGACTGACGGATCACAAACCTACAGGATTGGCGCTGATGAAGTTCTTTTTAATCCAGGATCAACAGCGCTCTACTTTAAAGACAGACAATCGAAGAAGATTCGCAAAGGAACACTAAAAGATTGTATTGAACTTGTTCAGCTAGTTGATAATCTGGAACACCTTAAAGCTCAAAGTACTGCACTCGTGCCTTCTGATGTACCTGAATATCTTTCAGGTCTATACCGTCTTTACATCATCTTGAAGAATTCACGGAAACCCATTATCACAGGAGCATTTAGGAAAGATGAAGTGGAACACATGCAAATGCTCTTGGCAGCTGTTGTAGGAGATTCAGAGGAACTTGCCAATAAACCCTGTGCAGTATTTGACTGCTGCCCCACATCGCCATTATTATGGGATGATGTGGGTTCTCAGCATCTACTGGATTGTTCAACTTTCAGAATTCCTGTAGAATTAGTACCAGCGCCATTAATGGGTGCAACAAGTCCAATAACAATCCAAGGCACATTGATCCAGTCTAATGCTGAAATCCTCAGCGGTTTAGTCATTTCTCAACTTTTGAGTCCTGGAACTCCAATAATCTATGGGTGTGCATCGGGCTCATTTGATATGAGATATGCTACTCCGAGATTCTCTTCAATTGAGGCAATTATTGCAGCATGTGCTTCTTCTGAGGTCGGGAAGTATTACAAGCTGCCAACACATGCATACTTGGGGACGAGTGATGCAAAAATAGAGGATTCACAAAGTGGATTTGAATCCGGTATCGGTCTAATGCTTGGAGCATTGTCAAAAGTAAATGTCATATCTGGACCTGGGATGTTGGCTCAGTTGAATTGTCAGTCATTGGAGAAGCTCGTCATTGATAATGAATTGTGCGGTTCAGCATATAGACTATCTCGGGGAGTTGGCTTTGAAGATGCTAAGATAGTTGCAGAATTAATATCAAAGGTTGGGACAAGTGGGGACTATCTAAGACAAAAACACACTTCGATGAACTTACGATCAGAGCATTTTATGCCATCAGATATTATATCTAGACAAACCACAAAATCATGGATTGAGGACGGCTCACGGGATACCTTCGATAGGGCAACTGAAAAAGTGACCAATATCCTCAAGAACCACACGCCTAAATATCCTGATCAACTTGAAGCACTCGAAAGAACCTTTATGGATATAGAAAAGAAGTTCAATAGTGCTATGCATTAAAGTTGTGAGGAGAAAAAATATCAACCACTGAAATTCTCAAAATAAATAAGGTGTTCATAATGGCAGATATAGAAACCTGGGCAACTGATACCTTTGAAACAAAATATAAAGCTCTGATGGGAGGAATGTCTGAAGCAGATATAAAGAGAAGTGCAGAGCAAGTTCTTCATCTCTGTTTTTGTAGCAAGTGTCCAACAAACATTGAAACTGGTGAAATAAATGCTGTTTATTGTACCTTTGGAAAAAGTGAGATGATAACAGAGCGAAAGGACTGTCTTTGTAAGGACTGTTCTATAACTAAAACAATGAGTTTACGTTGGGACTTTTACTGCATCCGAGGTTCAGCGGTACAGCTATCAGATTTGTAATTTTTTTTCATTATTAGAGAGTTAACCTTTCTAAACTAAAGAATAGGTAATTTCTAAGTAGCTCTGCCAAAGAACAGTATATTCTAATGCTGGTACATTCAATAATAATAAGAGTTCAATGATTGTAGAGAAAATTGGTAGTCGAGGAGTTCTCATCTCATTTAGTGATCCATACTTTACTAATGTTTACATAATATTCGGAGATGAACATGTGTTTGTGCTTGATACATTTCTCGGTAACAAATCGATGAAGATTGTTCATCACCTAATAGAAAATGAGGGATATATAGACATGCCAGTGGTAATCTTCAATTCGCATGCTGATTACGACCATTACTGGGGAAACGGATCCTTCAAAGATGCTTCAATTGTGGGGCATGAGCACTGCAGAGAGAGAGTCCTGCTTGAGGGAGAATCCTCTCTTCTGAAATATGAGAAACATAGGAAAGGAAAGGTCAAGCTTTTACCACCAACCCAGACTTTTCAAAAAACCCTAAGGTTTGAGGATGATGAAGTTCTTTTCTTCCATACTCCTGGGCACACACTCGATTCATCTTCTTGCTTTGACGAGATCGATAAAGTACTCTTTGTTGGAGATAATATTGAGAGTCCGATTCCATACCTTAATCATGCAAATTTCGATCAATATATCCAGACTCTTGAATCCTACCTTAAACTCAATTGGAATCTGATAATTGCCGGCCATGACCCACCTCTAAAAAAGTCGGATCTCATAAACCAAAATATGGACTATCTGTATAGTCTAAAAAACTGGAATATCAAGATGGATTCAATGAGCAAAGATGAACTATACCGTCACGTTGAACAGAATCTAGTTGCCATTAAAGACGAATTGATGAGAAGTGTGTACAAGGAAAGATTTCTCAAACACCTGGCAGAACTAGAAAAACTGAGAGGATATTAGTACAATGACCTCCAAAGTAAAATTTGAAGATTATCTTGCTGTAGAAACTGCAGGAGGGGTTACTTGGCATCCAAATAGGAAATGGATAGCCTTCACATCAAATGTCACGGGCGTTTATCAAATATATACCTGCAATGTAGAGAAAGGCGAGGTACATCCTCGAACTCAACTCACAAATGAAATTGATAGATGTACAGACCCAAGATACCTTTCCGATGGCACACTAATCTTCACTCGAGATCGTGGTGGTGATGAAAACTTCCAGATAGGACTCATTGATGAAGATAGGAGTCTTCATTGGTTGACTACAGACCATGCAGCGAAGCATAGAATCTCATACTCTTCAGAATCCTATCTTTATTATAGCGCAAATCTCATTGACAGAGCTCGTCTTGATGTCTATCGGTGGAAAATTCCTCTTCGAAAAAATAAACCAGAACTCATTTATGAACCCAATAGAGGAGTAATCAAAGTTTCAGGTTCAATGAATAATGACAATAAGATTCTCATGACTCAGAGACTAAGCAATGCAGATCAACATATTCTGCTTCTCGACATCACAAAAGGGGAACTAATGGACTTAACAGCGGCAATTAACGGCAACTCTGAACATCGGTGGGAAGTGGTTCGATGGTTAGATTTTGAACACATACTCGTCAATACAGATTATGATTTTGACCTAAAACGACTTGCCATTATTACAACAAACGGCGAATTTCGAAAACTAAGACATTTTGAAAATCTAATCAACTATGAAATAGAGAATTATGCTCACACGAAAGATTCGATTTGGACCTATTTCCTAGAAAATGAAGAAGGGTATAGTACTCTACATCGAGCCAAATTCTCTAACAGTGGTTTTAGCGAACATGAAACCTTGCCATTTCCATTAAGGGGCGTTATCCCATTCGGAGATGAACGTTCATGGAACCAAGATAAAGCACTCTCTCTATCTGGAGATGAACATCTACTCGCAATCACAATGAGTTCCGGAAATCAGCCAACAAGTGTATGGGTTTTAGATATCAAAAGCATGACACAGTGGAGAGCTGTTGAGGTTGATTTTGCAAACTTAGATCCAAGTACATTTGTAGAACCAACTCTAGACAGGTTCAATTCATTCGACGATCTAAGCGTACCGTATTTCAAATACATCCCGAATGGTCATATGCCTGATAATGGCTGGCCAACTTTGATCATTATACATGGGGGACCCGAATCTCAAAGTAGACCTAGCTTCGACCCTGTCATCCAGTTTTATCTTGCAGCAGGTTTTGCAGTAGTTGCACCGAATATCCGGGGAAGTGATGGTTATGGCCGAACGTACCTTAGCCTAGATAATGTGGAGAAACGACTTGACTCAATCAAGGACATTAAGCATCTCGCACTTCATCTCAAAGCAGAGGATGGTGAGATTGATGGAGAACAGCTTGTTATATACGGTGCTAGTTATGGAGGCTTCGCTGTCCTATCAGCAATGACTGAACATCCAGAATTCTGGAAAGCTGGTGTCGATATTGTTGGAATCTCTAATTTTGTCACTTTCCTTCAAAACACTGCTGCATGGAGAAGATCTCTTCGCGCAGCAGAGTATGGAAGTCTTGAGGATGATTTGGATATATTGACCCAAATCAGCCCAATTCACAAGATTGGCATGATTTCTGCACCATTATTTATCATACAAGGTGACAATGATGAACGAGTTCCCCTATCCGAGTCAATACAAATTTACGAGAAGCTAATGGAGAAAGGCTTGCATGTAAGAATGCTTAGGTTTGCAGATGAGGGTCATGGTCTAGCTAAGCTTCAGAATCGAATTAAAGCGTATTCCGAAGTTGTGTCTTGGTTGAAAGAGATTCTAAGGTCATAATGATAAAACCAGCAAACTGGATTCTATTCTTCCGGACCTAACTCTTGTTCCTTCAAGTCTCGCCTAAGCACTTTACCTACTAGAGTTTCTGGAAGCTCTTTTCTGAATTCGACATCTTTCGGAACTTTATAGGGTGAAACATTCTTTCGGAGAAATTCTCGAATGTCCGCGATTAGCTCATCACTTGCTTTGAAACCCTCTTTCAAAACAACATATGCTTTGACAATATCACTGCCCTTTATTTCAGGATCGGGTATACCTATTACCGCAGCATTTTCAATGGCCTCATGTTCGAAGAGTACATCTTCGACCTCCCTTGGATAGACTTTAAAGCCACTGACATTGATCATGTCTTTTTTCCTATCAAGAATGAAGAAATATCCATCCTCATCCATTCTTCCAATGTCACCAGTCAGTAACCATCCATCCTTGATTTGGGCTGCTGTCGCATCCGGTTTATTCCAATAACCCATCATCCGCTGTGGTCCACGGATCATGATTTCGCCTTGTTCTCCAATAGGCACGATCTTCGTATAATCATCAACATCTACTATTCGTACCTCTGTATCAGGTAGTGGAATACCAATTGATCCAATCTTTCTTTTTCCGCCAATAGGATTGCTATGTGTGACGGGGGAGCACTCAGTGAGCCCGTATCCTTCAATTATAACACAACCAGTTCGCTCTTCGAACTCATGTAGAACTTCAGGAGGCATCGCTGCTGCACCTGTATTACAGAACCGTATTGACCGCAAATCCTTAGCGTAATCCTCAAGGTCATCTCTCTCCAGCAATCTCATGTACATAGTTGGGACGCCAGGAAACATGGCTGGCTTTGTTTCACGGATAATCTCAAACAGTGATTTCTGATCACGTGCGTCAGGGTTCAGTGCTATTCGAGATCCATTGTAAATCCAGACATTCATACATACTGTCATTCCATAGATATGGAACAACGGTAAATTAGTAAGTCCTGTGTCTTTTCCACGTTCCATTTGAGAGGAAACCAGTGTATGAGTTGCTATGCAATTAGATAGTAAATTATGGTGTGTAAGCATCGCACCTTTCGGAAGACCTGAGGTTCCACCTGTGTACTGAAGAACTGCAATCTGCGTCATAGGTTCAATTTCAAACTTAGGTGGATCTGGTTTCGTTTTACTAATTAAATTAAGAAATTGCATTGTACCAGCAATTTAAGGAGGGTCTCGTGGAGCATTTGGAATATAGTCCATCACACTTGTGATGATTATATTCCTTAATCTTGTTCGATCCTTGATATTGTTTATTTTATCAAGCTGAGCATCCCAAGTGATAATTGTTTCAGCTCCAGAGTCATTAAGCTGGTAAGCAATCTCAGGCTCAGTTAGTAGTACACTACATGCTGTTACAATCCCACCTGCCTTTAGTATTCCATAAAAACTGAATAAGAATTGAGGAAAATTCGGAATCATGATAGCTACTGTATCACCCTTTTTAACACCAAGATCTCGTAGGGCTGTAGCAAGTCTGTCTGCAATATCTTTGAATTCCTTGTACGAAATTTTTCTTTTTTGGAACCATATTGCTGTTTTATTCCCGAACTCTTCAGCTGTATTATCAAGTATCTGATATAGATTCATTTCAGGATAATCTATGTGTGCAGGCACACTTGGATCATAATGTTTCAACCATGGTTTTGCAGCATACGGGTCTTCGCTCATCTTTAGTCGACCTGCTAATTATTCTCCACCTATTAAATCGAGTGCCTCTTGAGCAGCTTCTGCAACATAGTCGTACTCGTCATGCAACATATTCTCTAGTGCTGGGATGATATTTGTATTTGATACTCCTACCTTTCCTAAGGCTTCTGATGCACGCCATCTGACATCAGGCTTCTTATCACCTAATGCTTCTAGCAAAGCTGGAATAGATGCTGCAGCGGCTGGTCCTAGTTTTCCCAGACTTAATGCAGCTTCTCTACGCACAACACTTTTTGCATCTACCAGAGCACCTACCAATGCTTGGATGGCTGAGTCATTTGCAACTCCAATTTTTCCCAATGAGCTAGCTGCTTCAGCCCGAGCCTCAGTTACACCACTTTTTAATATCTCAGTTAGACTTGGCACAGCATCTATAGCGTTGCTGCCAATCCCCCCAATTGAGGAGATTATTATAATTTTCATAGGATTGCTAGCCGCGTCGTATGATTCAACTAATGCAGGGAGCGCGTCTTTACCAATCATACGAAGAGCATCAGCTGCTTTGCCTCTGACACTCTCAACTTTATCTTTCAATAATGAAGCTATCATTTCAATTATCTTTTGATCGGAAACCTTCATTTCACCCAAGACTTCTATTGCCCCTTGCCTAACAATTGGATTTGGGTGGTTAATGACTTCCAAAATAGCTGGGATAGCTGGCTCACCTATTTGGACAAGTGTGTTCATTGATCTGTATCGGACTCTCCAATCACTGTCTTCAAGGGTCTTAATTAGAGTAGGAATAGCCTCTGTTGAACCCTTGCCAATACCTTCTATAGCTTGAGCTGCTGCTGTCCTTACAGTCCATCCAAGATCTCTTAAGCTTTGAATCAAACTTGGTATCGCACTATTTGCACCGTGTCCCATTTTCCCTAGGGTTTTTGCAGTTTCAGTTCGAACTTCTTCATCTTGATCATCAAGAGCTGTAATTAAACTTGATACTGCTACATCAGAGGCAACCCCAATTCTACCCAAAGCGATTGCTGCCTCTTTTCTAATTGAAACTTCATTATCAGTTAGCAAACCTGCTAACTTGGGAATAGCATCAACTGCTGCTTCTCCAATTTTTCCAAGTGACTTTGTAGCTTCTCGGCAGATACTCCAATCATTGTCCTCTAAACAGTCTACCAATTTTGAAACACTAGTGGACGCTTTTTCACCCAATTCACCCAAAGAAAGAGCCGCATTGAATCTTATTGATCGAATATCGCTGGATAGGTACTCAACTATCTCCCCTATGACCTTTGAATCCTTTTCCGCTCTTGCTACAACTAATTCAACTTTTGCATCACGTAGAAGTTCCTCCAAAGTTGCAGACATCACTGATACCTCCTAAATCCCAAGATACACCTTCCTAATTCGAGGTTCTCTTTCGAGTTCTTCTCGAGTACCACTCATCTCAATCTTTCCATCTTCAAGGACATATATAGTGTCAGCAACTTCCATTGCTAATACTGCATCTTGTTCAACTAAGAGGGTGGTGGTACCTTCTTGTTTTATCTGTTCTATGGCTTCAAAGATCTTGTTTTTCACTTTGGGTGCAAGTCCAAGTGAAGGCTCGTCAAGTAGCAAAAATTTAGGATTTGCCATTAATGACCTAGCAATGGCTAACATTTGTTGTTCACCACCACTCAGAGTACCAGCTCGTTGCTTCGTACGTTCGTGGAGTCGTGGAAAGATCTCAAAGACAAGATCCAAAAGTTGGGAAAACTTGGTCTTGTCCTTCAAAGTGTAAGCACCAAGTTCAATATTTTCCATGACCGTCATATCATAGAATAATCGTCTACGTTCTGGACAATGAGCAATACCTCTTCGGGCAATCTCATATGCATCCAATTCATCAATCCGCTCCCCATTGAAAACGATTTTGCCGCGGTCTATTTCTTCCAAGCCTGAAATTGCTCGAAGTAGAGTGGATTTTCCGGCACCATTTGGACCGATTACTGCATCTAGGGAATTGGCTTCAACTGTGAGATTAATCTCTTCCAGAGCTTTTGCTTTTCCATAATAATGATAGACTTTCTTCAATTCAAGCATAATCTTCACCTCTTCCCAGATATGCTTCAAGTACAACTTTGTTCTTTGCTACCTCTTTTGGCGGACCTTCTGCAATTATCCTTCCCTGATGCATTGCAATGACACGTGGAACTAGTGTCATTAATTCACGTAGGACATGTCCAGTCATGAAGATAGTGACTCCCTCATCCATTAGCTGATTGATCAACTTTGTAATTCCTACTCTTTCTTCATGAGCTAGTCCACTAAAGGGTTCATCAAGAAGAAGTAGCTCTGGGTTTGTACCAAGTGCCTTTCCTATCTCAAGTTTTCTTAAATCTCCGTGAGGGAGAATTACAGGAGGAAGTCTGGCTTTATCAACAAGACCCACAGAGGATAAGATTGAGCTTGCAGCTTCATCTACTCCAGAAGATCCCAACGCTTCCTTTCCACGAGGAGAAAGACAAGCAACTGAAATATTATCAAGAAGGCTAAGAAAACGAAATGATCTTACTAATTGAAAGGTTCGAGCCATACCTAGATTGACAATTTGATAGGGCTTTTTACCAGTTATATCCACTCCATTGAAACGAATAGTCCCAGAGTTTGGTTTCTCGAAACCTGATATCAGTTGAAAAAGGGTAGTCTTGCCAGCTCCATTGGGTCCGATTAACCCCAAAATCTCTCCTCGCCGCACATCGAAATTGGCATCATTGACTGCTGTCAGTCCACCAAATTTCTTTGTTAGATTCTTTACTTCTAGTATCAGACCCATTTCATCTCCTCCGTATCATGTCCCATAGATCCTGCACTCTCTCCAGGAATGGATTCATGACGCCCTCATCAGCAAACCGAATGATGAGAATCAGAAGAGTAGCAAAGATCAATAATGCGGCTGCTGCTAATGGCCTAAGAAACTCACTCAGTACTGTGAATAGGAATGATCCAATGATTGATCCATAGATTGTGGCAATCCCTCCAATAGAAGCCATTATAATCGCGTAGAAGGAATAGAGTGGTTGATAGAGTGCAGGGTTTACCGCGGTTGTGTCTAGGACGAAAAGAGCACCTGCAAGTCCTGCGAAGAATCCACTTATCATGAATGCGATAAGTTTGTAGACAGTTGTATTAATCCCTGTAGCATCTGCACCTACTTCATCATCTCTAATTGCCTTGAGGATTGTACCAAGCCTTGAATCGACAATGCTACGCATAATAATTAATGAAGCGACCATGAACGCTGCCATGATATAGAAGACCACAAATACATTTCCAGCCGAGGGCAATCCTGAGATGCCCTCTGAGCCTCCAAGCCAACTTCCTGTCAAGAATAAATTGAATAGAATCAGACTAAATGCGAGAGTCCCAAGTGCCAAATATGGTCCCCTTAGTCTTAAACAGGGAATCCCTATTAGCAGACTGAAAATCACAGCATAACCAGCACCTACAAAAAGAGCAACTATCCAGGGAAACCCAAAGAATTTTACATATGCCGCTGATATGTATCCCGATATTCCAAAAAAGGCTGCATGCCCAAAACTGACTTGTCCTGCAAAACCTGCCAGAAAATCCCAACTCGCAGCATAGATTGCAAGTATCATTGCTGTGACGAGGACTTTTGAGAGATACTCGTTTCCAGTTAGTGGAACTAGCAATAATCCTACTAGACAGAGTAATGTTATACTGCCTCGAAATGAAAGTGCCCAAACTCTAAAGCGTCTTACGAATGACTGCCAATCGAACTGAAGATTCATCATTGGTCATTGCAACTC
>JBHLQJ010000033.1:15682-17092 GCA_048884945.1 Candidatus Thorarchaeota archaeon | reverse complement strand
ACGAGCAGAATCGAAATCAGAAAGATCATGAAGTGCCTGTAAAACTAAACATTTTAGGAATTCTCGGAGCTGTGGCAACAGCTCTACTCTATGCTGCAGGAACTACCATTCTCCAAGTTGGTATTGAGGGTGTTGATCCAATCGCTGGAAATTTGATTCGGATGATTGTTGGTTCAATTGCATTCGTTCCAATGGTAGCCGTTGCTCGGGTGGGAGGGATGACTTTGCCTTCACGAAAAGCCACTACTCGAGTTATTATCGCTGGTTTCTTTGGTATGGCAATAGGATCCTTACTCTATGTCATGGCTGTTGCTATGGTAGGAGCTGCAATAATGTCCGTCCTATCATCCACAGCACCTCTTTTTGCTGTCCCTGTTTCTGTTCTCATACTAAAAGAGAGAGTGACTTCTATTGCGGGAGTCGGCATATTTGCTACCATAGTCGGTGTGATTCTCGTTATCGTTGGTATCTAAATCATTGTGGAGCATCTGCTAACTCAAGGTAATCTTCAAACACATCATTTCCTCGTTGGAATCTAACCATAAGTTTCGTTCCCACACTCAAACGCATTACTCTTTTCCTCAAGTCTTCCATTCCAGAGATATTCTCATTATTTATGGCAACAATCACATCCCCTGGCTGAAGACCCATATTCCTCGCAGGTCCTTTGGGAACTTCTACAAGCAAGGCTCCTTCATCCACTTGCAGTTTGTAATGAGATGCTATTCCTTTATTGAGGGTTACACCCATGATTCCCATCCATGGCGTTCGAATGGTCCCTGTCTGCACTAATTCATCAAAGATTGCTTTTAGTGAATCCACAGCAATAGCAAAACCAATGCCCTGACTCCAAGGAATCATCGCTGTCGGAACGCCAATCAGTCTACCTGATGAGTCAACGAGAGCGCCTCCGCTATTTCCGGGATTAATCTGAGCGGATGTTTGAATCAGTCCCTCAAGAAATGACCTTTCACTCTGTATAGTTCTATCAACTGCGCTGACCATTCCAAAGGTAACAGTCGATCCAAGTCCTAGAGGGTTGCCTATTGCAATAGCAAGTTGGCCAACCTTAAGGGATCCAGAATCACCCATTTCAATAGGATTCAACCCCTCTGCATCTATCTTCAAAATTGCCAAGTCTTTAACTTTTGATTCTCCGACTACGACTGCTTTGAACGCCCTCCCATCATATAGTGTCACATCTACATCTCTAGCTCCTTCGATAACATGCGCATTTGTGACAATAAATCCCTTATCAGTCAAGACAACTCCTGAGCCTTGTCCTTTGAAAGGCACTACCTGAGAGAATTGAGTCCTTGCTAATCGTGTAGTTGTAACACTGACTCCACTTGGCACAACTTCATCAACTATCTCAATCATTTTCTTCTCAAGTTCAAGAAACATGTTATT
>JBHLQJ010000033.1:0-15672 GCA_048884945.1 Candidatus Thorarchaeota archaeon | reverse complement strand
AGAGAATATTAAGTTGACTAAATGTGCTAGTCAAAGAGTTTTTGAAGTGGATTAATCTCTCAAGAAAATATTGTTTCTCGTGTGATGGTTGTTTTGATAGAATGGATTAACATCTTGGTTCTTATCGTTTCGAGTATCCTGTTTCTCTACTTCTATATCAAGAGTGTGAGTCCTGCCCAACTTGAGAAGAAAATTGGAGAAACTGCTTTCTCAAAATGTATGAAATACCGAATCGTCGCTGGAGGATTTGAGGGAATCACGGTCATTAACTATGTGGTCTATTATTTCTACCCTCTTCCACTTGGACTCCCGCTGGTCTTTCCATGGGAGTGGATGGTTTCAATTCTAACTGGGACATTAGTTTTGATTCCTAGTCTTTATCTCATGGTGATTGGAATGAAAGATGCAGGACGCGAAACTCTTGAACCAAAGAAAGAGCATACACTCTACGGTGGTATTTACGAAACCGTTCGTCACCCTCAAGCAATCGGTGAAGCTGTTGTTTGGTTTCCAATTGCATTGTTCCTCAACTCACCCTTCCTAGCTCTCTACTCCTTTATTTGGATACCAATCTTCTACATCATGTGTATAGCAGAGGAGAGAGATCTTGTGA
The DNA here is from genome assembly GCA_048884945.1 of Candidatus Thorarchaeota archaeon. Classification (GTDB taxonomy): domain Archaea; phylum Asgardarchaeota; class Thorarchaeia; order Thorarchaeales; family Thorarchaeaceae; genus SMTZ1-45. The sequence continues at coordinate 15,059 of JBHLQJ010000033.1, read as the reverse complement.
TTAGATATGGAGAACCATACCTCCAATATAGAGACCGGGTTGGCTTCTTGATTCCAAAACGGATGAAGAAGTGAATTCAGGTAATACCTTTCAGCTCTTTATTGGAGCTCCGCAATATGGGCAGAATCTGTCCTCTGATTTAAGGGCAAATCCACAATAGGTACAACCGACCTTAGTCAGAGTAGGTTCTACGACACTTATTGGCGTGTGTGTGACCTGCCCCGATGATGGATCAAACCAAACATCTGATTGTCCACTTCTCTTATCAGTAACGATATGCTGTCTGACTCTTTCCTCAGTCATTCCTGTACTATCTGCAATATCAGTAACGGTTCTCACCTCTTCATTCAGCAGTTGATCTCGTACTCTTGTCTTGCCTCTATTCTGTTTGGTAGCAGTTTCGATTAGAGCTGCAAATAAAAAGATCAAAGGTATCAAGAAGACCCATGATAGAGTATTCAGATATAACCAGCCAACGATGATAATTGGAATAAGAGTGCCGCATGTTATTCCTTGGTCTTTCTGTTTCTTCTGATCGTAGATTGGTTTTGTTGGTTCCGGATAGGCTCCTGATGTGTATGTTCCTGGCTCAGGAGCTTTCCAGTAATCGTACTCTCTTTCTCTAGCTCGAATGCTACGACTCTGCGCTACGCCAGACACAAATATCATAGCCAGAATAACTATTGGGACCAATAACCAAGGTTCTCGTATTCCAACCATCACAATGAATAGAACTCCGATAGGGATGAGTAAGCCCATTGGGTTATCATCGTTTTTTGTCATAGTTTCTCTTCCTAACGCACGCTTTGTTTTTCTCTCCTTATTGATATTACGCAAAAACTCAATGTGAGAGACCTATGAAAATCTATTTCAAAGGAGGACTTATCGTTTCAATACAATGCCAACTCCATTCATGAAGAGCAGTCGATTCCTCGTTAGCAAAATTGTTGCTACAGAGGATTTGAAAACATCAGTAAAACAAGCCATCGATCTCCTTGGTGGTTTGGAAAAAGTCATCGCATCGGATGACAAAGTGACCATCAAGCCTAATCTCAACACTGCTGATCCTTATCCGGCTTCTAGTGACCCATTATTCATTAAAGCACTTGGCGAGGTCATCCTAGATGCTGGAGCTTCCAAACTGGAAATTATTGATAGTTCTACAATGAGATTGTCCACTCGAAGCGTTGCACAAAAAATCGGTCTTGATGCTGTAGCAGCTGGCCTTGATGCTGACCTAATTTTCCTGGATGAACATGATTGGATAAAGGTGAAGTTCCCAAGGGGTAAGTTTCTCAAGAGCGGCTCCATTGGCAAACCACTTTTGGATATTCAGAAACTTGTTCTTGCGCCTTGCTTAAAAACACACTTCCTAGCTGGTTTCACAGGAAGTATGAAATTGTTCGTGGGTTGGATTAAACATAGTCAACGTATTAGAATGCACGCTCGAAAACTTCAGCCAAAGATTGCGGATCTGGCATCCTACTTTCATCCTGACCTTATTGTAATGGATGCGCGAACATGTTTTGTAACTGGAGGTCCTGCCTCTGGTACATGTTCAACACCCGGTGTTATTCTGGCAAGTGGCGATATGGTCGCTATTGATGTTGAGGGTGCCAGAATAATACAATGCTGCAACGCCAACAACAAACTGGATATGGATACCTGGGATATCCCTCAGATTAAACATGCAGTAGAGATTGGTATTGGTGCCAAGAGTGACTCGGATATTGAGGTGATTGAATAGCATTCAAATGTCAATCGAGTTTTGAGGTTTCGGAAACCAGATTCTAAACTCTGCCCCCTGAGAATAGTCTCCCTCCACTCGATTATGCACTTCAATTCGGCCATTATATTTCTCAACGATATAATGAGCTGTATGAAGGCCAAGCCCTCCGTATCTTCTTGATGTATCAAAAAGACTTGCTTTGAATGAATCAGGAATTCCTTTTCCATTATCTGCAATTGATATTATATATCCCCCATCACCCTCAGTTAGTTCCACCCAGACTCTTTTCTCATCTTTTGGATTGTGTTCAATAGCATTCATCAATATATTCGAAAGGAGAAGTTCGAGGAAATCATCAGCTTCGACGATTGCATCATGAAACTCCAGCGCAATATCAAAGATTATTGACTCTGAACTTTTTGATAATGCTTTGATTGTCAATTCAATGGCTTCATCAATTTTCCTTTCTCTCATTGGTAAAGCTAGTAGCTGCTCAGTGGCTTTTGCCTCTTCGATGATTCTTGCACATCGTCTCACTGCATCGCCTATCACTTTCATGAACGATTCTTTGTTGAATTCATCAGCTGCTGATTTCATGAGAGCGGCGCTATTGAGTATGACCTGTAGCTGTTGGGTCAGATCATGCCCCATAAGATCAAGATAGAGGAGGGCTCTGTCTTTTGCGACGCGAAGTTCCTGTTCTCCTTCTCTTCTATCAGTGATATCCACAATGACAGTTTGGACTGCAGATGTTCCTCCATATTCAACCCTGCTTGTAAAACTCTCAACCCATCGAATATCCCCATTCTTACGAATGAATCTGTATTCGTATCTGGGAGCAATAGGTCTACCAGCAATCTTGTCTTCCATTCTTTTACGAAGTTCATCCCTGTCATCTGGGTGAACGAGTTCCCAAATATCATCTGCATTCATTTCAGAGAGCTCATCATCATAGTATCCTACAAGCTCTTTGAATGCTGGATTATAGTAAAGCAAATCATTGGAAGTAAGGATTGTTATGCCTTGTACGGATTGTTCAGCAAGACTCCGATATTTTTCTTCAGATTTGATTAGATTGTCTTCCGCAATTCGTTTCTCGGTGATATCATGGTATGTTCCAATGACACCAATCACTTTCTCATCCTCATTATGGAGCGGTACAATATTAATCTCAATCCATGCATCTCGATCATCTGCCTGACGTTGCGGACATATGATGTTCATCTGAGGCTGATTTGTTCTGATGACCTCTTTATCTAATGCTCTGAACAACTCGGCTTCTACATCACGCCACGCCAAATCAAAATCTGTCTTCCCGGTAATATTATCCGGAGTTTCAACTCCTGCAATTAAAGCGAAGTTTTCATTGCACCCAAGGTACACGGAATCAAGATCTTTCCAAAACACAAATTGGGGGATTGTATTCATCACCGTTTCAAGCATCTCTTGCGATGCCCGCAATTTTGCTTCCGCCAGTTTAGCCTCTGTAACGTCAATGAGTAAAATCTGCAGAGCACTAGCACCCTGATATTCAATCTCAGTTGAAAACTCCTGCACCCAGCGAATTGCACCATCTCTTCTAACGAATCGATATTCGTATGGCATCGGTATTATCTTTCCAGCACGTCTATCACTAAAAAGACCAAGTAGGTATTTTCTATCATCAGGATGTACTAGATTCCAACCCTCCTCTGATGACATAGCAACTATTTCATCTACTGTATATCCAACCATAAATGCAAAAGCCGGATTGGCATATACATACCTGTTGTTTTGAATTATTGCTAATCCCTGAAGTGAGTGCTCAGACAGAAGTTTGTACTTCTTCTCAATTGCAATCCGCCATGAGATGTCTGTTACAACCGCGAATGATCCTTGATGGTTCCCTTTTTCATTTAGCAGTGGCGAACCTGAAACTATGGTTTGCACTCTCTTACCATTCTTTGCTTTCCATTCCAATTCATATTGGGATGAGAAACCCTCGTACCTCTTTCTTATGTTATTCTGCAAGATAAAGAGATTCTCATCGTCTACAAAATTCGTGATTGGTTGACCCACCATCTCGTCAACTGAATATTGAAGAAGGTCTGCAAATCTCTGATTAACATATGTAAAAATGCTATCGCTATTAATGATTCCAAATGCATCGTTCAATGCATCCAAGAGCATTCTCGTACTAAGCAATTCTGTGTGGGTCTTATGACTTGGATTCGGTGAATTATTAGACAATGAATGATTCCTCTTTCTCGATGAAACGCTTCCAATGGCGACATCGCTTTCCAAAAAAAACCACCATTTAGTATATTCATGTCTTTTGGGTTTATCCTCCGCAAATTATTTCCTCACAATACCTAGCAGAATTGTATAACGAACAGACCCTAAACTAAGATTGATTAGCTGAGCTGTAGTATTCTAGAGGTTGATTCAGAAATGAAAGTAGCTAGATATGAAGATATTAAAATTGGTGACTCTGCTGAAGTTGAACATACCATCACAAAAGAGGATATCCAAACTTTTGGTGATTTGAGTGGTGATTACAATCCTCTTCATTTCAATGATGAATGGGCAAAACAAACAATGTTTGGTGGTCGCATAGCACACGGAATTCTTACTGCTGCTCTAATTAGCAATGTAATTGGTATGAAGCTTCCAGGTACGGGTACAATCTATTTGAGTCAACAAATGCGTTTTCGGAAACCAGTTAAAATCAATGACACAATCACTGCAAGAGTCGAGGTCATTGAAAAAAATGACGAGAAAGAACGAATATCCTTACGAACTATATGCACAAATCAAGATGATGCTACAGTCCTTGATGGCGAAGCCATAGTGACTTTGATGCGAATGGAAAAGAAGTGAATTACTTTCAGATTATTTTGCAGTTAGTTTTGCAGATGTTGTGACCTCAAGCGAATCAAATCTTTTCTGAATTACCTTACTAATTTCCTTGAGCATTGGACTTAAACCATCATCTCGTCCACTCCTCAAATCTTCAATTGTATGAATATCCTTCATCATCGCTCCAAGTCTATCCAAGAGACTCATCGTACCTAGGTTAAAGACATCTTCAAAGCTACCATCAATCGAATAGAGTACTCGTTTTCTTCCACGACCAGTCTGATCGTAATCTCTTTGCCCTTCAATCACACCTAGAGCTTCCAACTGTGAAATTATCAAACCTGCATTCGCCCGAGAATATCCTGTGACTGTGCAGATGTCATCAGAACTCATTCTATTACCGGTTTCATAACCTTCCATGACAAGAGCTGCTAGGACTGGTCCTGCATTAGAGGATAGGCCTATCCATTTTGCCACCTTTTCAAAGAGTCGTGTGATTGGACCTTTAAGGAAACCGTTATTGGATTTCATTACATCGCACCTACATTCCTTTTATCGCTTTCAAGCGAACCCACGCCTTACGATGATTTTGTTAATTTCGCTAATCCATATATGATTATTGGATAATTTAAGAATTTATGGAAAATTCAATTTCCCTATACTCGACTAACGACAAATAACACATCTTCACCGGAGTATTTACCTGCTACGATTCTGGTAATTGCATTTAATTGACTTCCGTCTATTTTCTTGAGAGGTAAATCATTTGTCACTACTTCTCCCTTATAGACTCTCTTCAGAACCTTGGTTACATCTTTTTTTCTTCTACTGTCGTAAAAATCTAGAATGCTTTTTCCATCTAATGAGCTGCTTCCAACGCCAAGGATAAGCCTTGCAGTATTATTTGCATGGAGAATATGCCCTTCTTTGGTGACTATAAAGAGTATATCTTGGAATGAATCGAATAATCGTATCATTCCTTTCTGTGATTCAATAATAGCCTGTTGTGCCTTTTCTCTTGCCATGTATGCTCCAACTTGGATAGCTATTGCTTCCAAGGTATATCGTTCCGTTGTCAGTATCTCATCTTGCGTATGCGATCCCAAACTAAGTATTGCAGCGGTTTTGCCATTGTACAAAACTGGTAGAATTGCTAAAGCTGTAAGGTCTTCATAATCAGAAAGTTTCTTTAGCTTACTCTCAATTTCTGACTTTGAAACATAGAGTGGTTCTACGACTTCTATACTCTTCTCTTCTCCAAGAATACTCTTCAAGAATTGAACGGACATTCCTTTATTTGTAGATATATCGATTTTTCCTGTTTTGTCATCAACTAGGAATATCCCTCCTGTATCAATGCCTTCCAACTGCACGGTAGCTTTCAGAATTTTATCAAGTGCATCAGTCATGTTTTCAGTTTTACATAAAGTATTTCCAAGGTCACGTTGTAGTAGTAGTGAATCTTCTACTCTCTGTCTTTCAGCTATCTCTCGAGCAAGCTGTTCATTTGCCCTTTCCAATTCTGCTGTTCTTTCTTCGACTCTTCTCTCAAGATCATTGTATGCAACTTCAACTGCTTCTTCCTGTCGCCTTGCCTCTACTTCAGTTACTATCCTATTGGCTAATTGTGAAAATAACTCTCTAAATTCCTCTGCATCTTTTTTCAAGTAGTAATCTGCACCAAGATTCAATGCTCTGATAGCCACAGCTTCTTGGCTTCTTCCTGTAAAGATTATGAATGGAATATGAGGATTAAACTCCCGTACCCATTCTAGCAACTCTAATCCAGTCATGCTACCATGACCAAGAAAGTGGTCACAAACGATTGCATCGAACTCCTCCTCCTCAATTAGCCTTAGAGCTTCTTGGTCCGTGGTTGCAGAAATGAGCTGGATGCGTTCGTCTTCTCTAGAAAGGAATTTACCAGCGAGGAAAAGCAGGTCCTCATCATCATCTATTACAAGAACCCGTATCTTCATTTCCTCTCCACCTCTTCCTCAAAAGATGTATTTCCCCATAAAATGATTCTCTTCAACCACGTAGATTATGCAAATCTTAGGATATTACACTTGTCATCAAGCTATTTTCTTGAGGTTTGAAAAAAGGGAAACGCCCAGTAACTGGGACTGGGCTTTAATTCTAGCTTGCTTTCTGCTTGGGTTTGATAACGAAGACATATACTACAATAATAACTCCTGCAACAGTAATTGCAATAACCGTCATTAGTAATGGTAGTAAATCCATAGGTGGCGGTACATCAATGTCGGTCACCGTATAACCAACCTGAGTGCTCTGTGAAATCTGTCCAAAGGCATCTACAGCTTCCACATAGAGTTCTACTTGTGTGCCTACTGATTCACCAGGAATTGTAGCATTAAAACCATCTCCAGTATCTATCATAGCAACCTCGTTCCATGCTCCAGTACCAATTTGGTAGTGAAGTGTCACAGAATCAAGGCTTGGATCATAGACCTGAGCTGATACATTGACATCCGTATCAGCAATGGTTGGTGTTATGAATATACTTTCAATTTTGGGTGCAGGATCATTGTATAGATAGACATCATCAAAGAGAACTTCAATCTGTCCTCCAAAGTCTGCTTCGCCATACAATATAATGCTGTATAAAATTGTGTCAGGTTCTACCCCAAAAGCTGAATGATAGTCATTGAAAATATTTCTCTGTAGATTGGTCCATACGCCTTGAGAATTATAACCTGGTACAAGGATAAATGCATCAAATCCATTTTCTGTTGGAACAGCAGAGCTATTTGCTAATATATAGGCGAGTGACTCTTCTTCAAAATAGACTTCAATATACAAGAGATTGGATGCATCCTCAGACCAGTCTTCAATACGCCAGAAAAGGTCTAACCAAACATCAGTATTTTCATTGATTTGGTATTGCTCGAGATACTGTTGTCCTTCGAAATACTCTCCATCTGCTAGTGCTAGTCTTGCAGCTCGAGAACCTGAGTATGCAACATCAGTCACCGTGTAGTTCGGTGCTGGATTGTCACCAAGATTCCAGGTCCATATTTCATCTCCTACATGCTGTTGGTCTTCATAGCCCATATCACTCAAAGCCGATGTGATATGAGAAATATCATCAAACAGGATTGTAATGCGAGCACCCGGGTCTCGTGAGTACACTTCAACCTCAATATCATCAATAATAATGAAATCTGTTGTATTCACTGAACTTACATCCGACCATATACTTCTATCAAAGGCATGCCATTGGTTTGTCACATTAAACCCATTTGCAGTGAGTTCCTGTCCTCCATAAGTCTGGTATGGAATGGAGTTCCCCATATAGAAAAGAGCATAGGTTAGGTAAAACTCGACATCCTCCGTTCCATTCCTACAGTAGACTCTTAGATAGGCATAGGTATTGACCGAAGCAGATACAACTTCATCAATTCTCCATTGAAAACTTAGTCTGTCTGGATTCAGACTTGAAGCTCGGATATTGTTGTAAGTACCAAACTGCGCGTAGCTAATGTTGCCATTTGACATCGAAGTTGCATTTAGACTAAATTCTCCCTCTTGACGCGTTGTACTTTTGCTGATTAAAGCTGGATCGTTGTTCAGACTAGTTTGCCAAATACTATTTGATTCGAAATTACCATTCGAAACACTTCCTCCGATGAAAGTTGTACCATTCACTAGCCAGACATCATCAAAATATGCTCTACAATATGCAGTTGTGCGGCTAAGTAGCTGAATTTCAAATGTGTAGAATTGGTATGTGGGATATGTTCCAAAAGCCTCGAAGTAATCCTCAGTCATATTTCTATCAAATATGTTCCAAGTCTGATTTGGACCTGAGATTTGGAAATAGCAGTTATTGGAACTATTTGTAAGAATTGTATTTTGGCTTTCAAAGTAATAGTAGAGGTTTCTTTCTCCTGGAGCTGCAAACCTTACTCTCAGACGTAGATAATTACTATCAATTGCACTTGGCAATTCATCAATAAACCAATCAAATTTGAGAGTCAGATTAGTTGGGTTGTTCCATGATGACCATGAAGACCTCCTCAATACAGCCTCCGAATAATCAATAGGATTCAATGCTCGTGCTTGAAGCACGAACGAGCGCGCCCCCTCGTTCACATAGGTCGGGTCCGTTTCATAAAAGGCATAATGTTCTGTGGTGAATCCAGATGAAATGTCTTCTGGACTAGTATCATCATACCATGACTCGAAACCCGGATTTGGAAACAAATCTGTTTTCCAGTCCACTCGACTTGTGTCTGTCGCTGCTCTTGTAAAAGCTACAATTTGATTTACGCGTACATCGAATAATGGGACTGATAATGGTAAAATCAATGTAGCAGTAAATAAGATTCCTAATAATTTTAGGTGGCTTTTCATGATTATCCCTCCTAGCGAGGTCAAATCAATGGTGCCCTATCTGCTTATTTCTTCTTTGTAGATTAATACCCTTGGTGTTCCACTTGTTGCTTTCACAGGAAATCCATTCACTGATAACCTGACTGCATTCTTACTCATCATGCTCTGGGTCCGGTTAATCTTTGCTTATCTATGGAGAAAATGGCCAATTTATTCTACAATGGAATAACATCAATTTGAGGGTCTTAAATGACCCTCAACTCCTTTTTTTCATTAATTAGATTGGTCTTTATATTCTATTTCTTCACATCCTTTTTATTCACTAGAGTATTATCAATCACCATCAGAAAGATAAGGCTTGATGACAACAGAAAACAACACACGAGGTAGAGGAAAGTGGCGGAGCAGAAGGAAGATGTCCTCCCTGTTATTCATTTGCGGATTCGTGTTTCCAGACCTTTGGAGGAGGTCTGGGAGAAATTCCTAGATCCAATCATCATGCTTCAGTGGCTAGGCGATGAAATCAGTGCAGATGTTCGAGTGGGAGGTACAATCAGATTTCTTGGTCCGCATGCTCCTACGACTCCCGAGCTTGCTAACTACTGGGATATCAAGGAAGTGAAAGAACGTAAGGTCCTTCTTCTCTCATGGAGAATCATGGGTGTTGACACTCTTCTTGTTATAAGATTCAACCCTATTGGACCTGGGACAATGATTCAAGTTAACCATGGAGCTGTGCCAGTTTCAGCAAGGAATTACCACTTGCCTGAACATTGGAACCTCTTGCTGGCGAATTTTAAAGCCGCAGTTGAGCTCAGGGCTCCTGTAATTAGATTCAATTACTCGGACTATCACCCACTCCGAATCACACGCTACGATCCCGTTGATGTACGACTGAGTGTTATTTGTAAGACGCCACCTTCGTTACCCTTTGATGTGTGGACCAACCCTGAGAAGTTGAAGCACTTCATTCGTGCGGATCACCCTGTGGTTGACCGCCAATATGCTGGAATCTATACCTGGTGGGCAGAAGGTCGAGGTCCTGTTGTCTTCAAGAAAATGATCCCTGATAGAGAACTGGAATTCTCTTGGGTACATGGTGATGAACCTGAAACCTTAGTCAACGTGCGGTTTGAAGAGGTGAATGAACATACACTTGTTACTCTTCATCATCATGGCTTTAAGTCACCAGAAGCTGTAGTTGGGTATGATATTGGCTGGTCAGGTATTCTTGCTGAACTCAAACTAGTCTGTGAATTGGGCGAGTCTGGGATTGAGCGAATCAGCGATTGGGGATAATTATTTTCGGCTAAATTGGAAACAAAACGATACCTGGAAAGAGAAACAACCACATAGCAAAAGCTGTCACCATTGGGATGAAGAAGTTGTCAGTCCAGCCGATGCTGAGAAATTCTGCAATAGTAGAACATACTGCAATAGCTAGGATATTGGGCAAAACGTTGAGGATGACTGTGTCAGGTGAGAAGATCACCAAAGAAGCTATGACTGACAATGTGGTAAAGATAAAGACACCAATACTTCCCTCTACTGATTTGTTTCGATATCTGATTTTAAAGAGCTTTCCACCAAAAGGTCTGCCAATTACCTCTCCTGCGGCGTCGCCCCATGAAACTGCTAGGATTGAGGCGACGAATATTTCGGGTCTTGAAAAGAACATAAGGAAGACAGTGGCAAATGATACAAGACCCATAAACCCTGCCGCAAAGGTATTGAGTCTAGACTCATTTTCTCGACTTCCTGCTATTAGTAGTTCCCAGAGGAGCTCACTCTTGTGAGCCCAAGCATACATTAGAATTGTCAGAAAAATACCAACAGCAAATGCAGGCCCACTGAGATTTGAATATGCAACCACCGTCATTGCTATAACAGTACCCATGACTATGTGGACCAGTTTCCGAGGTTTCCATTTTGGAACTCCTGCGGCTGCCATATAGTAGGCTGTCGAAAGAACCAATGAAACTATCAGTCCGGTGGCTATAGCCATGCTAATATCAAGCAGAGCTAATTCCCCAAAGACAAGTTCTACCATCATAGACGATTATATGTGGATTATAGAAGTATTTCATTATTGCTGTTCTGTAGGTTCTCTCTAAACTAGAATATTTAGTCAACAGGTTTACCTTTTATCCTCCAACTAGATTTCACTATGAATTTGACATAAGTCAATTGGAAAATAACAAGAGCAAATCCTGCCAGTAAACCTGCAACAAGCGCAGTTAGAGGATCGAATAAAATGTATCCTCTGATGGAGAGAATGACGGAAACTGCACAGGTGGATATAACGAAAATGCTGATGTATAGACTTTGAACTAGTTTTCTCCTAGATTTTTGCTCCGTATTTGGTTCCTCTATTGCCATTATTATCTCGCGGTTTCGTGCACCTGACAAATAAGAGGAATGCCCTCAAAGCAATTGTTTCTCTAAATTGTTAACTCACGAGATATCGTGGATGTGGTTTATCAGGGCGTATCTTTTCCTCAATGAGAATTCCAGAAAGAGCGACATCTACCATCGCAACTGAAGGGTAGACAATAGGCGCATCCTTGGCTGGTCCCATAAGCACAAAATCAGCACCAAGAGCCACTGTAACAAGACTTGATCCAACCAATGCAGGCTTCTTTGCTTCTTTTCCGAATTTAGGAACTAGTCCTTTCCACGTGCTTATGGCATTGTGAGCACCGTTGCCCACGGGAAAACCATATCTATCTTTCAAAATCTGCTGTGTCTTGCATGCAATGCCCAAAGTCGGAAGATCCATGACTCCAGTATCAATTAAGATATTCGAGATTCCTGATGCTTGAGCCTTTTCAATAAGAGTATCTGCAACCTGAACTCGTTTTGAAACAGAGATTACTGAGTCCGAGTTGAATGTTAGAAGTAGTGCGTTTACCAAACCAGTTTCTTTTACAACTTTATACAGTTCACTCTTGGTGTCTGGAGTTAATGAGTTGATGATGACCCTATCAAGGAATCCTGCTTCCTTGGCAAATTTTATTCCTGCTGTGTTGACCTCAAGAGAGTCAGATCCATCGATTAGAAGTGGGAACTCAGTCATATCAACAAGCAACTGAAGGTATCTCTTCATTGCTTCACTAGTCGTCGCTACGACATCTAGCATGGTTCCTAGACCAGTTCTTTCAGATATGTCGTGCAGCATACTAAGAAGACTCTCGGTTGCAGTCTTATCAATTTCACCAGTCTCAGCTTTGTTTACAAGACGGTCTTTCGTATAGAAAATGGATGGAATAAGGACAGTGGGAACTCTTCCTATTTGACCTCCAATTCTGACGCCACCAATTTCCAGAGTTTTTTGTTCAGATTTGAAATCAAACATTTGCGGCACTCCTGAATTTCTAGAACTCTTTCACTCTTATGAATGCCGCTTTACGAGCTGAGTTCATTTTTGAACACGTCACTCTTCAGCCTCATTATATCCTAGAATGAAACAATGAGTCTTCTTCCGGGAATTTGAATATGCCTCATAATTTATCAGGTAAAGAATCCAGATAGTATAAGTTGTGATTAAGGATGAGGAGCATTCCGTTTTTACAAACATCGGTTTTTGTTGACAAAAGGTACGATTTTAGCGGCAACCAACTTGCGACCTTTTGGCATGCTGAAGCAAATAGTGTGCTAACAGATCATGAACTGCAAGGCATCACCAGGGAAATGAATTACTCTGAAACAACATTCGTACTTGAATCGAAAAAGAAAGACTGTGTTTCGAAGGTTAGGATATTCACACCCCATAGCGAAATTGCGTTCGCAGGTCATCCAACTTTAGGAACAGCTTATGCTTTGAAAAGAAAAAAGATTGTTGATCCTAAAATTGAGCGATTTCGATTGGAATTAGGAATTGGACCAATTGATGTAGAATTTCTGGGAAAGGATATCATACGCATGAAACAAAAATCCCCTGAATTTCTCGATGAACTTGAAAGTCCAAAAGCAATAATGAAGGCAATAGGCTTGTCCGAGAGCTCAATCGCGGAGGACTATCCAGTGGAATTTGTTTCAACAGGGAATATATTCTTGATAGTACCCTTGAAATCTTTATCCTCAGTACAAAAGGCAACACCAAATCCTGCTTCAATTATCAAGTCTCTTGAAGGTGAAATCTCTCAAGATGTGTTAATCTTTAGCACTGGCACAATCAATCCTGATGCAAACGCACATGCAAGGATGTTCGCTCCAGCATCCGGGATAATTGAAGATCCTGCAACTGGAAGTGCCATTGGCCCTCTCGGTGCCTATCTTGAGTATCATGATGTTCTCCCTTCACATAGCATTGGGGATGTAATTGTAGTAGAACAAGGCTATGAGATGAATCGACCTAGTAAACTCAAAGTCCAATTAATAAAAAAGAAGCAAAAGATCAATGTATTTGTTTCAGGACGAGTACGAGCAACAGCTGAGGGTAATTTCTATCTGAAATGATTCTAACTTGTACTCATTGAAACAGAACGCTGCCCAAGTCTTAGTGCAATTCCAATTATCCACATCGAGATTAGTGGTGATTTGTTATTTTCGTTTCCAAAGTATCAAAACTACGACAATCACAGCTACAGAAGCAAGACTAATTGTTAGGGGAATTAGCGGATCTAGTATACCACCTCCACCGTTGCCTGTGGATGTAGCGGTTGTTGTGGGAGTTGTAGGGGTTGTTGTTGTTGTTGGTTCCGGTGGAGCGGCTAATACAGTTACAAAAACAGTGTCGTAAGCAGTTTGTCCGCTAGTGTCCATTACCTTGAGAGTGTAATTATAGACTCCTACACTCAAACCATCAACATTGAATGAAATAGACCCGCCATTCCAGGGACTGAATGTAAGCATTGAGGAGTTTCTGAACACTGTGTAGTTGGCAGGATTAAGATCTGATGCATCCCAGTGAATGAAATTATCTGAAGTGCCCACAATGTATTCAATATCTCCATAGGGTGAATCAAGCCATGGTTCAGTGTCCCATACGGTTACTTGTACAGTGTCACTTGCTTTATTATCACTTGTATCATTGACAACTAGCATAAAATTATGGACTCCAATTGATAGTCCATCTACAGATATTTGAATACTTGAGCCACTCCAATCGTCTGAATCTATTAGGTTATTATTTCTGTAGATGCAATATCCAGATGGATTGAAATCAGATGGATGCCACACAATTGTATGCCCTGTAGTATCAAAGTTGTATCCTTGGTCTAGTGGTGAGTCAATTGTGGGTGGGTTATCGTAAATTGTAACTATGACTGTATCAATTTTATATTCTCCAGAAGTTCCATTTACAAAAAGTGTATAGTTGAACACACCCAATGAATTTGCAATAACATTTGTTGAAACATCAAGACCATCCCAAATCCCCGAGTCGTAGATTTCTCCATCTCTATAGATTATGAAATAATCTGGTTCTGAGGAGAAGGAGTCCCATGTCAATGTTGGATTTGTATTTAGATGGTAGCTGACATCACTATGAATGAATAGAACGACAGCTGGTCCTGTTGGATAGTGGTCTAAGTTGTTACCTGGACCATCAAGATAGTATGGGCCCGGACCAATGTAATCACTCCAATAATTCCCTATAGAGATTCCATCATCCCACGAATTCTCTGATTCGTAATCATATCCATTCCCATAGATATTGTCTGTAATTATGTTTCCATAGATTCTGTTGTATTCCGAAAAATGATGGATAAGGATTCCATAGTCAGTATTTCTAGAAGCTGTATTATTGATAATATCAAATCCATCACTTGTCCATATTGATATACCATCATATCCGTTCTGATTCACTTCATTGTGAATAATTGATCCATTGAAGGAGCTTGAAAAGTAAATGCCATTGTCACCATTGTCTTCGACCATACAATCCTTGATGATAATATAGTTCGACGAGTACCCGTAAATTCCATAGACTTCATTTGCATGGACAGTGTCATCTCTAATTGTGGAATGACTTGAAGAACTAAGTTGAATCCCACGAACATTACCTTCCTCTAAATTCCCCGAGAAATTAAGATGACTTGAATAACTGGAATAGATACCGTAGATGTTTTGAATGATCGAACTCTCATTTATTCCACAGTTTTGACTGTAATAGAGATACATCCCAAACTCGGAG
>JBHLQJ010000032.1:0-17115 GCA_048884945.1 Candidatus Thorarchaeota archaeon | reverse complement strand
CCATTGTCCGCCTTGAAAGAAGACACTTTTACAGTATTCACAGAGCCAGAACTCTGTATAGTAGTTGTATGTTTGCTCAGGCACAAGTCTTTCTATTCGCTGCTTCTCGTCATTCTTGATATGAGTCAAGATCCCATTACATTTTGTACATCGTGATTTAGCTGGATCTGCATCTGGTTTAATCCCGAATTTGAGGAATACGCTTGCCACCTCTTCATCGACACTTCCCCTGACAAGCATGAATTCAAGCCCTGCGTCTTCTGCTCTTCTAGCAAGAATTGAATCAGAGGTCAATAGGATTCTGCTCTGTTCTTGCGCGATGCGAATGATTTCATCATCATGCAATTGGGTGGAATAGAACGTGTCATTTCCTGTGAGACGAAGCCAGACAGCTAGTTTACCTAGCATTGCATCCACAATGAACATCATCATGACGTTTCCCCATAAACGAGACCTGCTGTATTTCTCCACATGACTTTCTCAATCTCATCTTCTCTAACCTGCTTGTAACCCTGATCCAAAAGCTCGGAAGGAATCTGAAGTTCGCTGAAGAATTTAACCCATTTCTTAAGTGGCATTGTATATTCGAACAATGGGAAATCACTTCCAAAATGCATACGATTGGGGAAAACTCTCAGTATCTTCGCATCAGAAATCATCTGGTATAGTTTCATTGGGACAGAAGCCGCAAAGCTTTGCCAACCAGAAACATCTACAGAAACATTAGGATTCTTTGAGGCAATCATCAGTGTTTCATCTTGCCACGGATACCCCACATGAGCAAGTACTATTTTGAGGTCTGGAAAGTCTGCTGCAACTCTATCTACATAGACTGGTCTTGCGTATTTCACATGTTTATGCCTTGGAGTGAATCCTTGGTGTATAATGATTGGTATGTCCAAATCAACACAGAGTTTGTAATACGGATCGAATGCTTTATCGTCTGGATAGAACCCATTTGGTGGATACATCTTCCACCCTCGGCATCCCTTCTCTTTCACTGCACGTTCTAATTCTTTCAGGCCTGTTTCTCCTCGTCTTGGGTCGAGTCCAACAAACGTACTTACGTTCGGATCATCTTGCACCTCTCTGACATGCCAGTCAGTCTTCTCTGTCAGCGACAATGGCATCTTTTGGTGAAATCCACTATCAATGGGAAGAATAACTGCCCTCTCCACTCCACTTTCGATCATTGCCTTTCGAAGAGTGTCAATTGTGGAGTCAAGAACCGGCGAAACGCCTAATCTTTCAGCAGCAACGAGGCGCGATTCCTTGTCCCTCTCGCTGATAATGTCACTCGACCAGGTATGAGTATGAATGTCAATTACTTTCAAACAATCCCCTTCTATAACTCATCATGAATTCTCTCCAGACTCTCAATAACCTCGATTGAAACAGTAACTCCTCCAAGCTCAGTGTAATGGATTGTTCCATGATAATCACTTCCTCCAGTCTGAAGGATATCTAAATCCTTGATAATCTCTCTCACTTCATCAGCTGATCGATCTATGCCCAAGAATCTATAATCATAATCCACCTCGACGCCCAAAAGCCCTACATTCATGAGCGTTTCTATGAACGATAGCAAGTCTTGAACTCTGATAGTTAATGGATGTGCAAGGACTGGTATAGCGCCAACTGACCTCAGGAGTTTGGTCGCTTCGAGTGCCTGCATTCGTTCTTTTTTCACATATCCTGGTTTATCATGGGCCAAATATTTCTGAAATGCTTCTTGTGTGGATCCAACAAATCCTTTCTTGATCAATAGCTGAGCAACATGTGGTCTTCCAGGACTGGAAACACCTACGATGTCATTATAGAGTTCGTCTATCGAGATATCGAGTCCCAAATCATTCAGTTTCTGAATCATCTTAGGAAGTCGGTTGTGTCTTGACAGTCTCAGATATTCCAATCTACTGTTAAGAGGTGTGGAGTCAAGAGGCACGAAATACCCTAGTATGTGGACCTCTCTACTTTCATACTCCGCACTTATTTCAAGCCCTGATATCCGTTTCAAATCATCTGATGCTTCAGCTTCCATGAATTCCTGTATCCCATCAAGCGAGTCGTGGTCAGTAAGTGCAATGCCTCCTAGTTTCAACGCATCCGCTTTTTTGATTAGTTCTGATGGTGAATCACTTCCATCAGAAGCTGAAGAATGAGTATGCAGGTCAGCACGGGCTCTCACCATGCGCAGCCTCCTGCCGTAGTTTTTCTACAAGTTTTCGAACTCTGTGGCAAATCTTTCGTATTTCCTCGCGAGAAACGGTTTCACCTGACGGACAATCTTTGTCAATAATGCATTTCCGTTTTCTCGCATCGTAAATAATTGGATAGTATCTACAGCCTTCAGGTCTATTCTCGTAGATGCGACATAGCTTCGTTTTAGAATCATAGAAAAAGCAGTTCCCATCCACATTCTTGAGTTCACAGAAACCCGCCATCACGCGTACCACGAAGTCTTTTCTATCGTAGCCCAATGCCTCAATCCTTTCAACATCTTCTCTTGTCAAGGTCATCTCAGTTTCGGTGCAGCATAAACGAACCTCATCGCAAGATCCGTCGTGGTTGCAGATAAAGGGGGTCAATGTGTTTTGTACTCCTGGCGCATCGGTCAGATTGCGGTTTAATGGGTCATCACGTTGATGAATCGCTCACCATCCCTACTTCATCATCATTCCGACAATGATGAATTAGCGGGTGCTAGGCTAAATATGCTTTCCAAAGATGGAATTATTTAGATGTTTTATACCGAATAGCAAGAAGCCACAATACGACTGCTACCTCCGCGAAAATTCCAGCAAGAAGGATGCCTTCCATCTTGACGGGAGGTAGTAACGGTTGCCTGAAGGTCATCTCTTGTAGAATAATTGACCTCTCTAAATCTACTTCTATCCAATTGCTGTAGATAAGAATGCCAGAGTTTCTGTCGTAGCTTACATTAGCTTCGCCACTGATCTCGAGCATACATGTCCAGCATTCATATCCATTCACTTCCCCTGAATCAACTACTAATCCGGTATACATACCTATGTCAACTGGACCTAGATGAGTCCACGTGTCCGTATTCATCGCTAGAGGAAAATCACAATAGTAGTTCGAACTCAAAACTGCTCTCATGTTGTTACGACTTACAGGGTAGTATAGTGTATCCAACCTAGATTCCGCTGTCCAAACTGAATCACCAATCAATACCATTTCGTCGAAGTCATAGTATAGAGTCACACTTCCGAGCACATCTGGGTCATCAGGAGGATTTCGGTAGATGATGAGCATACTAGCAGAACATACAAGAATGAGACCAATGACGATTTTCAAGACTCTACTGGAAATCTTCTATCCCCACAATATTTTCGACTGTGAGGCTATAAATCTGATGAACATAATTTATGGTGCTAGAGATCTCTTCTAACAAGTCGTCGAGATGGAGACAGGTTCTTTGTCAAATCCTCGACATTTTCACCACTTGGAAGATTTAGAAGTGGAAGCCTTTTGCCAGTGATCTTAAAGTATGCGTTAGCCCGAACTGCGTGTATATATGCCATCAAGTCATTTGGTTGAGAGGTTGCGCCAAGAAGTAGGGCTCTTCGCTTCCCAAATACATCAAGAAGTTTTTCAATTATCTTCATTGCAGTTCTATCCGAAGGAAGTCTCTCGTAATAGCACAAAAGGATTGTTATCGGGTCATTCGCACTCAGCCAAAGTGCTAAATACTCTCCAAAAACATGCTCCGGTAGCTTCTCCGCAGGTGTTGACATTTCAAATGCGTATTGCGATAGTTGACAAGTTCAGATGCAGACCAAAAGACTGCACTCATGAGTGCCAACGGTTCTGTCCGCGAGTCAGAACTGGTGATGAGACCGTCATCTTTCCTGATGGCCAGGACAAACCACCAGTCATAGTGGAATCTCTATGTTCAGGTGAGGCTATCTGCGTCAAGAAGTGTCCATATAGTGTCATTCGAATCGTTAACCTGCCTGAGGAGTTGGAGAGCGATACTAGCCATCGTTACAGTGTCAATGGGTTCAAGCTGTTCCGACTTCCCACTCCAAAAGAAGGTCAGGTGCTTGGCTTAATTGGACCAAATGGCGTAGGGAAGACAACTGCAATACGGATTCTTGCTGGTGAGATACCTCCTAATCTAGGAAGGTTTGACAATCCTCCAGGATGGGATGAAATCATTCCCGCATTTCGTGGTTCTGAGTTACAACCATTCTTCGAAAAGATTCAGGCTGGTTCACTTGTTCCCATCTTGAAACCACAGAACATCACAGACCTCCCCAAGGTCAAAGACCTTGCAGACAGACCTATCAGTGAACTTCTAGAGTCATCTGATTCATCAGGTCGCTTGAAAGAACTCAGAGATGACATGAACCTCAATGAGATTTGGGACCGACCAATCAAATATCTGAGTGGGGGTGAGCTACAGCGAGTCGCAGTCACTGCAGCCATCGTACGTGATGGTGACATCTATTTCTTTGACGAACCGACCGCGTACCTTGATGTACGAGAGCGCCTTCGGATGGCTCGCGCAATCAGGAAGTTGACCTCACTTGGAAAGACTGTAATTGTAGTCGAGCATGACCTTTCAATTCTCGACTATGTTTCAGACTTAGTCTGCATGTTCTATGGAAATCCCGGTGTCTATGGAATTGTGTCACATCCACACGGAACTCGTGTTGGAGTGAATATCTTTCTTGACGGGTTCATCCCTGATGAGAACATGCGTTTTCGCGATACAACAATCTCTTTCAAAGGAATGACTGCTGATGATGACGGGTATCTCTCACGGGAGGCTATGATTGAATACGGGGACATGAGGAAGAGCTTTGAGGACTTCACGCTTGAGATAAAGGGCAGTCGTGTTTCGAAGGGTCAGATTGTTGGCATTCTAGGTCCAAATGGAATTGGTAAGACTACATTCGTTAGAATGCTTGCAGGAGAATTAGAGCCTGACGAAGGAGAAGCACCCAAGAAGACGGTCACTGGTTTGGACCTCAAAATCAGTTACAAACCACAATACATCCCTTCGGATTTTGAAGGCAACTTGAGAATGTATCTTCGAGCAGCTGGTGGCTCTAGAATTGACTCCGCTGATTTCAAGACCTCAGTGATTAATAAGCTTGAACTTGAACATCTTTTAGAACACCAAATCCAAGACCTTAGCGGAGGCGAATTGCAGAGAGCAGCCATAGCTGCATGTCTTGCTCGAGAAGCTGACATTTACCTCCTTGATGAACCATCTGCATTTCTTGACATTGAACAGAGACTTGCGAGCTCACGTGCCATTCAAAGGATGGTCAGAACCAGTATGAAGACAGCATTCATAGTTGAGCACTCGATATTGATGGCTGACTATCTGAGTGATAGTCTCGTGGTTTTTGGAGGCAATCCTGGCAAATCTGGTGTGGCATCTTCTGTTAGAACACTCCGAAATGGAATGAATATGTTCCTGAAAGAGATGGGCGTGACCTTTAGAAGAGACCCTCAGACTGGACGACCAAGAGTCAACAAAGACGGCTCAAAATTAGACTCACAGCAGAAGGCGTCTGGTGAGTACTACTACGTAGGAAAGGGTGAATAGATCATGAACCCTTTATGCATTCGAGTATTGTAAAAAGGACATGAATCGTTTTCTAGCTAAGTTTTCGACTCCAGTATTCCTTCCCTGATTTCTCTTCGTCCATTTCAGCCAAGATTTTCACTGCTTCATTTCCGCACTTGATGACATCTGATTCCCCTTTTACTGCAAACTCATCTTGTACCCTATTTGCGTATACTGCGCATGCTGCACCAGATCTGAAACCATAGATGTTTCCTATAGTGAAGAGAGTCGCAGCCTCCATCTCAAAGTTTGCCACATTAGCTTTTGTGAGATCCTTAATCAGAGTTTCACTCATACTTTGTGTATAACCCCTAAACCCAGGGCGCGATTGCCCAAGATAGAAGGAGTCAGTTGAGGCAGAGATACCAAGATGATATCTAACTCCGAGAGTTTCTGCTGCTTCTATAAATGCTAGAATGACCTCGTAGGATGCTGCTGCTGGATACTCAGGTCTCACATACTGCTTGCTTGTACCTTCTAAACGAACAGCAGCTGTTGAGATAATAATGTCCCCAATTTTGATTTCTTCTTTCAAGGTCGCACATGAACCAACCCTAAGAAATGTGTCTACTCCAACATTTGCTAATTCTTCGACTACAATAGCTGTTCCCGGACCACCAATACCTGTTGAACAGGCTGAGATATCTACTCCTTTGTATTTTCCAGTGTGAGTGACGAATTGTCTATGAGCAGCCACTTCTTTTACCTCATCCCAAAGGGCACTAATTCTCTCTACTCTCTGAGGGTCTCCAGGAAGAAGTACAGACTTTGCTACATCACCCTCCTTCACTTCAAGGTGATACTGCTCTCTTTTTTCTGTGACTGGCCGTGTTGCAGAAATCTTCTTGTTGGTCATTTGAAATCACCTATATTATGCATAAACACAATGATTTGTTACTTTCGTATCACTCGCTAAGCATATAGGGGAAGCATCTTTTAGTGAAGAACGTTTGAGGTCAATTACCATGGCAAAGCTCGACGATTTACACCATTTGAACTTGGGAAAGCGAACGCGACTTCACAGAATGATGTATGAACATGGTCCTGGGAATGGAACACTGTTAATATTACCCATTGATCAAGGAATGGAGCATGGTCCTGTTGATTTCTTCACTGAGCATGATTGTCTGAATCCAGAATATCAGTTCAATCTTGCAGTAGAAGGAGGATATTCAGCCATAGCTTTGCACTTGGGACTGGCTGAGAAGTATGCTCCCACATTTGCTGGTAAGATTCCTATAGTACTCAAAATCAATGGAAAGACACGTATTCCTTCTTCGAATGAGCCTGTGTCACCGATGACCGGATCTGTCGAAGACGCTGTCCGGATTGGCGCTGATGCAGTAGGATACACACTCTATGTCGGCAGTCCAAAACAGCATATCGACTTCACGCAGTTTCGAAAAGTCAAAGAAGATGCTGAGCGTTATGGAATGCCAATCATCGTTTGGGCATATCCAAGAGGTGATGCTGTTGAGTCAAAGGGGGGTCGTGATTCTCTATATGCTATAGATTATGCAGCTAGGGTGGCGGATGAACTTGGAGCAGATGTTGTCAAGCTCAATGTGCCCACGACGAGCGCTAAGAGTAGGTCTATACAACCACCACCATATGATACACTCAACCTCAGCACTGATGAGATGGTGGCAAAGGTTGTGCGATCAGCTGGCAAGACATTAGTCCTATTCTCTGGAGGCGGTTTGGCAACTGATGATGAGGTTATTGAACGCGCTAAGATATGCATGAAGCAAGGTGCAACTGGACTGATCTTTGGCCGTAATCTCTGGCAAAGAAGCTGGGATGATGCTCTGAAGATGACCAAGGCACTCAAAGACATCATGTTGAAGGCAAAGGAATCATAAATCCCATTTGCGTTCTTTTCGCCCCAGATAAGAACTATTATATGGGTAAAGAATAGCTGAAAGACACAGCGAGCTCAAGTTCAAGGGCTCTGCTATCAAAATACGGAGCGAGTTTCTGATGGTTGAAACTACCATTAGCGTAATCAAAGCAGATATTGGGTCACTAGCAGGTCATGTTATTGTACCCGATTTCCTCTTCGAACTAGCACGAAAAGAGTTGAAAGAGGCCGTCAACAAGAAGATAATCAAAGACTTCCATGTTTCCAATGCTGGTGACGATCTCGAATTAATAATGACTCACCATAAAGGTGAGGGGGCTGAGGATGTTCATAAGCTGGCTTGGGAAACCTTCATGAAAGGTACTGATCTTGCTCGGAAAAAGAAAATCTATGCGGCTGGGCAGGACATGCTTGCTGACACCTTCAGCGGGAATGTGAAAGGAATGGGCCCTGGCTCAGCTGAGATGGTGATTGAAGAACGCCGATCTGAGCCAATTGCTGTATTCATGGCTGATAAGACAGAACCAGGCGCATTCAATCTTCCACTCTACCGAATATTCGCTGATCCATTCAACACGGCAGGTCTTGTTATCGACCCTAACCTTCACGATGGTTTCAGATTCATCATTCAGGACATCATGAAGGATATTCCCTGTTTCATAGACATGAAGACACCTGAAGAGTCATACGATGTCCTAGCTCTTCTTGGAAGCACAGGTCGCTACACGATAAAGAAAATCTATCGTGCAGATGGAATGATTACAGCATCAGTCAGCACTGACAAACTTCATGCTGTCGCCGGCAAGTATGTTGGTAAAGATGACCCTGTAGCAATTGTTAGGGCTCACTCAGGACTCCCTGCAATGGGAGAGGTCCTTGAGGGATTCAGTTTACCACACTTGGTTGCAGGGTGGATGCGCGGATCACATGCAGGGCCACTTCTTCCAGTAGGCCTCAAAGACTCACGATGCACTCGATTTGACGGTCCACCGCGAGTTGTCGGACTTGGATTTCAAATTGCAAATGGTATGCTTGTTGGTCCAGTGGATCTGTTCGATGATGTAGCATTCGACATCACCCGGCAGAGAGGCATGGAGATTGCTGATTACCTGCGACGTACTGGTCCATTCCAACCTCATCGTCTTGGTGAGCATGAGATGGAATATACTACCCTACCAAAAGTACTCACACGGTGTGAGAATCGGTTCGTTGAAGAAGAGATCGTACCCAAAGGTACAGCCAAAGACACCTCTAAATCTGCAGAGTAAAAGAAAGCAGGACTTCAGTCCCTTTCTCTCAACGGAAAAAGAGAAAGTAGGTACCGGGCTAACCAGTCCTCTTGATGATGTGATAACCGAACTGCGTTTTCACTGGTTCTCGTGTCATCGCTCCAACACTCAGTGCAAACGCAGCCTTTTCAAACTCAGGCACCATCTGTCCCTTAGTGAACCATCCTAGGTCTCCGCCTCTCTTTTTCGAAGAGCAGGTGCTATATTGTTTCGCTATTTGTCCAAAATCCTCGCCCTCTGCAATTCTAGTGATCAAGGCGAGGGCTTGGCTGTGTTTATCTACTAAGATATGACTTGCACGAATCTTGCCACCTTTTCCTTTCGACATTAAAATCACCTTGAGTGCGAAGTTCACTAGTATATGCGCTTTCTTAAACTTGTCCGATGATTCACCAAACCGAGGTTTTATGTCGAGTTAAGTTATTACATCGGTTATGAAGGTAGATGCCAAATGAAAGCAGCAGTATTCCATGAGCATGGTCCCCCCGAAGTGTTGAAGTATGAAGACTTTCCTGACCCAAAGATGGGTCCTGACCAATTGCTTGTAGATGTAAAAGCAGTTGCTCTCAATCATCTTGATCTATTTGTGCGAGGTGGAATTCCTGGTCTCAAACTAGAGATGCCACATATTCTTGGGAGTGACATATCTGGAGAGGTTAAGGAGGTAGGTAGCAATATCAAAGCAGATTTTCAGCCTGGGCAAAAAGTCGTCATTGACCCAAGCAGATCTTGTGGAGTGTGTGAGTACTGTGTCCGTGGCGAAGAGTCACTTTGTACTGATTATGGAATCATTGGGGAGCACTATCGTGGAGGATATGCCAATCTCATTTCAGTTGACGCTCAAAATGTAATCCCTATCCCTGAAAACACCAAGCTCGACTTCAATCAAGCAGCTGCTGCACCGTTGACTTTCATGACAGCTTGGCGTATGTTGATTTCTAAAGCACGAATAAAACCAGGTGATGAAGTCTTGATACTTGGGATTGGGGGAGGGGTTGCTCTTGCTGCACTACAAATTGCTAAGCTTGCAGGAGCTCGTGTGATTGTTACAAGTTCTTCTGATGAGAAGTTACAGAAGGCGATTGATCTGGGTGCTTCAGCAGGGATAAATCATCAAAGCAATCCTGATTTTCACAAGGAAATATGGACCCTCACCAATCGTCGAGGCGTGGACATTGTTGTTGATTCCGTCGGAGAAGCAACTTGGGAGAAAAGTCTTAGAAGTCTAACAAAAGGTGGGAGATTGGTCACTTGCGGGGCGACATCTGGTCCAAATGCAACAACTAACATCAATCTAGTATTTTGGAAACAACTCGAAATCATGGGTTCCACAATGGGGAGTCGCTCAGAACTTCGCGATGTCCTCAAGCTTGTTTGGAATGGTGAACTTACACCGATTGTAGACCGCGTTCTGCCTCTCTCTAAGGCAAAAGATGCTCATGAGGCTCTGGAAAAAGGTGAACAATTCGGGAAGATAGTCCTAAAACCATGACCAACCTAGTAATACCCTGATACGCATCACAATCAGACACCCTTTCAAAATGTCCTTTGTATTGGAATATCTTGGTGTAGAATGAGAGTCGTCACGATATGTCTCCCAGAGTCATATGTTGAAGGTGTGGACGAGCTGATTGTCCAGAATAAATACCCCAACCGTTCAGAAGTCATTAGAATTGCTATTCGCGACCTACTCGTTGATGAGCTCTGGGGTGACCGTAAACCCTCTAGCAATCTGCCTCTTGTTGCACAACTTCAGAAGCTTACACAGGTGGAGGACTTACAAACTCCCCCATCAAGGTAGATACAACTGAGCTATCTTTTTCTACAACTGCTCGCTACAAATGCAGGAGCAAGACGGGGACAAATATTGCTCTCTCTTGATTAGGAGCGAATGCGAATATGTCAAGATTCTTCCGACGAAAAAAGAAAGACGATGAAGAAACTGAGTCGAAACCCGAAGACGAAATCGCCATTGAAATTAAAGAAGAAACTTCGACTGAAGCTGAAGGAATTGAAGAAGAAGAAAAAGTCATTGAACCTGAAACCATAGCGCCTACACCAGAAGGCAAAGAGGATACAATCCCATATCATGACTCGATTCAAGCCCGTTTGGTGTACATGCTTAAAGATCCCGTTATGGCTGAAGGTCTTGAGGGAACTCATGAGTTCATGCTTGAGTTTATGGCCATGGGTGAAAGGTTCTGGATAGCAAAAGCTCCACTTGGGCAGATTGAAACCAAAGTTGGTAAAGCAACTGATGAAGATGCACACATTAGAATCTCAAATGATGCGGTTGTTGAATTGCTTAATGCTGCAACTTTCTCACATTTCTCAAAAATCTACTTGAAATACTACAAGACCTCTGAAGCTGGAAAATTCATCAAGATTGAAGCACGAAAGCCGATTACTGACTTGAATCGAAGAGGATATGCTCGGGTTCCAGTCTTGAAGTTACTTATTGGTGCTGCAAGATAAACTGACCAACCAGACACGTATGTCATACTAGCAATAGTTTAAAATTGGGCATTATGTCCACCTCATGTGTTTAGGGGGTCGTATCTTGCCCAGAATCAAGAGTCCAGTAGTCATAATCAATTTCAAGACATATTCAAAAGCAACTGGTGAAAAAGCAGTAACACTTGCTAAGATGTGCGAATCTGTTTCACAAGAATTTGGTGTGCCAATTGTAGTAGCTCCCCAAATTACTGATCTTTATAGAATCGTCCAGACCGTTGACATTCCAGTTTTTTCTCAGCATATGGACCCAGGTGACCAAGGACGATTCACTGGTCATGTTTTAGGAGAAGCACTTGTAGAGGCTGGTTGCTCCGGAACGCTTCTCAATCACTCTGAGAACAGGATGGAACTAGCAGATGTAGAAATGGCAGTGACTAAAGCACAAAAGTTGAAACTATACACGGTCGTGTGCACAAATAATCCTGCGGTAAGTGTTGCAGCTGCAACCATGAAACCAAACTCAGTAGCAGTAGAACCTCCAGAACTCATCGGCACAGGAATTTCGGTTTCTCAAGCTCAACCTGAGGTGATTAGCGGAACTGTTGAGCTGATTAGGCGTGTGAACAAGGATGTTGTCATACTTTGCGGAGCGGGTATTAGCAATGGTGATGATGTGTCTGCAGCTATTAAGCTAGGCTCCCAAGGAGTTCTTCTAGCGTCAGCTGTAGCCAACTCTGACAATCCTATTGATGTCCTAAAGAGTCTCATAGGTCCCATACGAAAATAGTACATTCCGCATGGTTTTTCACCTACAACAAAACGCTGCGAGTAGGCGAGTCAATTTGAAGGTGACCTTGGAATGTGCTCACTGTTTGCTCGAGAGAGCAGTCAACCAAGTGAAGCTAGCTACTGATAACCCCGATCTCAGAATGAAAGTAGTTGAGGCTATGACCCAATTCCTTAGTGAGAATTTCAACAGTGATGCAGTTCCTAGTCATATTGGTACCGACAGAGACCTGCTTGTCCAGAAAATGACTGGTAATGATCCTTATAGAAACCTCAAGCATCAGTCTAATGAACTCGCACTGAACATACTGCCGGACCTTCAGAAACTTGTAGATGAACATGAAGACCCAAACAAGAGATTTCGTACTGCAACATTGATTACTGCAGCAGCGAACGCCATTGAGTTTGATGTTTCTGGCCGGGAATTCAGTCTTGACGAGCTACGTGTTGTTCTCGACAATGTAGAAACGGATCTTGTGATTGACCAAGTCGATGAATTCAGAACAATCCTTCAGGATGTAGATGAAGTCCTCTATCTAATGGACAATGCTGGTGAACTTGTATTAGACATGATTCTAATCCGTGAGATAAAACGCCACGGTGCAAAAGTCTTCGCTGTGGTGAAGGGCGGTCCTGTATTAAATGATGCAACAATGATTGATGCTATTGAAGTTGGACTATCAGAGTGTGCTGATGAAGTAAGCGATACTGGTACAGCTGCAATTGGAGTAAACTTGGAGCGTACTTCTGAAGAGTTCAATAAATTGTTCTCATCTGCTGCCCTAATCATTGCAAAGGGCATGGGTAATTACGAGTCATTGACAGAGTTTGAGCCGTCTTGTCCGATTGTCCATATTATGAGGACAAAGTGTAATCCTGTGGCTCAACATATTGGAGTTCCTAGGAACAAAAACGTCGTTCTGATACGGATGCCTAAAAGTAGGAAATAGCTGTATTATGCCATATCGTCTTTATAAGGTCTTAAAGCTCTAGCCAAAACTCCTGACTCTATGAACTCAACTTTCATCTCAGGAAAATCAAGACTAATAATATCTCTTAACCGCTTCATCCCTGGTTCTTCCGTAGCGAATGTGCCAAGTTCTAATGTATTGATTCCTTCTTCATTAGCAAGTAACCTAATTTCTGGAGAAAGCTCCCCTGTAACTAATGTTTCTAAATCTTGGTTCTTAGCATTAATTAGCTCTGGCATGTCCACGTAGCTTCCCGCAATAACTAGGACATCCCTGACCTCATCGTCTAGGTCTCCCGAAAACAGAACAGTATCTAAACCCATTTTTCCAGCTATGTAATTGACAAAGCCTGACTGGTTCTTCACACCTGGCGGTTTACAGACTCTTCCGATAGATACGAGTTCGCCATAGTCGCTTTCAGCCATGAACTCACCGGCCTTTTTGAACCCAAGAGATTCCACAAGGGCATCATTCATTCCATCTCTCTTACAGAGCCATCCACTTCCGATAACATAGGAGGATATGTAGTTCTTTGTGAGTAATCTGACTCTTACAAGATCCAGACCCGATAATCTATCTATTGCGAAAGGAAATAGAGGCCGATATGTGATTAGAAGATTAGCCTTGTCCTGTGTCGCTTTTGTGACCACCCGTGCTGATGGATAAGTAGCAACAAGGACCCTGTTGACTGTCGTGTTTGCCTGTTCTGTGTCAGTCTGGGGACCTATCTCAACTCGACTCTCTAACCCCCAAATTGTATTCTCTCTTGGCGATATTTCGTTCAGTCGTTTAACTAGTTCTAGAAGATTGGTCATGATATCACCGCAATCCACTGCGAACACGGACTGCAATGGTATTCTCGGTCTTATTCTTTTTCCTAAGTTTTCAATGAGTCAGATAGACTTACTCGGACTCCTCCTCGTCAAAGTCCTCTTCATCGATGTCCTCATCATAGGAATACAAGTCTTCGAGGTCTTCACTAATCTCTTCTAGTTCAGGTTCGTCCTCGATTACTTCTAATTCTGGCTCTTCTTCAATAATTTCGAGCTCTGGTTCTTTCATCTTTGGCTTCTTTGCGGGTTTCACTTTGGTTGTCTTCTTTTTCTCAGCAGTAGCCACTTTTACAGAAACGACGGTCTGTTTTCTTTTGAGTTTCCAAAGACTTGTCTTTGCGGCCCGAATTTTCCGCATTCTTCTAAAATTAATCTGTTCAGGATTCTGGGTCTTTCTGAGACGAGTCAATTCACGTTTGATGGCTTTTTCTTTGTTTACCATATCGTATCACCGTCGCCTTCATTGCGTCACTTTGTGATTGTTTTATAACTGTGTCGGGCACAACCAAGACAAGCCTTTTCTCCTTCATTGTTGGTGCAAATGACGTGTAATCAAAACTTGTGTGTGGTTTCGCGATGAGCAAGAAAAAGCAGCGTGAGTTTGTTAGTATCCGTTTTCGAATCGATAAGGAGCTATTGGACCGAATTGATCAGCTTTCAGGGGAGAGAGGTCGCCAGAGATTCATCTATGACGCGATAGTATGGAGATTGGATGAAGAGCTACCACCCATTGTTTATGATCTAGTACGCGATGTAGACGAATTAAAGAACCGAGTAAAGCATCTTGAGAACTCACGTTCAACGAGTTTCCAGCTAAGCGAATTAAATGATAAAGCACGTAATGAACTGTGTACTGATGAACTGGACCGTAAAGTTCTAGCATATTTCATCAGAAATGAAGGCGCAACTACACCTGAATTGGCTGAAGACCTCCTCGGTGATAGTGAAAAACGACGGACTATTCTTGACAGAATTGATAGGTTAAACAATCGAGCACAATCACTCTTTGGTACCCCCGTTTTGGAATATAAGAAAGGTTTTGTCAAGAACAAACGAGGTGCGTGGTGGATCACCGGTCTAGAACACATCATAGGCTGATTAAGCAAATGTTTAAAGAACTCAACAATGACAAGCTTTTGGGGCCGTAGTCTAGCCTGGATAAGGCACCAGCCTCCGGAGTTGGGTATCCCCGGTTCAAATCCGGGCGGTCCCGCCACCAAAACTGACTTCGTTTTATACTCTCGGAGTTTAAAAGACATCATTTATAGAATATTGTGAAAGTGAGGTTTAACACATGAGTTTCTCACAAGAAAGGGGTTCGACAACAGAGCGTGTTGTCAGTAGATTCACAAGATATCTCAATGGACCAATGGGGAAAACGGTCCTTGAGAATTTGGAAGAGGGCGAACATTTCATTCTGCAGACGTCAGAGCATACTTTCCGCGTTACAAAAAAGAAAGGCCGTGCAATTGTAGAACTTCTCGAAATACAGCTTGCATGATTTAATATAGACAAAAACAATTAGTCTATTTTTCATAACGAAGACTCTATAAGTTGAATAAGGTCCCTCGTTGAATGGGGCCGTAGTCTAGCCTGGATAAGGCACCAGCCTGCGGAGTTGGTTATCCCCGGTTCAAATCCGGGCGGTCCCGCCACTCTATCTTCACATTTTACCATAAGATTCACACGACACGAAGCTTAAATGTGGCGCCAAAATCGACAACAGGTGGAGATATAATCTCCCAAATCTTTGAGAGACCAGGAACATGCAATTCACAACCCAAAGACTAGACAAGGTACATCGTGCTATGCGGAGGGAGGAGATTGCAGCATTAATTGCCACACGCAAACAGGATATCCAATACCTTACTGGTTTTCAATATCGAGGTGAGGAGGTACCAATTGGATGTTTAATCACCGATAGCAACCAACCACAGTTGATTATTCCTGAACAACATGAACTAGTAACTTCTCGAGAATCCATGATTTCTAAGGTTCATGGATTCAATGAACCCACTTTTGATGGCTGGTTTCAAGGTCGTAGCACAGCCTTTTGGAATCGAATTACTGGTATTCTGAAAGAATTTGGTCTTGCAGGTAGCATGATTGGATTGCAGCATGACTGGCTGTCAGTACAAGAGTTCGAAAGACTAAAACAATCGCTTCCAGAGGCTGGATTCAAAGATTTCTCTCCAAGTTTATGGAAACTCAGGCAAATCAAGGATGCTGCAGAGATTGATGCAATACGCAGAGCTGTAAACATTGGAGAGATTGGGATTAGAACTGCTCTTGAGATTGTCACTGCTGGGAAATCAGAAGAGGAAGCTTCTCTTGAGATTGAAGCAGCAATGCGTGTGGCTGGCGCTGAAAAACGTGGAATTCGTGCCGCGGTTTTATCTGGGACTCAAGCTCATCTTCCCTTTGCAGAACCTGGTGCATCGAGGATTAGTAGTGATCAATTTGTATCGATGGATCTCACAGTGAGTCACTCTGGATATTTTGGCAAGGTAGCTAGGACTATTCATCTTGGGAAACCATCAAATAAACAGAGGAAACTCTTCGAGTATGTAGTCAATGCAGCACGGGTGTTGGAGAAACGACTCAAACCGGAAGCGCAGATAAAAGATGTAGCAGAAAAGACTCTAAAGAAACTTGGTAGAAGCTATCCCTCTGACACAATCGTGCAGCCACTCGGTAACTCAATTGGCTTAGATCTTTATGAGCCCCCCTTCATTGTGCCGGAACTTCAACAATCTCTTCGTCCTGGAATGGTGCTTTCAATTCAACCAACTGGATTTGTAGCAGGTGTTGGGTCTGTCAAAATCGCAGATGTTATCTTGATAACTGAGGATGGTTGTGAGAACTTCACTTCTCTAGCTCGGGAAACGATATAGTCAATCGGGCTGTTGCCATCTCCTTAGCTTCATGAAAACATTAGTAATGGTGTCAGCTCGAAGTGTATGATTTTCTACCTCTTCCCTTGAAATCTCTCTGATTTGAGCTGCAGGAGCCCCTGAGCTTAGTGTTCTCGGTGGAATAACAATATTGGGCGGGACAATACTGCCTGGTGCTAAAGATACACCCTCTCCCAGAGTTGCACCATCGAACACGACACTACCATCACCGATGCTCACATTATCTCCAACGTAGACTCCATGGATTGCCGCAGCCGTGGATATGATGACATTATTCCCAATTATTGTTGGATTCTCTGGATTATGCGCGTGAATGACAACACTATCTTGAATGCAAGTGTTCTCACCAATGCGGACTGAGGCTTGGTCTCCTCTAATGACTGCTCCTGGCCAAATGC
>JBHLQJ010000031.1:0-17366 GCA_048884945.1 Candidatus Thorarchaeota archaeon | reverse complement strand
TATCGCTATCAGGGCTCATTGAATTAGTCTTGGGTCTGATTGGATAAAAACAATTCGGACTCAGAAAGGCTATACGTTATTAACCATGAAACCTATTGATATAGACTAACTAAGACCTGTTCTTCTCAACGAGGTCTACAATCTCAAGCATCTGTTCATCTGTGAAACCTGAAGACTTGGTTTCCAAAATACTCCGGAGTTCTTCCACTGTGGTCGGTGCTATATTCACAATCTGTACAGCTTGCGCCCGAGTTAGTTCATAGCTCTTGATCAATCTTTCCAAAAGCTTGGTTGCTACTGCAGGAGCCATCCTTGAGAAAGTATTTGCATGTTCGAGTGTGATAGACTGTTGAAATGATAGCTCTCCTTCTTTCGCCCTCTGGGAAAGAAGTTTCTTGACTTGTGGGAGGGTGACTTCCTCCTCACTGATAATCTCCTTTGGCATTTTCCAATTCAACCTCTGCTAGGTTGGAGATGCTCGCGTCTTACTATGAGTGTCCTTGTGGCTTTACCAATCCCCACATCGACAACGACCGCTCGCCCTCTCAAGCCTGTGACTACACCAGTTCTGCCGTGATACCTCTTATGTGGCATTCCTTTGTGAAAACCAGAATCAATCACTACATCTACACGCTGACCAACCTCATAATCAACTAGCACCTTGCTAGGTGAGCTAAGCCCTCTTTGTCGTACTCTTTTGCTCATCAAGCCACGGGTCCGTGATCTGTAGCCATGACTATTCTTTACCATAAGACATCACTTGTCTTGATTTTGTATCTCGGACTGCAATGATTCAGTCAGATTTGCACCCGAGTTCCAGCATGACCTCTTGGGTCGCCACTTAAGGATTTCGCAACAGCTATAGTGGATTTGTTTCTTGCATGTGCTGTTTATTCTTTACCACTATAGACTGCGATTACATCAAGCTTCTTACAAACGCATGCAACTCCGAGTTTGCTTGCAATTGATGGCTCTGTCCGACCATCATCTCCGGAGATTAACTCTTTCACATATGTACCTCCTTGTACCTTAATGAACGCCTCGATATTGTCATTTTTCAACTTCTTGAGGCGAACTTCATGAACCATCTTTCTTCGCACAAGATCGCTCCTCCGATGTGAAACACGATTTGGAGTACGCTGCTCAATCTCATTTTCAGAGAGTTCTGCTTCCACTCTTCTAAGCTCGGATTTTTCTACAGGGCTCTCAGTCTGTATAATAGCCACGTACTCTTTGATGTTTGTTGACGAGTCCTCTTTCAGTTTCTGAGATTGCTCTCTATTTGTTATCTTTAGATCTTTGACCCTAATGCGTTTCTTAGATTCTTTATTGATAATCTTCATCAATGATTTCAAATCAGGAGTTCGGACTCTTGGTTCTGAAACCTCTACAACGAAGGGTCTACCATCTCCAAGCATAAGAACATCGATATCTTCTCTTCCCGCAGCATGAAACTTGAACTTAGTTCCTTTCAATAATCTCTGTGCTACATTTCCTATGTACTCTGAGATAGAGTCTGGATAGAGTCGACCTGTTCCATTACATTGTTTACAACCTTTACCTCTGCACTTTTTGCAATCCCATCTACTCTGCGGAATTCCCCGGACCAGCTTTTGATACCTACCGAAAATGAATACTGGATTTATCTGCAGTCGCACTTTGTCATTGACCATGTTATAAATGAATACCAAATGTGGTCGCTCGAACTCCACTTCCTTCTTTAGAATTTCATGAAGATATTTTCCAAGTTCTCTGCTGAAATCTGATTTGAGAACTTCAGCATGAAGAAGTGAGTACTTTGCTCGGAGATCGTCTTGCCTCTCATCAAGCTGAGGATTTGGAATAGTTCCAACAAGAAAATTATCAAATTCGATGTCCTTGACTAAATTGATAGCTCGTTGCGATATCTCACTAATCCTATCGAAGACGGACTTTCTCCCATCATAACAGAGATGGCACTCCTCGTTCTTGTCATACTCAATCATGTTCCTATCTGCAATTGCTTGTGCAGGTACAAAAAGACCGTGACCCGCTAACAGAGCAAGAACCTTCTGGCCATATTCCGAATTTCCTGATTTTAACTCATCATCAGCCATCATTGACAGAGTCAATTTTAGTGAGTGCCCTCTGTCAGTATTTGATGTGCCAGTACTCAACCACGCAAACTGTCGGCCTAGACACCTATCACAGATTGAATATTGCTCAAGCATGTTGAGTACAATATCCAATACTTTGTTTTGGACAGGTGCTGGCATGTGTCTAGACCTCCTACAATCTTTGATTGCCTCGGTTCATAAAGCTAGAGGAATGGGTTGATGTACCTTACAGCCTTTAAACCGAGCAGGAAAGTTCGTGGATTAGAAACGAGTTTACGAATCACTTTTGCCTGAAGATCCATATCTCCATCCTTTCGTACAATATCGAGAAGTCCCATCTTTTGAGCATCTTGAACTACAGAGTCAAGTCCTTTGTTTGTGAGTGATGCGATTGCCTTTTGAGCTAAATACATAGTTTGAAGCTCTTGGTAATACATTGCCTTGAATTGTTTATCGTATCTTGAGAGCTGCTTTCGTGACACATCCTCCTTTTGAAGTGCATCTATGACTGCTTCCCCTGCTAACGTTGCAGTCAATCCTCCGATGATAACTCCGCCGCCTGTCGTTGCTTTTACCATACCAGCTGTATCTCCAACAATGATTATACCATCGACTGATAATCTAGACAAGGGTTTTCCAACCAATACAACACCCCCCAATCCTCGAACGGTCTTTGCATTTCTTAAACGATCACTAATAATCGGGTGATGACGTAGAGCAGAATCAAGTCTTGTCTTTGTTCTATTCTTTGAGGCTAAACCAACCCTTGCTTTTCCTTCTCCAATTGGAATAATCCAAGAAAAGAATCCAGGTGCGAGCTGACGACCATAGAACATCTCAACCAGGTCTTCCTCAATTTCAACATCTTTGAGTTCATATTGATAGGCTGGAAGCTTGCTATGTTTCGACACAATAGGAAATCCAGCATCCCTCGCTAGAACTGATCGAGCGCCTTCTGCAATTATGACTACCCTGGCTTCAAAGTCTTGGCTAGATGTTATGACAGACTTTATCCCTAATTTTGAGCGGGTTATCCCCCTTACCTTGCTGCTAGTAAGTATGTTAGCACCCTTATCTGAAGCTCTCTCTGCTAGCCAAGAATCAAATCTTCGCCGGTCGATGACATAAGCCTCACGGCGACCTCTTTCAACGAATAGCGAATGACCTGATGGGGCATTAATACGTGCGCCAGAAACAGTGTTCTGAATGACATCACTTGAGAGTTTAAGATTTAGCGCACTTAGTCCTGACGCGCTCAATAAGCCTGCACAATGATCAGGTTCCCCCACCTTCTCGTGCTCTTCTGATACCAGAACTTTGTATCCAGCTTCTGCTATCCTTGTGGCTGCTAGGAGTCCCGCAGGTCCTGCACCAATAATGATAGCATCATACTTCATGAATAGTCCCTAGCAAAAGGAGCTTTGAGCACGTTTTTAACTCTCCCATTGGATTAACCAGTTAGTCTAAGTCATCTGGGAGGAGCTTCCTTTGGCTGAAAGATCTTTCAAGTACAAACAGGTCATTGCCGTACGCACGGATCTTGGTATGAGCAGAGGTAAAATTGCAGTTCAAGTCGCTCATGGTTCAGTGTCATCGGCAGAACAGGCACGAGTCCACCAGCAGGACATCTGGAAGGCATGGTTACGCGAAGGTCAAAAGAAGGTCGCAGTCAAAGTAGATTCTGAGGAAGAGCTTCTTGAATTAAGACGCCAGGCAATAAGTCATAGTCTGCATCATGCGCTAATTCGAGATGCTGGGATGACTGAACTCCCTCCTGGTACAATCACTGTTCTTGGCATTGGTCCTGCTAAAGCTGAGATTATTGATGAGGTGACTGGCGAACTTAAGCTGCTATAGAGTGAGTATCATGATTGAAGCCCATCCTCTTGAAAAAACATTGGGGATGGAACTCTATTCAACAGATTTCTCAGGAATAGGCGGAAAACTGAAGACACAGTATGAGGATTTTATCGTAGAAGAGATTTCGCCTGATCGAACAATTCTCAGCGTACAGAAGTGGTCTGAGTCGAAAGTAATACCACCAACAGCTAAGGGGAAGTCTGATAGATTCGCCACATTCACACTTCAGAAAATGGGTCTCTCAACAATGGATGTTGCCAATATCTTGGCCGCATCTCTCCAACTCTCTAGAAATAGTGTCACCTATGCAGGTCTCAAAGACAAGCGTGCAATCGCTGTCCAATCTATGAGTATTCCAGCCAAAGCTGTGGAGCTAGTCGCTCCAATAGAACTTACTCGAATTAACATACGAGATATTCATTTTACCAGACAACCAGTACAAATTGGTGATCTCTGGGGTAACAGGTTTACGATTCTCCTCAGAGACATTAATTCAGATTGCGATACTGCTCTTTTAGTAGTGAACCAACTTCGTGAAAGACCCTTGTTGAATTACTTTGGAGTGCAAAGATTTGGTCTTACAAGACCAAACACCCATCATGTCGGAAAGGCGTTAATAAAACGAGATTTTGAGGGTGCAATTCGTATCATGCTCACGACCACTAGTGATTATGAGTCCGAAGAATTGACTAGTGTCCGGTTAGAACTGTCGGAGAGTCTTGTTCCAAACGAGAAGATGATTGAGTCTCTTCCAGAAGACATGGGGTATGAGAAGACTCTGATGAAAGAGCTCATGAAGAATCCCGAGGATTTTCGGAGAGCCATTTCAAAGATTCCTCCTCGAGTATTAACATTACAGGCACATTCATTTCAGTCTTACCTATTCAATCGCCTGCTCAGCCAGCGTTGTAAATCTGGAATGTCTATATCCTCTCCTGAAGTTGGAGATTTTCTTATCAAACTTGATGAAACACATTCAGGCCGCGACTCGTGGCTTTATGTTACAGAGTCGACTTATGAGAAAAGACAACAGCAAGTTGAGACGGGAGAGTATGGACTTGCATTACCAATTCCTGGATATTCAACGAGAGTACCATCTTCCATACAATCTGAACAACTCAAACAAATACTGAGGGATGAGAATATCCAGTTCTCAGACTTTAGAAATGCTGAGATGAAATCGTTAGACTCACCTGGAGGGTTGCACCTTGCATCCATAAGATTGCCAGATTTAGAAACCTCATGTTCTAATGAGGGACTATTAGTGCGATTCTCCCTACGGAAAGGCTCCTACGCAACCGTGGTGATGCGGGAGATAATGAAGAACCACCCTATCAATCGAGTCTAAATCATCGTGCTTTAGTTCTTCGGTGGCTCATTTCCTCCATTCGTTGGTCGAACTCATCAGGAATCTTTTCATCCTTGTCTGACTTTAATCGGTCCTTCTGAAATTCGAACAGAACAGACTCGTTCATGATGGCTGACACAATGGCCCTGAGCTCATCGATTGAATATTTGATCCTCTCCCGATCTTCTCCACGAAGCATCACAATGCTCTCTTTTGACCCAT
This sequence comes from Candidatus Thorarchaeota archaeon, assembly GCA_048884945.1. GTDB lineage: Archaea > Asgardarchaeota > Thorarchaeia > Thorarchaeales > Thorarchaeaceae > SMTZ1-45. The sequence goes on along the minus strand of JBHLQJ010000031.1, from coordinate 11,840 downwards.
CTGGGAGATACAAGCTGTTCACTCCTACCTCAATTGCTGGAGCAATGAATTCACGAATCACACGTCGTAGTTTGGTCGGGCCTTCAAAAATCATGACTTCTCCAAATCTCTCTGCTAGCTCATTGAAGAGGGTGTGTTCAGCGAGAAGAAGGTCTTTACCATTTTTTTTCACAACGAGAATTAGACGTCCCTCTATTCGAGTTGCTCGCTGAAGAGTGAAATCCTCTAAATTGGGGTATTCTTTTTCACGTTCCAGCAACCATTTACTAAATTCGATATCAAAAGATGTAATCTCTCCGCGGTCAAGCTTTGCCTGACAACTTGTACACAACATATCCGATTCAAGATCGAAGTTACATACAGGTAGTCGCATTTGTCAATCCACGCCAATCTCGAAGGCTCAGTGAAGACCGGGCTTCAGGCGAGAATCAACAGAACATGCAACTACTTTGTCAACGTGATGTCGATTGTCGATACGTTGAGGTCGCTACCTTTGTCCGTCTGGACAGTGGTAGTACCGATTTCTATGCTCTTCACCGTGAGGTCGGATATAAACCTGTGACGAGTAATTTCAGCAACATCCACGGCCCGGCTAATCAGCCTACCTCTTGCTTTGATGACAACCTCCTCTGCACCCTTGTTGAACAAGGTTACACAGGCGAGTACATAGGACATCACATTCTTGTTGCCAACTAAGATGCAATCCATGCTGTCGCCATCCTGCAGCTCTTTTGCATCAGCTTTCTTGCTGCTGGACTTCTTGCCAGTGTTTTCCTCCGTCACCCGAAGTCTCTCCGCCTACTACTGTGGCCATTCGTAAGACACAAGCAGTATTCAACTGATATAGATTTCGTTTTTAGCTTAAATCGAATTAATTAGCAATTTACATGATTTATTAAAATGTGAAAAAAAGCACGATGCCAAACCTTTTTCTTTGCTTTTTGCTGGTTCGATAAAAGGATGTAACTTAGCATGTCGCAAATCATGTTTCTTGGCTCGTGTCGTGAGATTGGTCGCTCTGGTTTCTTTGTGGAGCAGGGCAGTGAAAGTGTATTAGTCGACTATGGCGTTAAGTTCACAGAACCCCCTTCGTTTCCAGATCTTGTTCCAACAGATGATTTACAGGCAATTGCCTTGACCCATGCACACTTGGATCACTCTGGCGGGATTCCTCGAATACTTGCGCATAGCGAGGCATCATTATTTTGCACCCCCGCGACTCGTGATTTGAGTACCTTACTTCTGCGCGACATGAATAACATTTCAAGAGGCCCTTTACCATATTCACGCAAGGATATTGCTTTGGTTAAACGACAATGCCAAGCAACCGCCTATGAGGAAACTGTTCCCTTAGGACACCACTTCGAGATGACTCTATTCAATGCTGGGCATATCCCTGGGAGTTCTATGGTTTCAATCAGAGTAAATGGCAAGAGAATTCTGTTTACAGGTGACTTTAATGCAACAGAGTCTCAACTTAATCCTGGAGCAAGAAAGAATCTCCCGAAACATGATATTGTTGTGACTGAGAGCACCTATGCACGAAGAACTAATCCGAATCGAGAAGAAATAGAACTCGCTCTTATGGACTCAGTGATTGAAACGTTGGAGCGGGGTGGAACTGTCTTAATCCCAGCCTTTGCAGTTGGTCGAAGTCAGGAGATAATGTGTATTCTTGAGAAACATGGTCTTCCGTACAAATATCCCATCTACCTAGATGGACTTGCTCGATCTGTGAACGATGTTCTTGTGAAACATCCTGAATATCTTCAAAGTCCACAAGCATTCCAACGTGCAGTTGGGCGTACTCATATCATTAATGATAACCGCGATCGCTCAAATGCTGTCAAAAAAGGTGGCGTTATTATTTCTCCTGCGGGGATGCTTAAGGGTGGTGCGTCCCATCTCTACTTTAAGATGGTTCATGATAATCCAAAGAACTCAATTATCCTTGTTAGTTTCCAAATACCTGGTACTCCTGGAGAAGAATTACTGGCGAAGCGGAAGGTATTTTCGAATGGTCGTTTGTTTGAAGTGTCCGCTGATGTTCGCCAGCATCATCTGTCATCACACTCCGACTCAAGGGGTATGTTAGACATGCTTCTGAAAATACCTGATGCGCCCAAGTTTTACATTGTCCACGGAGAGTCTGAGTCTTGCGATGCTCTTGCTGAGAGACTAGAAAAACGAAAGCGCGTGGCTCATGTGCCAGAGATAAACGAATCCGTTGAGATTTAGGCTTCTCCAGAACCGGATCGTGCCTCAACCACTTGGCACTTGACCTGTTGGAGAATCTCTTCAGCTTTTTGGGGCTCAACAATGAGTGTGTAGAGGTATCCCCGAGTCCTGAGCTTGAGCTTGACCTGATCTTTGCCTCTCTTGACACGACACTCCACAGCGTCCTCGCTCATCTCGAGGAACTTATCGACATCATTGATTTGTTTTGGCATTGTAAAGCACCATACTATTACTCTACTCTGGTGAGCCGGAAATGATTTGAAGAGAGCTCAAGTCGATCCGTCCACCTGTTGTTCGCACGGCTAATGTTTGTGTTATAACTCTAACGCTATGATAGGTGAGCACTGGTGGGCCGGGAGAGATTCGAACTCTCGATTTCCGCCGGTTTCCGCTAGGATTCGATCAGAAGAAATCTTCCGAACTCAAGTGAATCTTGCTTGTGAAGGCGGCATCATAACCAACTAGATCACCGGCCCATTCTGAAACCGTTTTGGATTTCAACTGTATTTAAGAGTGCTGGAGTTATAACAACAATCCAAATCCTTTCTAGTCAATAGGATGATAAAAAAGAAAATTCAAAGGATAAGGAGAAAATTAAGAATTCTTGAATTAGGGTGAAAAGTCATGGTTCTTGGAAAGATTTGCGCGTTCATCGTAACCAAAGCAGAGAATTATCGGAAAATGAAGAAGGAAAATGTATTTTCAAATGTTAGCATTGGGAAAGACTGTGTAATAAGAGGGAACGTCGAAATTGGAGCTGGTACACACATCAATTTCGCTCATATAATATCAGGTCCAAATTCCAAAGTCAAAATTGGTCAAAACTGTCAAATCTCCTACAATGTCCACATTAGAGGGCACTCGAAAAAGGTCAATGATCTTCACTCTTATACAGACGAGGACATTGTTATTGGGGACAACGTGTGGATTGGTGTCAATGTCTTCATTAAACCGGGCATCATAATTGGTGACAATGCGGTAATCGGAGCAAATACCGTTGTAACAAAAGATGTTCCAGAGAGAACCTTGGCTATTGGTGGTGAAATGAGATTAATTCCTATCACTAATGAATGAAGGATTACTTCTTCTGGCGTCTCTTTGGTCTGAGGTCTTTATTCTTGCATTTTCTGCACTTCTTTGCCTTTAGTGGATTCGTTGCTCCACAATTACGGCAAATGGACTTGTACAGCTGGTAGTGCTGTGCTAATCTACGTTTCTCGATGTCAGCTACTGGCATCTTTCAGACCTCTAATCAATTATGGCAAACAGAGCAGTTTCTAGTTAGCCCGCTCGGCTTTCCAACTGTGTTGTGTTTTAAAAGCTTGTGCTCTTTCCACAAAAAGGTTTCATGAATCTTTTTCACAAAGCCTCATTCAGAAGCTTTGCAACATCGCTCGGTTTCTCTGCTACAGCAATTCCAGCATCGTTTAATGCCTTAATCTTTGCAGCTGCGGTCCCTGAACTTCCACTTATAATGGCACCAGCATGCCCCATTCGTTTTCCTGGAGGTGCAGTCCTGCCTGCAATAAATCCGACAACAGGTAAGTCGTATTCCTTTTGGATATACACAGCTGCACGCTCTTCTGCGTCACCACCAATTTCACCAACGATGACCAATGCTTTAGTGTCCTTATCTTCCTTGAACATTCGAACAGCCTCTATTGTGGTGAGTCCTACACAGGGATCGCCTCCTAGACCTATTGCAGTGGAAATCCCAATACCCGCATTTGTCATTCCTGCTGCAATCTCATAGGTTAATGTACCACTACGAGACATAAGTCCAACATCACCTTCAGCGAAGACATGACCTGGCATGATTCCAACCTTTTGTTTTGCAGCAGGTGTGATTATTCCTGGAGTGTTAGGACCAATAATAGTGATCCCCTTCTGTTTTGCAGCATGAATAACACGAATTTCATCTTTCACAGGTACATGTTCAGTAATTATCACAACAGGGTTCAAATCTGCAGAAATTGCCTCAAGGGCTGCATCGCCTGCAAAAGGCGCAGGAACAAAGATTATTGAAGCACTAGCATTTTCCGCCTTTTTCGCTTCAAGAACGCTATCATAAACAGGTACGCCATTGATTTCTTCTCCAGACTTGCCGGGGGATGTTCCAGCAACGATTTTTGTGCCATATTTCAGCATTGAGATAGTGTGATATTTTCCTTGTGTACCGGTTATTCCCTGAACTACAACTCGTGTATTATTGTTAACAAGTACTGCCACCTAAACAGCCTCCTTCGCAAGTTCAACTACCTTTGAAGCTGCCTCTTCCATCGTCTTAAGGAAAGGTATTCCAGCTTTCTTGAGAATCTCTTGTCCTTCTTCTTCATTTGTTCCCACCATTCGAATAACCATGGGAGTGGTGATATCGCCATCATTTCTTGCAGCCACTATTCCTTTTGCGACCTCATCGCATCTTGTTATTCCGCCCATTATATTGACCAGTATTGCCTTTACTTTCGGATACATCAGCGCAATTTCAATCCCTTTCTCCACTCTCTCAGCATCTGCACCTCCGCCAAGATCCAGAAAAGTACTTGCCTTCCCTCCATATAGGGACACAGCATCAAGTGTCGCCATCGTGAGACCTGCGCCATTACAGATACAAGCAATGTTCCCCTCGAGTTCAACATACGCCATATCATTCTCTGTGGCTAGTTTCTCGCGTTCATTCTGTTCAATAGGTTCACGTTTCAGCTTGTCAATAGTCTCCTTATGTCTGAAAAGTGAGTTGTCGTCGATATTCAGTCTGGCATCCGCGGCAAAGAATCTTCCATCTCTGGTGAGGATCAGTGGATTAATCTCAGTCAGCTCAACATCATAGGCTTCGACAATATTCCACAACTTCAGAAAGAAACTTCCAAGTTGACTGATGTGTTTCCCTCTAAAACCCATATCTATTGCCATCTGACGAGCTTCAAAAGATTGGAAACCAAGACTCGGATCAACATGCATCTTGATAATTTTCTCTGGACTCTCTTCAGCAAGCTCTTCGATTGACATTCCTCCTGAAGCACTACCGATGACAACATACTTCCGTTCATTCCTATCTATGGTTATACCTGCATAGATCTCCTGTTCAATGTCTAGCTTCTCTTCAACCAAGACTGCCTCAACTGGAAGATCGTTAATACGCATCTTTAGAATCTCTTCAGCGCATATCTCTGCATCCTGTGGCGAATCTGCAAACTTCACGCCACCAGCTTTGCCTCGTTTCCCTGCTAGAACCATCGCTTTCACAACAACTGGTTTTCCCACTTCCGCCGCGCGTTCCTTTGCCTCTTTTGGAGTTCTAGCGACGCCACCTGATGGGGTGGGCATATTGAAAGCTCGAAAGATATCTTTCGCCTCATGTTCAAACAATTTCATTGCTATACCACCACTTGTGGCATGTGATGCCCAAGACTTAGGCCGCCACGAATCTGCTTACGTAAAAATGTTACTTCATTGACTGAAGAATTGAAAGCAGGCTCTTTTCTAGTTTCTCGCTCTCGTTTCTTACTCTATGTTTTGAATTCAAAAGTTTTAGCAGAATTGAATTTACATACTCAAGTTCTTCCAAACAATTTTCAACAATGCCTGGCATATCATTTTTGTCTACAATTTCCTCAATATTCTTTCCAGGCAATTTATTCAAAACGCGATCAACAACTTCCTTTGGAATGTGTGTTTGCGTCATGACTACATTTCTCAGAATCGTCATCAAATCATTCTTCTCATCAGCAATTGCTCTCATCACTCTCTTTGCATCTTTTACTGGTACTCCTAGAAAAGCAACATCTTTCCCCAAATCTGTACAGCGCGTATCTCCTCCGTCACGAATAATGAGTCTATCAGCTTCTAATTCATCATAGACCTCAAGTCCGCGGAGAGCCTGCATTATCACTCCTGCAGCATAGGGTTTCGTGTCTCCCTTTTCAAGTGCATACTTTGCAAATTTTACCAGATGTTTACAGAGTCGATGTTTCCTAATACCTTGATATTTCCATGATTCACAAGAACATGAAACACCATCTTTTGCCCTCAATGTAGCATAATGCCAAATTTCCCTGCTTCCACTGTGAACAAGTCCTTCTATTTTGTCTGGTCTAACAGATACAAATTTTACACTTGAATCAGGTATCTCCTTTGCTCTTGAAATCGTTGATCTAGTAGAACGAAGAGTAAGCAATTTATCCACTGAGTGTTCATCTTGAATCTCAGTATGACGAATATCTGTTACAAGGTTACTGCTCCCCCAAAAAGTGCGATCAATCACAGAGAATGGGTCCTCGTCTTTCTTTTTCTTTCCACAGAGCTGCCGCAAGACTAGGTCTTGAACATTCTCAGTTTCATCCATTAAGCTATCAATTTCTCCAAGTCGTGGTTTCAGATTCCCCTCACGATCTTTTTCAAAGTACTTCGCTATAACTCTCAATCTTTCAGACTCATTATCCACAACAACAATGCCGAAGGCTTCATTATCTTTCCCTCTCCGACCTGCTGCTTCAAGAACGTCCGTCAACTGCCATTCAGACAACATAGTGACCGACTCTTCCTGAGATACCTCCTTACCAAATTCTTGCATGAACACACCCATTAGGAAGACAACAGTTGCTCTCAACCCGCTGGCAATGGCAAAACGTGTTGGCATTATAATTACAGGTAAAAGGTTCTCCTCCCAAGCTTGTGAAAGTGTTCTTCTCTGAACCCTTCCAATCCCTTCGTGGATGAATCCCACGCCTCTAGCGATAGACTTACTCAGATTTGCAGTGGTAGTACATTGCGAGTACTTGTCAGCAACATCACGTGTAAGAAGTCTAAGGTCATCTCTATGTTCAGGTGGGAGTCTCAAGTCGATGGCTGTAGCCATGCTACCAGTTTCAAATCCAGCAAGTTGCAATGCTAACTGTTCGCAAGCGGTTATGTTCGCACAAAGAATCATTACTTGTCCTTGCCGATAGGTCACGAACTCAGTCAAGTCTGAAAGTGAGTCTTCTGAGTCTTCAAAGGTTTTTACACTGAAAATTAGTTTCACATCGGTTTTTGGGTCCTTTACTATATCAACACTAAGCCATTTAGCAAGCTCATTCATGTCCTCCAAATGTGGACAGATTGCCACATACTGGATGTTTGTTTGGCTCAATAATGTCACGAGAACTGTTTCTAAACGTGGCCCAATTAGTGGTTGTCCAATAAGATCAAGCCGATCAATCAATACATAAGCCACCCCATCAATAATATTGGGATTGACGCGTGATGCGATATCAAGCGAAGTATATGTTGCAACCACGACTCGACCAGGACCAGCACCTTCAGCAATTGCTGTCCGTCTTCTAATGATCTCTGATGCCTCAATTCCCAAACGGCGGCATTTCTGACTCAATGAACGAAATCGTTTCTCTGCTTGATGTGGGTTGGGACAAAGAACTAGTGCCCGCGCACGATGATCTGAGGCAACTTTGTTAAGAAGACCAACTTCAGCAATCAAATATGCTTCGTCATAGTCATATGTCACAAGGAGCTGGCTTTTTCCTCTGATAATTCCTTGCTGAACTGAAATAGACTGGAATCTAGTGAGTGTAGCAAGTCCTTGCCGTCTAAGCAACTCCAACAATCGAGGGGCTACCTGTTGGAGTTCTAGTTCCCTTAGGGTGCTCAACTAGTCCCGCTCCATCAAATGCGCATATGGTGCTATGAGATTATAGTATATTATCCTATTAGTTTTATGCGTGCCTTGTCAAAATACCGCAAAGCTTTTCCAAAAATGCACATTTTTTCTCGTTCGCTCCGTCTATCTGGAACGTGTGTTACCAGCTCTCTCATACCAATCTTATACAGACACATACAAAGTCTCAAAAGGAACTGTCTAACCTCTACCCATAGCAGTATGTGGTTGAGAAATCAGCCATCAGAATTGAGGCTTGAATGGTCATGGCTTTCGTAGCTACCACTGATTCGTCTTTCAAAATCATATTAAAAAAGGACTTCAAGATTAAGCCAGGCTCGACTTTCATCTGTGGATTTCATGGTCTAGGTGAGGTAGGTTTTCTGAGCACCGCTCATCTGACTCGAACCTTGGATGCTGAACGTGTGGGCTTCATCAAGAGTGATATGCTTCCTCTTTTCGTGTCAATGGAGAATGAGCGTCTTGTTCTACCATTCGAGTTATATTCCTACGACAAGAAGGGGATGATGTTTCTTGTGCCACGATTTCAACCACACCAATCAGAACAATGGGGATTCATCGATAAACTCGCAAATTGGATAGCTGAGAATAATTTCAAAGAAACTCTGCTCCTTGGAGGTTTAGACGCGTCTTTTAAGGAAGATGACGCAAATATGCGATGTGTTCCGACATCTGCCTACAAGGACATGCTTGAGAAATGGCAGGTCCCCCTCCTTGAAGAAGGCTTGTTTGTAGCAGGTCCGCTCGCATTATTGCTTGCAGAACTCGAAATGCATGGTGCTCCTGCTATTGGTCTACTCACATACGCAACGAGAGGTCGTCCTGACCCTCGGTCAGCTGCAACTATGCTTGAGAAAATCAATGAGATCTATGGGGTTGGAGCCAATGTCGAGCAGCTCTTGGAGGAGTCTCGAGAGATTGAACGACTTGAGAAAATGAGAAAATCCATTGAAGACTCAGATAGAACCACTGATATGTTTGTCTAGCCTAAGCGTCTTATGAACCAGCCTATATCAACGAGATTCTTGGCAACAAGCCTATCTGCTCCAAGTCGAGTCAGCTTTGATCCATCTACTGATAGTGAAGCAATCCCTAAACACTCTTTGGTTTCATTGAGAACAAGCACTCTTTGACCTCTCATCAGAGACGGATCTAGCTCGAGTACTGATTCCTTGATTATACTTCTTCCATATGTGAACGCCTCAGCACCCTGTTTTGATACGATGATGAAGCTCGAAGTCCTTTCAGCCAACTCAGCAAGAATTTGAAGGCCCAATCTAAATTTTCCCTTATCAAATGACCCTAACTCTTTCCCCATGAATTGGATGTCAAGACTTTCAGCAGTTTCCATCAATCTAGACACCCACTCAGTTGGAATTGCATAGAATATCTGGCTGTTCTCTTTAGATACCAGTATTGGTGCACGGTTTCCAAGAAGACTCTTTGTCACTCCTGCACCGAACTCGTTGTCAATTTGTGCTATAATAGACTCCCAAACAAAGGGATTAACAAGTTCAATTTTCATTTTGTGCTCTCCCCTTTTTTCTTCATTTTACAGATGAAGAATCCCTCAGTACCATGGAGATGTGGTAGAAACCTTCTTGAAAGTTTCAATGACTCATTTAGTTTAACTCCATAAGGTTCAGAATATCCTTGTGAGCCAAACTTGGTTGATATATTGACAATTTCCATCTCAGGATGACGTTTCAAAACATCATCTACAACATATTCATTCTCTTCTGGAGCAATAGAACAGGTAGAGTATACCATTATACCCCCCTCTGCAAGAATGTTGACTGCGGCTTCTAGCATCTCATCTTCTCGTGTTGCACAAAATCTTATGTCTGCCATTGTTTTACTGGTCTTCCTAGTTGGGTCCAAAGGAATCAGCCCTTCTCCAGAGCAAGGCGCATCAAGAAGTATTTTGTCAGGCTCAAAGGGTAAATTATCGATTTTTTTAGCGTCTCCACGAAGCACGAGAGTGTTTGTTGCACCGCATCTGATTATATTGCTGTTAAGACTTACCATACGCTGTCTGTCTTGCTCTATTGCGATGACCATTCCTGTATTTTGAAGCATCTGAGCAATGTGGGTTGTCTTTCCACCAGGTGCAGCTGCAAGATCAAGAACCGTTTCTCCCGGTTGGGGATCCAAGACATGAACTGCAGTCATTGAAGGAACTCCCTGAACATAGTAGAATCCAAGCATGTGTTCGAGTAGTGCCCCAGGGGAAGCGCCTTTAAAGTCCGCATAGAAACCCTCAGTCAACCATGGTATCTCTTCAATTGTCACTCCTTTTGTTTGTAAGCGTTGCATGATTGCTGCTGGGGAAGTTTTTAGAGTGTTAATCCGAATTGCTGTTCTGATTGGCTGTTCGCAAGCCTCAATGAACATCAGTGTTTCGTCCTCACCCCAGAGTGAGAGATATCGTTCTATCATGTATTGGAGATACCCATATTCTTTGGCTAGTTCTTTTGCTCTTTGACGTAGCTCCTTTTTCGCCATCATCGAATCTCCAATCAATTAGTTTTTCTTACTCACCAATGTCTTCGTTCCAGAGAATCGGATTGTCCTGAATAAATCTCTCCATCATTTCAATGCACTCAGTATCGTTAAGGACGGTGACATCCACGCCTCTATCACGTACATATTGTTCAGGTCCCTGAAATGTTGTATTCTCTCCAACAACAACCCTGGGTATTCCGTAAAGTAACACAGCCCCGCTACACATATCACAGGGAGACAAGGTCGAGAAAAGCACTGACTTTCGGTACTCACTTGCGGTCAACCTTCCCGCGTTTTCAAGACAGTCCATCTCTGCATGAAGAACTGCACTCCCTTTCTGAATTCGTTGATTATGTCCTCTGCCAACAATCTTGTTATCAATGACCAACACTGAACCAATGGGTATTCCGCCCTCTGAAAGACCTTTCTTGGCCTCCTCAATTGCTACAGCCATGTACTTCTTCATTTTCTCGTTATCCATATCATCACATCAATCATAGTTCTCTAGAGCTCTCTTGAGCGCTGCTGTTTCGGGAGGAATTAGCTGAGCTTCAGGTGTAAGCCGGTCAGGTGTAGCAAGATCCTTGAACCCTGAGCCAGTAATGGGGACGACAATTCTATCAGATCTATCAATTGTTCCCTGTTCAATTAGGGCTTTCAGTCCAGCTAGAGCCGCTACTCCACTTGGCTCAGCGAATATTCCTTCTAGTTTACCTATAAGGACCAATGCATTTTCAATTTCATCATCTGGAACTGCAACAGCTTCGCCCTTTGCGAGTCTAAGATATTTCAGAGATGCATCACCATCCCATGGAAAAGGGTCAGCGAGCCCTCCTGCAATGGTAAAATTAGAATCCCAGGGAGTGATATCCAATGGGTCTTGACCTTCTTTGAACGCTCGCACAATAGGGGCACAGCCCTCAGGTTGTACTACAACGGGCTTTGGGATACCATCAATCAAGCCCAACTCCTTGAACTCAAAGAATCCTTTCATCGTTCCTGCCATGAGACCCCCACTCCCTGTTGGGAAGAGAATCCAGTCTGGTGGATCCCATCGTGTCTGTTCAGCAATTTCATAACCCAAGGACTTCGTACCTTCAAATTGGAAACAGTTGAATGGCCCAAATGATGGAGATGGTGTCCAACCAAACTCAGCACATGCTGCATGCAACAATGTTGTTGTGGGATCGACTCCTTCACGCACTTTCCTTACCCTGAAGACTTTGGCACCTAGAGTTCTCAGGTGAATGAGTTTTCCTTTAGGAGCATCTTCAGGAACAAAGACGACAGCCTGAAGTCCTGCCCGCGCTGCAAAGGTCGACATGGAAGCCGCAGCGTTTCCTGATGAGGCTGCTGACACCGTTTCTGCACCATCTTCGAGTGCTCTACTGACTCCTACACAGATTGGCCTGTCTTTGAAGGA
>JBHLQJ010000030.1:6664-17514 GCA_048884945.1 Candidatus Thorarchaeota archaeon | reverse complement strand
ACCCAAGGCAAGCCGGCAGCTCTCCACTACACCCTCCAGTCCCACCGGTGAATAGAAGTGCATGCCGCTCTTTCCTCGGTCAATATGAATTCTCCCGTTCAACATGACCTGTGTCCCTGATTTGAACACAACCCGGTTATACTGCCAGAACGACTGAGGCTCTTGGTAGATTACTTTCAGCTGTGTCCCATCCCTTGAGAGCCGTAGTTCCACCCCGTTGGCTTTTGCGCGCAAACTCAGATATCTGAAGAGGCTCTCCTCTCCTCTTCTCGTGTTAATCACATCCGGGTCTATCTTGTCGATGATGCTTTGAAATCTGCAGAGAATATTGCGCTCTTCTTCGTCCTCAATGTGGATAGTGTTTCCTCTGTAATAGACCTCAATGTGGTGTATCCCGTCCTCCATCTTTGGAAAGATCTGGTCGGTGTCGACGAACACTTCGAACCCGAGTTCTTCGAGCTCAGGAATATCATACTCAGGGTCTTCCCGCTTGTCAAGGCATTTTATCTCGACAATCTCATCCCCCTTCAGCTCAAACTCAACGCGTCCAAAGGCGAACATGTCCCTGGTGACGAAGAACTGATGAACCGGGTCAATGTCTGCATGAAACACTGTTGCCCCGGGTAACTTCTCGAGGTCTTTTGCCACCTCTCGCTGAGCATCCGGTGTAGTGAACACCTGCAGAACTGGACTCATGTCAGTGTCATAGACACTTGTATATCTCTTGACAATCTCCGAGTGCACTATTTTGGGGTGTTCCAGGACCGCGCGCAGGATGTCATTCTTGCTCCATTCCCTACTTCTCATCAGGTCTGTGCTCACATACAGAGAGGGATGAAATCCCCGATAGGTATAGCCCTTGGTCCTCCCCTCGCTCTTGATCCAGATGGTCAGTGCCTGTTTCTCTTGGTTCACGCTACAGTCCAAGAGCCATCCAGTCTTCTTCATTGTCATCACTTGCGGCCGAACTTTTCTTCCAAGACCTGGACCCTCTTTCGAATCTCGTCAAGCTCCGTGAGCATCTCCAAGATTGCAGATAGTAGGATGACCTCAATGATACGTGGTGTCACCATCATGGTGCCTGCATCTGCGTACCCTCTTGCATAGTCGAAAATACGGTCGAAGCGTTCTCTCTGGGATGGTCTAAGGGTCCGCCTGAAGTCCTTCCATCGTGCTTCCTCAATCCTGACTGCGTCTCTATAGGTGCGGACCGTACGGCCCATGGTCTTCATCCTCTCAATGGCGTTACCCCGCAGTATCAGCGAACGGTCTCTGGACTGCTGGGCCAGTATATTACAGTCCCACTGATTGTGGGTTTTATGGAACTCTCATGTCCATCCAAATGTATGAGTCCGAGGGGGACAGTCTCCCGAAAGTAAACATTCATCAAAAACAGCCCGTTGATTCAATCGGCATAGACTCAAATAGCAGAAATATCATTTACCGCGCTAGTGTCAGCGAGACACGATACCATTCGGGTGACAAATCATGGTCACAGCATTGTTCAAGGTTGTGTTGATGGGAGATGGAAGTGTTGGCAAGACCAGTCTCCGCCGAACTTACATGGGAGAAGGCTTCAGAGCCAACTACATGATCACCATCGGTGCAGACTTCGCTGTCAAGAAGATGCAACTCGAGGGCGGGCATGATGTGAGCATTCAGATTTGGGATCTTGCTGGACAGGAGCACTTCAAGAGCGTTCGTTCTACATTCTATAAAGGCGCACAGGGAGCTCTGGCTGTCTATTCTACAGTTGAGAGAAAGTCATTCGATAACCTGATGAGTTGGGTAGAAGAGTGCTGGACCAATGCGAGTAAGAAGATACCAATTGTTCTAATTGCTAACAAGACAGATCTTCGTGACCAGTTTAAGGATAATCCCGTTATGGCACAGACCATTGTCACCACTGAAGAGGGTCAGGCTCTTGCGAAGAAGATTGCTGACCAAGGAGTCATTACATCCTTCTTGGAGACCTCAGCTAAGACTGGTTTGAATGTTGAAGCGGCATTCCTAGAGCTAGCAATTAAGATACTCGAAGCTGGCGGGTTGACATAGTAATTTCATGTCGGTCCAAGTGGTACAAGAAACAAAATAGCTATATCACCATTCATTCATCTTCATTATTTCAACGAACTCAATTCCAACTCGTCGTTCGCCATCAGGAAAATCATAAGTATCAATCTCAACCAAAATCTTCCTACCACAGACTCCAAGCATATACATTGTCAAATGAACAGGATCAAAATTATATAGGAGTTCACGAAGTTTGTAGATTTTCTTATTACCTACATTCTTGAGTCCAAACTTCTCTAAAGGTTGAAAACTATCCTTGTTTTTCCACTTTATCAAATCTTTTTCATCATAAGCAACTGGGTCAGTCAATATCTCAACCTCCAAATGCTCTCATCACTACATTCGATATCAATAGGTGTAGTGTCGTTAATATCTTTGGCTATAAACTCAATCGATCTCAATGACACCAAGATTTCGTTGGATTGATTCAAAGAGCACACTTGCGACTGTATGTAGAACTTCGGGGTCTTCAGAAAGGACATCTATTCGGAGCTTAGATAGAGCATCGTTGATTCTCCCGACCACTGTTAGTGTTACTACTAACTTCTTTTCATGGATTCTCCCATTTCCAGCGCCTGAAACAATTCCCATAAAGACATCTTCTCTCGTAGTGTTATCTGACTGGATAGTATGAAGATTCCAATCTTCGAAGAGGTTTTTCAAAATCTCAAACAACTCTTTTGCTTCAACTACCAAGGAATGTTCTCTGTTCCACTCTTTCATTTCTGATTTCAGCTTTAACAGATTTTCAGGTGTGATTTCAAGAGGGAGTACTTGTTCAAATAACGACCTTACAAAGATATTGCCAGATATTGCAGCAACATCTTCTCCTTTTTCATCTATGAACTGGACTGATGTAACAAACTCTCCCTCAACAACTTCATTTGTAACTCTGAATCCAAAGATAATTGCTTCAATCCCACCTGGTTCAATTCTCTCAATAATTTGGCTAAGGGAATCAATTGGTTTAAGACTCTCGTCAGGATAAAGTAAAACTTTAATCGAAACCTCGTAAATTGGTTCAAGGGTTTTGTTCTCCACAGTAAGTCCAAATTCAAGACCCTCTGGCGCGGCAGTATAAGTACTAGTTACCTCAACTTCTTCAGATATTCTCAAAGGAATGACATCACTATCGAGAAGTATCTCTGCTGGGTTCTCTATTCTATCAGGTATTCGCGTACCATGTTCTTTCACAGTTGCATTTTCCTCCAGCCAATTGAGAGAGTATTTGATAGCCTCTCTTGTTGTTTCATTATTATCTACAATGTATGGCTTGAGAATATCTATTGCATCTTTGTCCTCTGTATAAGCTAACATGCCTGCAGCTACTGTTCGAATCAAAGGGTTCTCGTCATTCAGCGAAATGTCGAGTGCATCAAAAGCATCCGCCCCAAATTCCCCAAGCCTGCAGACTGCCAACAGTCTTTGATCATCATCGCCAGTCAATGCTGCGTCCTTGCAAGCCTGAATACTTGTTAGATTGGCTAGCATTTTGCTAACAACATCATTTGGTTTCTTTATGATTCCCTTCACAGCTCTTTTCAAACGGTCAACTGTATCTCCTCCACCCAATGCGGAATTAATTATACGGTCCGTTTTCTTGGCCATGAGTAAACCTCCCGTTGATGGCAAGTTTAGCGGTTGATAATGATTGCTGTTATATGACATCAATCTCTTTGTTCGATTGATTACACATTATTCCACTACGAAATCTATCCGATGATGTATCAACAAGACTTTTACGCAGGCTTAGTTTCCGAGCCATCAAAAACGGTCCTGTGTGTGACATAAATGGAGAGTTTAGAGACCTCAATATTTCTGAAACCAGTAATCTTGAAGACTCAAGCTAAACATGGCTCAGAGATAACGCGCCGGTTTGCTATGAACCGAGTGGGACGAATGTTTGCTGCCGCCATGCAGGATCGTAGTATTCGCTTGTATGCGGCTGATACTGGTGAAGAAATGCAACGAATGCAAGATGAATTCCTCTGCACATCAATAGCATTCAGTCCAAAAGGCGATATTATCGCTTCAGGAAGTGTAGAACGCGTTGTCAAACTATGGGATATACGGACTGGTGACTGCCTTTGTACATTGGAAGGTCATGAATATCCCATCCTAGCACTTTCGTTTTCTCCTGACGGTGATAAGCTAGTTTCTGGAAGTGGCGATACAACCCTAATGACTTGGGATGTTGAAAACCATAAACGGATCCATCATATGAAAGGTCACGGTTTCTATGTTGTGACTTGCGACTGGGATCCTCAGGACAATCGAATTGTATCCGGATCAGTTGATGCAAATATCTGTGAATGGGACTCGAACTCTGGAGAAATGATACGCCGCCATAGCGAGCATCGTGCAGCAGTACACCAAGTTCGATTTACTACTGATGGATCACGTCTAGCATCCGGCTCTTCTGACCTTCATATAATTCTCTGGGGCTCATCACAAACCCCTATGAAAGTAGACCATGTTCTACAAGGTCATAATACAGAAATTCGAGCATTATCATTCAGTGAGGATGGAAGATTCCTTGCTTCTGGTTCAAGTGATAAGACCATATATCTGTGGAACGTTGAGAAACTTGAGATTCAAGGTGAAGCTACTACTTTAGGTGAGATTGATGGAATAGAGTGGTATCCCAAGACATCATCTTTTCTGACTGCTGATGGGACTGGAACCATTATTCGTTGGGATGTGACTGACCTCGCAGCTACAATGGCTCCTTTTGAGTCGCTTTTGAACGAAATAAAATCCACACTTAGTCCTGAAACAAAAGAGGCACTAATTCAAAAGTTTGAAAATCTCTGCTCAAACTATGATGAAGAAACCCTAGCAACAAAGAAGATTTTCTATCTAGTATGGCAGTGTAAACGTGAGCTTGATTTGTTGAAGGGAACAACTAGGAAAACATAGTGGTTTCTAGAACGATTTTGTCTGAGAAGAGTTTTTGGACTCTTCAATCATCTTCTTGCAGAGGTTAGCATAAGCTTCCTCGACATTTTTTCCTGTCAGTGCGCTAGACTCAACATAGATGAATCTGTTTTTCTTTGCGTATTCTTCCCCCTCTTCTGTATGAACAACCCGACTGTCTACCAGATCCACCTTGTTAGCAACCAAAACTAAGGGAATTTCCCTATCCAAGTTCTTGAACGCTTCGTCTTTCCAGTTTTCGATATTAAGAAATGTTCGTCGTCGGGTCACGTCATAGAGCAAAAGTCCGCCTCTAGCGCCTCTGTAGAATCCCTGTCTCACAGACTCAAATCTTGGTTGACCTGCAAGATCCCAAATCTGCAATGTCACACGAGTATCGATGTCACCGAGGTGAAGTCTCTTGATAGCGAAGTCACTCCCGATTGTTCGCTTGTAATCCTGATCGAAAAAATCTTGGGTGAAACGAGTGGTCATTGCAGTCTTGCCTACAGCACCGTCTCCTAACATAACAATCTTGTAACGGTACTCTGCCTGCATGAGACTCACACTCCGTGCTCATGTTCAGGAGTTGAGGACATTTAAATTTCTACTGTAATGGGTTCAATCTCATATGGTTTATTAGGGGAACAAACAACTCGATTGTAGACACTTGATTCAATGGAGCGAATTCGGATGAGTCGTCCTGACTACAGTGTACTTCCAAAAATTCTTGAGCAAATGAACAAGGAGGGTGGTTTCACGCTGTCAGCTCTTGTCAGAGACGACGGATTCTCCATTGCTTCAGCGGTTTCTTCAGGCGCTGACCGGGATGTTGTAGCTGCAGTTTCTGGGTTTATCTCAGACTCAGCAGAGCGAGTAAGGAAAGAGTTGATGCTAGGAGATATTCGTGACATCAGTTTAAGATGCACTCAGGGCAAAGCTGTCTTCAAAAAAATTGGTACAAGCGGAAAACAAGCGCTGATTCTAGCCGCAGTTATGCCCCGCAATGTGAGATATCATTCCCGACCAATAGGAAAAGCAGCAACTAGAATCAAACGACTACTGAGATACTGATATTACCTACGTAATAGCTAGAACACATAGGAGCATCAGCCGACACCCTCAAAACATTCAAGTGACAAATATTGCTTGAGACCATGCCGTTTCTTAAACCTAGGAGTGCTACCATTTGGCGGACAAAGATGAACGCAATGGGTCAACAGAGAAGGATGACTCTGAGAAGATTGAGGTTGTCCTTTTCAAATCCGACTCTTGTGCATTCTGTCCCCGAGCGGAAGAAGTGGTTCGAGAAACGATTGAAAACTTTGGCTCTGATGTCTTCACTCTACGAGTGATAAATGTCAGCGAGAACCCAGAAGCAGCGGAAGAATATGGTATCTTTGCTCTCCCAACCATAATGATTGGTGGAGTATCAGTGACCGGTATCCCTGAGCCGGACATGCTGATGAAGATGGTTCTTGGTGCCAAAGTACTGACAAAAAAGAAGGAAGGGTCAACATGAGCGACCACACAATTGATCGAGTAAAGACCGGCATTCCTGGCCTCGATGAGTTGATCGAAGGCGGCTTTCCTAGAGGTGACACAATACTTGTCGCTGGAAAAGCTGGGACTGGAAAAAGTATTCTTGCTACACAGTTCATTTACAAGGGTGCCACAGAATATAATGAGCCCGGAGTGCTAGTTACACTAGAAGAGCCTCCTCATCTTATCAAAAGGAATATGCTTCAATTTGGGATGGATCTCGAGAAGCTTGAGAAAGAAAAGAAAATCTCGATAGTTGACTTGTCACCATCCAAAGAAGTGACTCCAGTCACTATTGGAGAATATCCAAGCTTCGACCTCTCTGGATTGGAGGCAATCATCCTTAATCATGTGAAGAAACTGAACGCAAAACGTGTGGTCTTAGACACACTCTCGATTATGGCATATAAGTTCAGGAGTCGTGACATCCTTCGAGAGGAATTCTTCAAGCTTGCAGCTAGTATTACCCGGACTGGATGTACTCTCCTATTGACCAGTGAAATACCCGCTCAAGATCAGGGACTTGGCGTTTTTGATATCGAAGCCTTCTTAGCATCAGGTGTAATTGTGCTTTACAATGAGAAGATAAGTGATACATCACGTTCACGTTCAATTGAGGTTCTCAAGTTGAGAGGCTCTAAACACAGTTCAAGGATACATTCAATGAGAATAACAGATGAAGGAATTCGAGTATGGCCTGGAGAAATTAGTCCTGGCCATTGATCATTGAAATTGTGGGGCTCAAAAGGTGGTTGAGAATCAAGACGCTCAAAGGGTGATACAACCCCCAGCAAAAGCCGCACCAATGATTAGTGATCTTGTTAAGTTCGGTCAGCTCACACAAATATCATACATGCTGGTGGGTCCACTTGGATCTGGAAAAACCACTTATGCTGAGGCATTTCTTGCTGAAGGAATTACATTAGGTTTCCCAGCAGTCTTTGTCACAACTGATGTTTCTCCACGAGTGATACGGAACGATATGAGTCGTCATGGGTGGATCATTGATGAAGAAGAAGCCTCAGGGAAATTCATCTTTATTGATGGATACTCTGAGAGAATGGGCGCTCCAACATTGGGTCCTGCCAGGTCATTGGCTAAGGTGGATGATATCAGTGAGCTTGGGATTGTCCTGTCTGAAGTTCTTGAAGATCTTGTGGTAGCGCGTGTAGTTATTGATAGTCTCTCCACCTTAATTCTTCATTCTACTCCTTCCGCAATGCCGCGAGCGGTCCAGCGATTAAGCGGGAGAATTAAGCAAGGTTCACATAGCATCATGTATGTCCTTGAGGAAGGAGTGCACGAAGAAACAACCTATGCGACTTTTTCCTATCTTGCTGATGCAGTTCTAAGGTTTAGGATTGATGACAGTGGTCAAGTACCTCGACATCAGATTAGAATGGAGCGAATGAGAGGAACTGATACTTCTCGAGAATGGCATGATTTCACAATATCGAGATAATTGTTTTCTGTGAAACCTTTAAAGCAGGAAGAGGGAGCATCCTCTGCCAGGAGAGACTCTATTGCAAGAACTGCTGATAACCACACTGAGAGACATACTTTGTGTAAACCTCTCTCTCGATGATGGGCTTTCAGCAGTTCAGAATATTCCGTTCAATGATGGTGATGAAGCCAACACTCTTTTCGATATAGCACGTGCGATTGAAGAGATTATCCTCCGAAGACCTGGACTAGCAAGTGCGAAACTGACTGAGTTGGCAATACGATTATCATTCCACAAGAATCGTACAATCCCTGAGTTACTTCTATTATTTGATACAAGATATACCAACAGTCATAGAAGATCAGAATCCGAGATTCTTCCTGATATTGAAGCAATACCGAATCTCATTGATATACTCGGTGAGCTATCTCAAGCTCTTAGCTCATCAAATCGGCTTAATTTGAGACCTCTTCTCCCCTTCTTGGCTGATGAGGTTCTCATGACATTAAATGCGATTTATGACCGTCGCCATGATGGCGCAACGAATCTTGCTCTTTACGAGATTCATAGTTTAGCATGGATTCTTATTGAGGAAGGTTTCTTCGAGGGTGCTGAGTTGTTGCTTAATCGATTGATTGAGATAAGCACCGAAATTGGCAAGACAGATTATGCTTTCGAAGTGATGTTCGATCACGCCTGTGTTCTCACTGAACTTCGCTTATTTGCAGATGCTCGTGTGCGTTTAAATGACTTAGAGAAAAAAGCACGGGCGCAAAATGATCGTATCCGACTTGCTGCAGTCAATCTTCAACTTGCCGTTAATGAAACTAGAGATGACTCTATTCCACATGATATTGCACGAGCACTTAGTGATAGGGCTGCTGAACTTTATGATCTTGCTCTCAGTGCAGGTCTTTTGGGAAGAGATGAAGTTGGTCAAGCACATCTTGTAATTGGTTCGAGCATCCTAGCAAACGGTTGGCGTGAAGGAGTTCCTCAAGCAATAGAACGCCTTCAACTAGGACTTAGAATCTTCGAAAGTATCAAGGAATTGGACACCAATCAGAGAATTAGTATGTTCAGGACACTCGCTGGTCTTGGGTTTGCTCACGGGCTACTTAGCGATCATGAGAACATGACAAAAGCAATTGAATATTTCAATGGAGCGAAAACAATACTTCGAGATTTAGGGGACGCACACCCTGATATTGATCTTGAAGTTGCTCGAACAGAGAATGCGATTGGATGGTTATGTCTGGGAACAGAGTGTGATGAGTTTTGGCCAATTGGCTTGGAGTCATTTGAGAAAGCTGCTAAATTAAGAAATACTCAATTTTTGGATGGTCGAGTTTCAGAAATTGAAGTTATCGGCACACGCATGGGACTTGCACTCTCTCAAATGCGTAACTCAGAACGAACCAATGTTGATATTCAAGATTCACTCAGGGAGATAATTGTGCAATATGTACCTCTGTTTCCCACTGATAATCGAGCATTTCTAGAGGTTGCAATTGCTACATACAATGTCGTTTGGTTATTAACTCGACATGGAGGCACAATCCCGCCTAGGCTCAATAGGATTTTGGATGAAATTGATAGGATTTTGATGGATGCTTCAGTTGATGAGGAGTCTATCTTCATTAATGGCGTATCCCTTGTTGTACCATTCATAGAATCATCATGGAACACTCTTCTTCAGAGATCCAAGATGATGAGTCAAAACACAACGGAACTTTCAGATGTTACAGGACTTGTCGCAGCATTTTCGACTGCAAAGATGAATTTGAATGCATTAAACCTCGAAGCTGGTGGAAGAATACGGCCCCTGGTTGATGACGCAGTCCAACGAACGGATCCCCTATTGGCACAATATTGGTTAGGCCAAACTTACCTTGTTCAAACAATAAAAGCATTCTATGATAACAAGGACTATTCAGATTTAGCAACTGGCTTCTATGGTGCAGCTATTGCATTTGGGAATGTCAATTCAATAGAGCCAGAATTTCTTGAATCTACCGAGTTCATAAAAGCTGCATCCTCATCAATATCTCAGCTCCTACGCCGCTTTTCATTTGCACTGGAGAATCAGTATGCTGCATATATTGACAGAAGTAGGTTTCCAGACAGTCCAGCTACCATTAATGAAACGCAATACAACTATCTTCTTGCTGAAGACTGGCTTGGATTAATTAAAATCGCAAATGCATATCTCCAAATGGTCGAACAATCAGAATTGGTGGAGGCTCAGCCATATCTTAATGCGGTATTCTCAAACCTGACTCGTGCCTTGAAGATGATTGATAACATAGCTCTTGTGGATCGTCGTGTACTTTCTCTCCTTGGTAGTGTCATGAATAAAAGGTTCTATCTTCGTCGTTAACTCTTATCTCAATAATAACTATCTTCAGCATCCTTTATGTTTCGATATCCACCGGACCGGGCTCCCCATGTCGCCCATCCTGATGTGGAGGTTCTTATCTCATTTGCCAAGCCAAATGATACTCTCACAGGTATCTCTGCATCAAGTCGGTATAATGTTCTGTCCGAGTTAATCTCAAGAATGTGTCCTTTCCTCTTCGAAAGAATTGCACTCAATGTACCAACATACTCCTCTGGAGTACTTATCTCAAGATGCACCCATGGTTCCAAAACAACAGGATCTCCTGATAGTATGCTTTTTCGAGCAGCATCAATAAGGGGTTGCGTGATATCTCTCCATGAGGTTTCAGGAGTTTCTGACCTGAGAGTAACCTTTTCGATAGATAGACCTAATTTTCTCATCCTTTCTCCACTGACTGGTCCATTTCGGACAATTGTCCTAAATGCTTCCTTTACCCATTCCGCCTCGTCACCAAACTGGTTGAGTGAATTTGTA
>JBHLQJ010000030.1:0-6654 GCA_048884945.1 Candidatus Thorarchaeota archaeon | reverse complement strand
CCAGCTCGTCGACCCCGGGTCTTTGTCAAATACAGTTCCAAGAGTTTCGGGTAGAATGTCTTCAGACGCAATTATCGCACGAACAGTGAATGAGCTAACTCTCTCATTTCCACCTGAACACAGTTCCCCATTTGAAGTGAGTTGCTCTCTTAGAAGGACCATTGGTTTTCCGAGAATTACTTGAATTCCCAATCTACTGAGTTTCTCTATTGTAATTTCTATATGAAGTTCCCCAGCTCCTGAGAGGAGCATTTCGCCTGTTTCATGATTTACATCAAACTCAAGAGCTGGATCTGTTTTTACATATGCCTCGATTGGTGCTTGTATATCTCCTAGTTCTGCCAAGCTTTTTGGTTCAATGGCGTAGGTCACAACTGGTTCAGTCGGATATTGAAGAGCACTCATTGGTGGTATTGGCTCTTTCAAGTTTTCAAAACTATCAGCATCAATGAGAGTATCGCCAACAGCTACATCTCTAAGTCCTGTTATGAACGCTAAATTTCCTGCAGGAACTTGTGAGAGATCAACACGAGTCTTCGACATGTACATACCAATCTGAAGAGATTTTCTTTCTTCTCTAGTTCTTAGATTAGTTAGAATTTTTGCCCTCTCCAGAGTGCCCGAAAAGACTCTCACCGCGGTTGCTGTTGTTGCGTGTCTATCAGGTTGAACATCTCCCACAACGCAAATACAGGGACCATCAGTTCTACATTCAATGAGATTTTTCCCAATCTCTGAGTTCGGATTACCTTCCCAAAACTTCGGGATTCTATACGACTGTGCCTTTTTGGGATTTGGTACAATTTTAACGACCGAATCCAATACTACGCGTGCAACAGGAAATCGATCAGCAAGATTCTTCCTTTTCTCTGCCCGGTATGTCTCTCTTATTTCTTCCAGAATTGAGATGAATGCATTTGCCAAGTCAGCTTGCTCTTCACTCCCTCCCGCATATTCCTTTAGAGTAGCAGTATCAAGTCCCCATTTATCAATCGCTGAGCCTACCGATAGAGAACCGTTGCTAAATGAAACCTCCCATTCCTCTAACCGTTCATCGTCAAGGTACTTTCCTAGCATGGCGTTGAATTCACGTACTACTCTGTTGATTTCAGTAGCAGTTTTTTGAGCGCTCAATTTTCTCTCTCGAATCAACCGATCTACTTTGTTTACAAAGAGCACTGGTCTGACCAATTCCATCATGGCTTGTCGTGTTACCGTTTCTGTTTGAACCATTATGCCCTCGATTGCGTCTACAACAATTATTGCCCCGTCTGTGAGTCTGAGCCCTCGAGTTACGTGGCTTGAGAAATCTATGTGCCCTGGAGTATCTATAAGATTGATGAGGTAGTCAGCGCCTTCATATTGGTGGATTAGAGAAATCCCGGATGCTTTGATTGTGATGCCTCTCTGTTGTTCTATGAGATCGTAGTCAAGTAACCTTGCCGAAGCTGCAACTTCCTTAGATAATAACCCTGATGCGGCAATCAATGAATCACTTAGAGTGGTCTTTCCATGGTCGATATGAGCAATTATGGTCAAGTTTCGAATATTCTCAGTCTTACTGACCAAGTCTGAAACTCTTTCCTTTACGAATTTTTTGTATAAGTGGGACAATGTAGGTCTACCTGACCCTATTCAGCATATCTGATTTCTGTATCTCTATCTTCGAATTGCATTTTGAACACTGCATTATTATAGACTTGTCACTTCGTGATACTTCCTTACTCAATGGCAGCCCGCATTTACATACAAATCCAACAATTCTCGCTGGGTTACCAACTACAAGTCCATGCGCTGGAACGTCGTGAGTCACAACTGCTCCACTACCAACCATACAATACTCACCAAGAGTAATATTGCAAACTATTGTTGCGTTTGCTCCTATAGAGGCTCCTCTCTTCACTCTTGTTTTGACAATCTCCCATGTTTCACTGAATGCCCTGGGATATAGGTCATTTGTAAATGTCATGTGCGGGCCGCAAAACACATCGTCTTCAATTGTTACACCATTATATATTGAAACACCATTCTGAATCTTCACATTGTTGCCGATGACAACATTCGCATCAATATAGACATCTTTACCTATGTTACATCTTTTGCCTATTGCTGCAGATCCTCTCACATGAGCAAAATGCCAAATTCTTGTTCCGTCCCCAATCTTGGCTCCTTCATCTATGACAGCAAGTGGGTGGATGAAAACATCACTCATAGGACTCACTAATATTTGAAGGGTCTTGGTCGAGTTAACCTTTGCTCTTTCTGGTCTTCTTCATAGACTTGTTTGGAGCGGCCCAAAGATTTCCTCTATAGAAACTAGTTGGTGGGCAACCTACACACTTTTCAGCTCTATATCGTTTACATGAACCACAATCTCTTCCACACGGAGCGACTGAACTCTCATGAGTACCTGGTGCCAGGTTAACTTGTAGATATTTTGGAGCAACTGGTGCATTCCCAAACCAGCTCTCTGATCGTCGTACACCAGGTTCGGTTCTCATGCTACATGTGCCAATAATTGACTCTAAACTCCATGTATCTTCAGCGGCCATTACAACAAACACATTATACCTTCCTGTCACCGGGGCAAACATCAAAAGACGAGGACAGTCCATATACTTCTCTTGGATTCGTTCTGCAACTTCCATATCTTCTGTTTCAAGTCCCATAAAGAGAACCTTGGCATCTAGATATTCTGCATTGACACCAGCTGTTATCTTCACAAGTTCTGACTGGACGAGTTTGTCAAGCCGTTTACTCACTGCAACGTGTGACATTCCGAGTTCTTTTCCTATCTCTGAGAGGCTTGTCCTTCCATTCTTCTGAAGAATAGATACCAATTTTTTATCAATATCATCCATTTCAGTTTCACTCCGTTGTGACTACAGCTTGTTTCTGATTAAGTATTGAAACTCGAATAGAGTTCTAGGTTAAAGGCCTATATGAATTAAGCGGATTAACACATTGCTCATATCTTCGCGGCTTTTTCCCAGTCATGCTTGTAGACATGCGCATTGACAGAGTGTGTAGTGATAGTCCCTGGTTTAATTTCTGTTTTTTCTGAAACGTATGTCAAGAGTTCCCCAAGAGCATATACATTTGCAGGCCAAGCACCATACATATCATTTGAACGTATCATTACAGAAAGATTCAATCTTTCCTCACACATCATAAACACAAAGTGATTGAGACACGGGACTTCATCGACTATAGTATCTTTCCGAGGATCCCAGGTAGTAGCCACTGCTCTCCTAGTATTGGGGTGTTCCCTCAGCTTAGTAATAATATACTCAATCTGATTGATCCCTTCCTCTCCCCAGTCGTTGAGTCTTTCACCATAGGTGTAGTCAAAATCCATGCGGTCGGGATTAAGTAGCTGGGTGGCGTACTTGTCGCGGAGTACCTGTTCACTGAAAGGATACTTGTTGCTCACCCGATCAGTATACGGGTCCATGATGTGAATGATTACATTTTCAAGCCAACGGGTCTCGCTTTCTCTCTCATCGACACGTAACATACCTGATTCCATGATCTTCCTGATAACACGGATCCAACCGTCGAGTGGAGTCTTGGCTCTTAGATATACTGGCAACTTTGTATCACCTTTCCATGTGTAGGATACTCCTATTCTTATTGGCGGAATGGACCACTTATTCTAGCTTTCCTTTGTAAGGAACCCTTTAACGTAATGCGGCATATGCACGAACTGAACCGCGCCAAATCATCTCGTTTTCTTTGTTTCATTTGTTGGTATTCTTCACTAGAGAATTGTGTTGCTTCCTTGTTCAAATACTGCAAAAACATAGTTCCGGAGAAGGAAGAACTGCTCAGATTTTCTCTGACCTTAAGTGGGGCTGTCTATTTCTAAATAATGTGAACGTGATTGAATCTTCAACTGCTACGATTGGCTTAGAACAAGGCAGGAGGCTTGCTCGAAGCGCGGTAATCCTTTTATTCATGCCCGGAGGAATATTCTCTACCTCTGCTTTTGCGGGGTGAGGATTGAGCGATGACGCCGGGAGGACAAGACGCAGCACCAATTATCTACCTTTTTACGCAGGACGGTTGTGCGAACTGCCCTGCAGCAAAAGCAGTGATTCAGGAAGCGTTTGATGGGTCGAATGTGAAACTAGAAACCATCGACCTAAAAGCAATGGACCCAGACTTTGAATTTAAGCTCCTGGAAAACCAGCTATTCATCGCAAGTACGCCTTCCATTATTATCGAGAATGGCGGCAAACTCAGACTCCTGTATAGTGGGGAAGTTCCATCAGTAGAAGAGATTCGACGGGAGGTCCTTGATGCCGCATGACTGACATTCGTGAGTCTGTCACCTCAGCTGAAGAGCTCAGCAAGCGAGAGAAGAAGATGCCAAAGGTCAGAACAACTAGTAGCACCATGGAGACCTTTGAATCAAGTAAGATTATCGATAGCCTTGTATTGGAAGCTGGACTTCTTCGAACAAACGCAGAATTTGTTGCAGTAAAGGTCATGGACAGAATTGTTGCTTCAGGCATAAAATTTCTATCAGGTCCCCTCATTCGTGAAATGTGTAACAGCGTGCTTGCTGAAATGGGTCTCGAGAAAGAACGTATTCTATACACTCGTGTAGGTATCCCTATGTATGACCTCGGTCTACTCATCAATAATCCTGGTGATCATACATCCAATGCTAATCTTATGCGAAATCCGGAAACCATCGCCAAACTCGTTCATGACCAAGTTATGGAGCAACATACTTACCTCTCAATTCCCCCCCACCTTGCAGATGCTCATCTAAAAGGAGACATCTATATCAAAGACAGGGAGTACTTCAGCACTCGAGACTATTGTGCGACATGGGACTTACGTCAGGTTCTGAAGCTTGGAATCGCACCCGATGGACTTGGTGGTATGCACTCTAGTGCAGCTGGTCCTGCTCAACATCTCTCAGTAGCTGTGAATCATTCGGCAATTTGGTTAGCCGCTGCACAGAGCTCTTTTGCAGGCGGTCAAGGCTATTTCTACTTCAACACATTCCTGGCTCCTTTCATGCATGGTCAACCCTACAAGAAGATCAAACAGGCAGCTCAGCAGCTGGTATTTACACTCACTCAACAGTATGTTGCTAGGGGCGGCCAAGTCATCTTTTCGAGTGTTGATCTCACACCCGGTATTCCCAAAATTATGAGAGATGTTCCTGCTGTCCTACCCGGAGGAAAGGAGACAGAAGTCACCTATGGCGATTTTGAGGAGGAGGCTAGACTCTTCTTCAATGCCTTTATGGAGGTCATGTTAAAAGGCGATGCCAAAGGGAAAGGCTTTGGCTTTCCAAAACCCAATATTGTGCTTAGAAAGGAGTTCATGAGTTCTGAATATGAACCCTCATGGGAACTTGTTGCCCAGCTTACCGCTAAACATGGTTCTCCTTACTTTGAGAATTATTTGAACTGGCGTTCAAAGATTGAGGCTGGTTGTAGCAGTTGTTGCTCTCACTTGTGGACCGCAAGCAGCGATGAAGAACTCGAAGAATTCCTTAGCGGCAATATGGTCTTTGGAGCTTCGCAAATGGTGACACCCAACTTTGGTCGTGCCGCGTGGTTGGGTCGTGCAGATGAAGGTAAGTTCTTTGAAAAGCTAGACGAGTACGTTGAACTATCGAAGCAAGTCATCCTCGAAAAGAAGAGGGTGATGGACAAGTTGATTGCTAGCGGGAGTGTCCCATTCTACACACAGCCAAAACCCAATGGCGAACCACTCATTGATATGAACAAACGAGAGTTCTTGCTTGGTACTGTTGGATTCGATGAGATGGCAGAGGTGATGACCGGGCAACATCTCCACGAGCAAGAAGGCACGAGGTTTGGGATCAAGGTTCTCAAGCATCTGAAAAAGAAAGCTGATGAATTCAAGGATGAAACAGGACTTCAGATTGGTGTGACACGTACTCCTGCCGAGAGTGCTGCAGGTCGTTTAGCAACCAAGGATTACAGGGCATATCCCGGAATGAGAAAGTACCTGAAGGGCCAAGCTCCGCATGTCTACTATACTAACAGCACGACACTGTACGTTGGAGCAGATTTACCACTGAGCCAGCGTATCAAGAAGGAAGGTATGTTTCACCCGTTCATGGATGGTGGAGCGCTCACGCACATCTACCTTGGTGAGGCGAATCCAGATCCCAATGCGCTTTGGGAGTTGACAAAGAAGATTGCTAAAGAAACCCTGAACTCTTACTGGAGCTTCACAAAAGACGTGTGTGTTTGTGGAACTTGCAATTACCAAACCGGAATTGATTGGAGGTTTACCAAATTCAATTCGATTGAGGAATTATCAAAGATAGTTTGTCCGAAATGTGGAACTCCCGGAATGGAGGTTTTCAGTCGCATAACAGGGTATTTACAGGCGTTGAGTTCCTTTAATCCTGCGAAGAAACAGGAATTTCTCGATCGGCATCGCTACAAGCTTTGATTATCTCGCTTCGTCGCGTTTCTGATACTCCTCCCACTTGTCAATCATATCATCTAAATCATAGATGGAATCTCCGTCGGATGTATTTGGAATTATGAAGGTTCTATCTTGCGCATATGCCGCGTAGTGACAAGACGAGCAGAGAGATCCAATTGTGCCCACCCTAGCAATCTTATCAAAAGACTTTGGTTTTATTGTGATGTT
>JBHLQJ010000029.1:0-17788 GCA_048884945.1 Candidatus Thorarchaeota archaeon | reverse complement strand
GAGGCTGCTGACACCGTTTCTGCACCATCTTCGAGTGCTCTACTGACTCCTACACAGATTGGCCTGTCTTTGAAGGACCCAGATGGGTTCACAGTTTCAATCTTCAATAAGAGATTCTTCAGTTTCCATTCATCTGCAAATTTCTTGCTTTTTACAAGGGGTGTTCCCCCCTCTCCCAGCGTAACTATGTTCTTTCTGTGTCTGAGAGGCATCAGTTCAAAGTATTTCCAAAGTCCTGGAACTTGTTTCTGGAAACTCTCTCTGGTGATTGATTCTTTGAGTTTCTCAAGATCGAACTCAAAGTCTATCCTTCCTCCACATCCATCATTTGGAGGTACAGAGGACTCATCGTACTCCTTTCCGCATTTTGCACATTTGATGGTCTTGATACTAGTCACTGTGACACCTACTCTTCAGGTTTGATACGCCACCGTTATTTGGCTTATGGATGGAAACACCTATCAACCTGACACACTCGGTATGATTCAGACTTTACCCAGAGATGATGATTTGAATGTCCGAGTCATTTGAAGTAGAGGTCAAGGTTGCGATAGAAGACATTGAATTGATGACTCGGAAACTTGTCGATTCTGGGGCGAAAGAACTGAACAGTGAAGTTCAGATTGACATTTACTTTGACCATCCGTGTCGAACATTCGTAAAGACCGATGAAGCCGTAAGAGTGCGAACAAGAAGTCCACTCAATAAACATGGAATAGAAACCTCACACGCACCAAATGAACTCACATACAAGGGTCCGAAATTAGACAAAGAAACAAAGACCAGGGTTGAATATACTGTCGGAACTGATAATGCAGATCAACTAACTTCCATACTGGAAAGCCTAGGGTTCAAACCCATTGCCAAAATCACAAAAAGGAGGACTTTCTTCAATCTTCGAAACATCACAATCAGTGTCGATGATGTGGAAGATGTTGGATTGTTTCTCGAATTGGAGTTTCTTGCGTACCAGAAAGAAGAGATGGAATTAGCCAAGAAAAACATCTTTGAATTACTTGGTGAACTAGGAATTGATGCGAAGCAGTCCATTCGTGATTCCTATCTAGAGATGTATATGGCAGGTAGACGATAGCTTCACTCTAGCTCAAGCTCTTCTCTCAACTGAATCACGAACATTTCCAGCGTTCTATGCCGCTCCTCAGCCACAACTCTCGCTCCATCAGTGTACATAAGATCCTTCAGTCGAAGTAGTTTCTCATCCGCATGACTCAGGAATCCTTCTATCCCCACATTAGTACTTGTAGCCTGAGCAATAGCACGAAATACACCAATTGCCCCCATTGCATCAAGTTTGTCTACATCACTGAGTATTTTCCCCTCTAGGGAATTAGGTTCAATCATCTCACTAAACCTATGAGTTCTGATTGCATCAATAACATTTTCAATCTCAGACTTGATAAAACCAGCACGAATCAGAACCTCTTGACTCATATCTCCTGACGATATTGAGTGGGAAATACCTGTGATAGCTTCCTCTTGTCTTCCAATATCGTGGAGGAGTGCCGCAGCTCCTAAGATTTTCAGGTTTGCCCCCATCCTCTTTCCAATTCTAATGGATAGTGCAAATACTCTTCTCGTATGGTCCAATGTATGTGCTCCTTCTCCAGTTAACAACAGTTTTTCCTTCACAAACTGCTCTATCATGTCATGAGTTGATTCCAATGCACAGGCCTCTTTTTCTTTGCTTGAATTTGCTCACTCTTATACAATCCTGAGTGGGAGTTTAGAAGTGTTAATTATTTCAAGTTACTTTCGGAAAACAAGATTTATTGAAGTTGAGCAATGCTTTAATTCTCAAGAGCGAATATATCAGAATAACTCGCATTCACCTTGAGTTACACGAAACGCTAGATTTCCTAGACTGCGAGCGAGGGGACCAGTCAAATGAGAGCTTTCAAACTTACCTATCGTAAAAGAATGGGACTTTCCACCCTTATCAGCGCAATTTTCATAGTGGCTAGTTTCATATGGACACTATACACTCTTCTACCTACTCTACCCGTCCCTAGACTATTTCCAGCACATTTTGAATATGACCAGGTTGCACAATGGCCACCGGAAAACGTTTCTCTTCTCATCTGGCCCACTAATGGACAACCTTACTCAAGAATTGGAGAACCCTTCAATCTAAGCGCCGCAATCATGGTAGATGATGTTCCGGTCACAGCTCTTGAAACCATAGTCTTCTATGACGAAACCGACTCGATACTGATCGGTTCGGCGTCAATCGGACAACCCCCAGATTTACCCATAGCCAATATTACATATACATTTCCTCGAGATGCATCTATAGACTACCACATTATTTCAGCAACTTGGATAACTTCAATGGGAGCAATCACAAATTGGACTTCTATTTCTTGTGTGGGCATTGTTGTTCCATTCTCCTATCCGACTCATTCCATTTATTCTAAAGGACTGATTCCTAGTGAAACAATAGCCCTCAAAGTGGTTCCGGGTATTATCAGCCGACATCAAAATTTGGCTTTGGACCTCTCTCACATGACAAAATCATTACAAGCTGCTTTCGATAAACAAGATTGAATCCAGCTGAGCAACCCTTTAATTGCTATGAACGGACGTCTTAGAGTAACTTGTCACCACCATGAGTTACAAGACACGCCAAATACTTCAGATGGTGAACGAGAGGACTAGTCCATTGAGCGCCGCAACAATATCGACCCGCAGAAGAATGGGGATTACTACGCTAATCAGCGCAATTTTCATAGTATCTACTCTCGTTTGGGCAACATACAACTTTGCAATCGTCCAGTCAGGTGCAGTAAGGCAGTATACCCCGCATTATCCATATGGCGATATTCCATACTGGCCCTATGACAACGATTTTGTGGGTGGTAGAACTAACTGGTTTGAAAATATCAATTATACAAACGTCCCTCTCGATATGGATCTCCCAGAAGACCTACTTGGTAACTTGGATGACATCATATTTACAGTAGTACCTGCAAATCCGCCGCAGTTATGGCGTATTGGTGCATATGATGACTATGATGGTACTAACTGGGGGAAAACAATCATTGGCACACGGACTTTGGATTCTGACACACAACTAATAACATATAGTGAAGCCACAAACCCTGTGTATACTGTTATTTTCAATGCTACTGCAGGAGCTACTGTTGGAGCCATGGAGATCCCTTCACTATTTCCAGATATACGAGTGATAGAGGACTCTTTTCTCACCTGGAGCGTTGATGCTACTGGGAATCCCTACCCCGATCCGAGTCGTTTGTTGGATTATGATTTAGATACTGATGCATATGGTACGCTCCTCTTCTCACCACTCATACAGGGAACTACGGGAGAAGAGGTTGTAGTCACCTTTGATCTAACCTATGAAACCCAAGATCTTAACAATGTACGGACAAATGCGCTCCTGACCGTACCAGGCGGATATGACAACTACTTGACTTATCCTTCATTGAGTCAGCGTGTGATCGATAATATCACACAATTCCAATCAGTTGGTAATGATGCATATGAGAAAGCCATGGCTGTGCAACTATATTTCCAGAGCACTTTCGAGGTCAGGGTTGACGCCGCTGCATTGACGGATAGACCTGATGGTCAGGAGGTCACAGATTGGTTCCTTGAGCGTGGTGGCGGACTCCCCATGGACTTTGCCACTGCATATTGTGTCTTCATGCGATATCTTGGTGTCCCTGCCCGGTTAGCAATGGGCTATGCTGTTGGTGACCCAGATTCAACATTCAGTTATCGAGAAGTGAAAGTCAGACACATGACTTTTTGGTCTGAGGTCTTCATTCCAATGTCAGCATCTTCTACCGGTGGCGAATGGATTCAGGTCATTCCTGCAATGTTACCTAGCGATATGGGTGGTGCTGAGGACCCGACTAACACACCAACACCAAATGTTCAGCTTCTTGTTTGGCCAACAAGTGGCCAACCATGGGCCCAGATTGGAGTCCCGTTTGACCTAAGTGCCGCAATAACAATCGATGGAGTGCCTGTCACAACTCCTGAAATCATCACTTTCTATGATGAAACTGACTCTGTTTACATTGGTTCGGCTGCAATCCCGCCGAGCCCACCAATAGCTACTGTCACACACGCTTTTCCTGCTGGTGCATCAATTGATTATCACATCATTTCAGCGACATGGACAACCTCAACATACTCGATAGCAAATCGAACCTCTATCTATTGTGTGGGAAATCCTAATCCATTCTCACATCAAATTCCTTCAACCGAATCTGGAGGATTCGTCCTCAGTGAAACAAGAGAGCTTAATGTGAGTCAAGGGGTAGACACTCATTTTGCATTTTGGGAGGACACAATCCACGTCTATGGAACGATTAAGGTAGGTGGAGTCCCGGTTAACAGTTCAAAACATGACAACACGAATATTGGAATCTATTGGGATAATTCATTCATGGGAAATGCTACTTTTGATGAGTACGGCTATTACGAGTTAAATATCTATGTGGACCCGATTGACCTTTCACGAATGACTATTGGAGCTCATGAAGTCTGGGCGTGGTATCTAGGGGACTGGGACCAGTATGGTGTTCCTCGACTCCTTCCAGCCAGGTCGAGCAACAATTCAACCGTCACGGTCTGGGGTCGTGTAGGATTTGATTTGTACGTTTACCCCACTGATCTTTCCCCTGGTGAAACCGTCTACTATGATGGTATTGCCTATCTTCTAAATGGGACCTTACTACCGATGGGTCAGCAGGTCGGAGTCTTTTTTGGGTCACAAGCAAATACAACGCTAGGTCTCAACTCCACTGGTGGCTTCACATGGAGCTATACGACTCCTATCACTCAACCTGAAGGTACATATTTTGCCTATGCGAATTGGACCTCTCCTTGGTCACTGATTGCAGGTAATTGGAGTATGTTTATCCCGGTCAATGTTGGGTCAAGTGGTACACAACTCTCAATCAATCCGCTTCCAGACCCTCTCTATATTGGTATGAATATAACAATCTCTGGATACTTGACCCATGTGTCTAATGGCACTGGTATTGGTGGCCGCTGGGTCGATATCTATTGGAACAATGGATCAACCTTTCTTCTTGGCAGTACACTCACAGCATCAGATGGGTATTATGAATTGAACTATACTATCCTGATTTCAGATGAAGGTCCTATCGAGTACTGGTCCAGCTTCATTTCCATGGAGCCCACCCTTACAAGTTCAGAATCTACACACCTCTTTACAAATGTGAAGAAACTTGATATCTCGCTAGACCCAATCTCCGTTACACCAGATCCTGTGTTCCTCCTTCAGCCAGTTGATATTCAAGGGTTCCTACAGCTATCAGAGTTCGCCTATCCTTTACCTAACGAGTGGGTGGATTTCTGGCTGCAGAATAGCACCGGCGTCTTCTACATTGGAAGTGACATGACAAACTCCACTGGAGGGTATTTCTATCAATACACTATTCCAATTGGCCAAGCAACTGAAATCGTATATATTTGGGCAAACTACACTTCCCCATATTACAACGTCTATGATGGCGAGTCTTTCCATGAGCCCTTAGACATCCAAGCAACTGGCACTCTAATCTCGATTCAAGAAGACTTCACATTCTATCACTTGAATGAAACGATTCTCCTCTATGGTATTCTCCAATTCTCGAATGGCACTCCAATCCAGTTTGAAACAGTCCATATCCATTGGGTCAATGCAACTAATACCTACCACTTCACAAAGACAACTGACGCATTTGGTTACTATCAGATGTTCTATAATTGCACTCCAACACAGGATGAGCCAGGTTTCATAGATGTCTATGTGAACTGGACGTCTTGGACTCCTATCTATGATGACGCTTTTAGTTCGATTGCTCCCCTGATACAGCTTCAAAGATACTACCTTGAGATAGCCCTCAACGTGCCTTCTCAACTCTACGTTGATGAAACAGCTTTTGACATTGAGGGTGTACTAACATATCTTGGTGGCGCTCCACCATTGGCTGGGGAAACAGTATACATTTCATGGTGGGACGGTGCCGGCTGGTACGAACTTGATAATCCGGTGACGAATTCAACTGGGGGCTTTCTTACATCACTTGGTTTTGTAGGGTACGATGAGGGAATTTACTACTTCCGTGTTCTATACAACAGTTCAAACCCTCTGAACAATGATTCAGTTGCATATTTTGATATCACACGAATTAAGTATGCGATCAACCTTGAAGTAACTATTCTTAATCCCTTACCTATTATGCAAAACGATACTATCATCATTCATGTCTATGCATACTTCGCTCACAATAGTACTGCTCTCTCAGGTGCGACGGTTTCAATATTTTGGAACAATGGGACTCTCCCACTTCCCTTCCTAGGCAACATCATCACAAACGGGACTGGTCAGGGCGATCTTTACTACTCCGGAATGAGTTGGGACACTGTACGAACAGGTATTGAGGTATATGGTGTATACGCAGGGACTGTATTCCGAGCATCAAATGAGTCAGTGCATAACATCCTCACTCTGAACCAGTGGCAAACAACATTCACTAGTGTTAACCTCCCACCTGGACCGTACAGACTTGGAGAAACTATTGTTGTTACAGGATACCTCGAGTATGCAATTTCTGGTATTCCCTATATTGATGTTACAGTCGAGCTGACTCTTCTAGGAATTACCCGAACAACAGATGTGACCTCATCAGATGGCTCGTTCATTCTGAGTTGGGATATTCCCGGAACGCTCCCACCAGGCAACTATAGTTTATTTGTCGAATTCAACTCGCTATATCCATGGATAACTGATGCTTCGTTTGCGTTACCGCAGATTGAATTAATCGCTCCAGGCTACTTTTGGTCTGAGTTCACGGTGACGCCAACAACCATCTATCTAGATCAGATATTGAATATCACAGGCAGAGTCACATGGGACAATGGAACTCCCTATGCGAACTCCCCAGTAGATTTCTATTGGGGCGACTACTTCGGAGTCAATAGTCCCTTTGTCATAGATTTCTTGACTGATGGTAATGGCAGATTCTCCTATCTCTATCCGATTCCAGATGACCTTGGTCTTGTTGGAGTAAGAGAGGTTTGGGTATATATCGACCCTGTTGGGTATGCGACATTTGGAGTGTCCCCACGTGTACCTATTTTAATTGACATCTATTCCGTTGTTATCACAGCTACTGTGGATTTGACAACCGTATACCTAGGTGGCAGTCTAACATTCTCAGGAACCCTGCGGTTAGTCAATAATACTCCGTTAGTAGGTTACAATATAGAAATCTGGTGGGGTGGCAGTCATCTGACCACAATCACCATCAGTGATCCAGTTGCTGGGGCTTTCAACTATGTTCATTCGATATCTTACAGTAATGCAATAGGTGTTATTTCAGGATATGCTCTATTCACACCTCCTTCGATTGCTTGGGGCGTTACAGATACTACCGAGTTCTTCGAAGATGTGACTGTTATTGAACGCGTGGATGTCTTCTTGGACACGCAACCTATTGACAATACTGTAAGTCGAGGTGATACACTAGTTGTAACTGGCTATGTTCGCAACGATGGAGGCTTTTTGGCTGACGGTGTGAGAGTTGAAGTGCTAGTTGATGGTGGGGGAACAGGTTCTACGGAGATCACTGCTGCCGATGGAAGATATTCCATTTCATTACAGGTTCTAGGTAATCAGCCTCCAGGTTCCTACATTATTAGTGTCCGGGTCACTTCATCATTTCACGAACTCAGGAATGGTCCTATTGCTTGGACCATTCTGGTCTACATTGATTCAGATGTTTATGTCCAAACAAACCAGCTTTCATTAATGCCTGGTGAATCTCTCTCTGTAATTGTCCAACTCAACGATGATGATGGGACACCTCTTAATGGAGAGTGGGTGTCACTCTACCTAGGTCCCACATATATCATGGATGTATACCTTACCGATGCAAGGGGTGAGTCGTTTGATTTGGTGGTGCCGCTGAGTTGGGCCGAGGGTGATGGATATTTCGATGTTATGGTAGAGTATGATGGCATGTTATACATCAATCCCAGTAGCGATGTATCTACTGAATCTATACATGTATTCAACAGCCCGGTCTTTTTGGCGACTCCAAGCAGGGTTGATCCCGGACTCAGTTTCAATATAGTTGTAATAATTCAAGACTCAGAAGGAAACCCCGTAAGATCTCGTCAAGTTCGGTTGAACTATAATGGGACGGATGTGATCCCATATGTCACAGACTCAGATGGACGATTCTCACATAGCGTGGCTGCACAAGCTGATGGGGCACTCATCAACTTTCGAGTCACGCTCTTATCCCTCGAAGTGGGTAATATTCAATCTAATACGTTCACAATCAATATACAACCAGGTGATAATCCATTGCAAGGAACAGATTTAATCATAGCAGGTATTTTACTCGTTGGTGCAGTTGTAGCCGTTCTGGCATACCTATACATAGTAAAAGGAATGTTCCGCAGTCCTGTAATTTCGAGAGGAATTGATATCCCAACCAAGCTGCGAAATATCAAGAAGCTCGCAGACTCTGGGAAATATGGTGCATCTATAACTCTAGCCTACCGTACCTTCGAACAGATGTGTGGTACAAAGATGGGCTCCGAACGGACTCACTCTGAGACCGCTCGTGAGTATTTGGATCGTATCCTACAAGCAATTCCTCTTGATGCAGTAACTGTCGAACGGTTCGTGCAGACATATGAAGAGGCTCGCTTCTCACATCATGAAATGACTCGTGAGCGGTATGAAGAAGCTGTTCGTATCTTTACGGACCTCTATCCCAGAATTGACTCATCTGCTCCCGTGGAGTAATAAAATGGAGACAGGCGAATGGGCTGGAAAGAAATCCTGCAAGTGACCCTATTCATCTTAGCATGGGTTCCAGTAGGTATTCTAGCTGGGAGCACATTGATTGGAGCCGAGACTACCTACAACTATGACTTCTCCATATACAATGATGAGTATTCCGGACTCAGCTTATTCGCAAGTAATGTTGAAGCTAACGGGTATGATGTGATGTCCATTCAAGCAAGCATGAGCGTCGTTTCAAGATACAATGGGTCCGCTGTAATTGTTATCATGGGGCCTGTTCGAGACTTCACCATCGATGCTGCTTTAGTCATATTCACACATCTGATGGCTGGTGGTGGTGTTCTCATAGCAGATGACTTCGGGTCCGCTAATGCATCTCTAGCTCTGCTGAATTACCTCTTGGACTCTTTCATTCCTGATAATACAACTCGAGGTCTTTTGTCATTCGTTGATGGTGTCCTTTTAGATTTGGACTCCTATGATCCGGAAAAAGAGCCAAGACTACCAATCATTCGAGATTTTAGAACAGGTCTCGATGGCGGGGCACTCACAGCTGGAGTGTCAGAGCTTCATCTCAACTGGGCGTCTGCCATCAATCCTTTTAGTCTCCTTGGTCGTGCTGGTATTGCTTGGACGACGCCTAGGTCTTGGTGTGAAACAAACATAACTGATCCAACGCCTGAACCTGATACACCTGCTGAAGTGGCGTTAGCTGGAAGTCTCCCTGTTGTAGGCGCCATTGACCTCTCAGTAGCAGGGAATTCAAATGGTGGACGCTTGGTTGCAGTAAGTGACCCCAGTATATTCAATAATGACATGTATGGACGGTTCTCAGGTAATCAGCAATTTGCTAGCAATGTTATTGATTGGCTCTCGGATGGTGACACCTCCCAACCCATTCTATTTTGTGAAGAGCTGCTCGAGATTCCTTGGTGGAAAGGTGAGTTCTTCTTCGGACTCTACTTGGGAAGAGTTCTTTGGCTCTCTACTTTGCCTTTAGGGATATCTGCAGTATATCCTATCTTTACTGCTATTGGGATAAAGAAATACCTGCCTGATATAAAGAAACCAGAGGTCAAGAGTGTTTCAGATGTTTTCCTGAGAAAAGGTCAGACATATTTTAGCGAGAGAATGTCATACTATCGAACTGAGGGCAACTACACAAGAGTAGTCAAGATGCTATATCGACGTTTGCGTCGTGGAATTCGAAAGGCACAGCAATGGACTGAATATGACTCCAAAAAAGTCTGGGAAATAATGCGATATAAAGACCCGAAATTGAAAGAAACTGAATTTTTCAGGACCATTGCACGGATCGAGGAAATCTCAGAAGATCCAAACATCAAAATAAAGGAGAATGAGATGATGGAGCTCTTCTTCTTCATACGAAATATCCAATCACACATTATAGATACTAAAAAGAGGTAGAAAAAATTGACAACGGAAGAAACGAACGACACTGTGGTAATTGATACCTCCGCAACCATGTCGATTGATGAGGTACACAAGACCACGAGTGATATTATTCGAGAATGCAGCCGCATTATTGTTGGGAAAGAAGACATCCTACGTGATGTCCTCATTGCTTTTCTCTCAAACGGTCATGTTGTTCTTGAAGGTGTACCTGGTATTGCTAAGACCTACATGGCTCGAACATTCGCCGCAATTCTAGGTTGTGCTTTCAAGAGAATACAGCTGACTGTGGACACGCTCCCAGCTGACTTGCTTGGCAGCAATGTGTTTAACCAGCGAACAGGAGAGTTCTGGTTCCGCAAAGGACCAGTGTTCTCAAATCTTGTACTGGCTGACGAGATTAATAGATGTCCTCCCAAGTCACAGAGTGCACTACTCGAAGTAATGGAAGAACGACAAGTATCAATAGAGGGTGTGACTCGCAAACTTCCAAGACCATTTCTGATTATTGCCACTCAGAACCCGGTTGAACAAGAGGGCACATATCCTCTACCTGAAGCACAACTTGACAGGTTCATGTTCCGCTTGATACTGGATTATCCTACTGACCAAGAAGAAGCTGAAGTCATTCGTAGGAAACATCTTGGCGAAGCTACTGATTTGAATGTGCTTGCAGATCCTGCTACAATGGTGAGAATGCAAAACACATGCAAGACAGTGTTTATCGAAGAAGATGTCATCAACTACATTCGTGACATTGTGGTCCGAACGCGAAATGACCCACAAATACTACTTGGCGGCTCACCAAGAGCATCGCTTGTGCTCATGAATGCCTCAAAAAGTCGTGCTACAATGCTAGGTCGAGACTATGTAATTCCCGAGGACGTCCGTCGTCTTTCAGTCCAGGCTTTGAATCATAGACTCATACTGAAACCAGAAGCTGAACTCGAGGGACTGACAGTACATCGAGTAGTGACCAAGATACTTGGGGAAGTAGATTGTCCCAAGTAGCATGATACAGTATCATGTCCTAAGCTAGATGGGGAAGATATGACTTGATAACACAAAGAGGCTTCGTGGTAGTGTTTGCAGGAGTCCTTCTACTAACTAGTGGATTCTCTTTCATCAACTTCTACCTCGTTCTCCTAGGAGTCTATTGTGTGATTGGTTTAGTAGTCACGTTGCCTCTCTTTGCGTTGACAGCTAATTTAGCTGGTATTGAAGTCGACCGTCAGATTGACAAAATGAAGGTATTCTCTGGAGATTTCTTACGAGTTCGTGTTTCCATCAGAAATGTTTCGCGACGTCATTTTGACTTTATCGAAGTTCATGATCAATATCCCGAAACCTGGATCTTAGCAATTGGAGAGAACTTCATTGCATCCAGAATTGAACCGGGTAGCAGCATAACCTTTTCCTACATTCTCCAAGCACGGATGCGTGGAAGATATCTTCTGGGTCCGACTGAGGTCATCATGCGCGATAGGCTTGGTCTGCACTATTACAAGAGGACTTTGAAAGAACAGACCGAAGTTCTTGTTTATCCAACTTGGAAAGATGTCCGTCGGCTTGAGTCTTTTGCAAAGCAAAGACAACTTGGTCTTATGTTCGGTGCTCATCGAACAAAGACCGTCGGAATGGGCACGGACTTTGCAGGGTTTAGGGAATATGTGCCCGGTGATGAATTTAGGATAATCGATTGGAAATCAAGCGCCAAGCATGGTGAGATACTCGTTAAGCAATGGGAGCAGGAGAAAAATGTGCAATTGATTTGCATGGTGGATACGAGTGGGAGTATGGGAAATGGGTATCCCGAGAATACAAAACTCGAGTATGCAATCCGTGCAGCAGTTCTTCTTACTCATCTAGGACTTGAGCGGAAAGACCTTGTGGGAACCTGTGTATTCAGCGACATAGTACATGGATATGTCCCGCCTGGAACACGACCTAATCACATGTATGATGTACTTGAAATCTTGGCGATGGCTGAGCCAAAGGGGTGGAGCGACTACGAAACTGCCATTGCTCATGTTGTTGCACAGAGTAAGAAACGCGCGCTCATTATATGGATGACCGATCTTGAAGAGAGCCCTGCTCCTCTGCTCAATGCTATGAAAACACTAGTAGCCAATGGTCATAAGGCACTGGTAATCAGTCCATTTGGTCCATGGTTTGAAGCACCAGTTGGTCAGTTTGGTCCAGTTGAGAAGGTGCTATCAGAGGCTGTTTCCGAAGAACTCTGGGAGCGACGGAACAAGATAGCACGAGCATTGTCTAGATTTGGCATCAATGTCATCAATGTCGGTCCGGAGGACTTTCTACCTACAATCATACAGGCATACGAACAAGCAAAACAACGGGGGGTGGCGATGTTCTGAAGGTTGTCACTTGGATACTTCGTATCGCCTCTACCGCAACATTTGCGTACATGGCATTCCTTGTATATTCGATTCTAGATCCCAATGACATTTGGCATTGGAATGCTCCCTATTCGTTTGTCGTGACAGTGTTCCATTTGTTATCTCTGATTGTATTCTTTCTTTCAACAACTGTAGTGAGCGGGCTTGCCAGTGCGTTTACAGGAGGCGCATTACCTCCAGATGTCGTAATTGGTCTATACAACACGCTTGTTCTCAGAACTTGGTACATGCAACCGTATGGGGTTACAAATCCATTAACCAACGTAAACCAGGTCTGGGCATCATTTTGGGTTGATCTGAATAACGTGCTATTTGCGCTCTGGGAGAATACCTTCCTCTTCCTTTACTTCCTCTTTGCTGGAATAGGTATTGCACTATTCCTCCAGTCATTGGTCAGGATGGACCACAAGTTTGTTGGTGGAGCATTCCTGTCTATTCAAGCAATAGTAATCATTGCCGCCTTCAGAGCTCTAATTGTTCCTGACCTAAGTCCTTTCCCACCTGACTTCTTAGATTTCCTTTTCTCTCAAGGTCAGATTCTAGCGCT
Source organism: Candidatus Thorarchaeota archaeon (assembly GCA_048884945.1). Classification (GTDB taxonomy): domain Archaea; phylum Asgardarchaeota; class Thorarchaeia; order Thorarchaeales; family Thorarchaeaceae; genus SMTZ1-45. The sequence goes on along the minus strand of JBHLQJ010000029.1, from coordinate 4,590 downwards.
CGTGTCATTTGCGTATCTCGAAGTCAGCTACCAGATGATATATAGTCAATCAGTTGGAAAACCTGTCGAAGAAAGAGAAGAAACTCTCAAGAAACAGCTCCTAGCATTACGTCAAGCAACCAGGAAGCAAGATGCAATCGAACGCGGTGAGAAAGTAAGTTCAACCAGCATGAGTCGCTCGACTGGAGCAACAGCATTCTCATTCCTCAGAGAAGCCATGGAACGAAAAGTCATGGGTGGTCAATCAGCACTCGAGAGCTTGGATGCAGTTTCAGATGTCCGTCGTTTACAGATCTACGTGGATGAGCTACTTCAGAGTGATGCCAAAGCGCGGGACGAACTTACTGCAAGAGCAGCTGCTCCTTCATCTTCATATGTTATTGGTTCAACTATCGTTGGATCAATCATACGATTTCTCACGGTTGTTGCCCTATCGTTCATATTGATGAATCCATATGTCATAGATCTGCTCCTAAACCTCCCGATTGCTATAGCTGACAGTGTTGAGATACTGCAGCCTGAGATTGTCTTGCTATTTCTAGTTCCTATAGTTGGAATCTTTCCATTCACTGCTGCAGTCATTAGTTGGATGTCGCGACGTGAAGTCGTTGTGAAAGAGAAGCTCACTGAGGAAGAGAAAGAGGCGGTAAAGAAGAGAAAGAAGGATTTAGCACAAAAACGGAAAGAAGCTGAGAAGGCTCGCAAAGCTCGTGCAAAAGCTAGGAAAAAGCGGAAAGGTGATGAGTCTGGAGTGGATGAATGGGACAAGGCTCTTGAAGATGCATTCAAAAAATAGAGTCCTTGGTGGATGAAATCAATGCCAAAAAGTGTTCTCTTGACACATGGAGATCTTGATGGAATAACCTCTGGTGCAATCGGTTTACTAACCTTTCCGGGGTCTGATTTCTATTTTACACGACCTTCCCAGATACATCAAGACCTTTATCGTATTGCAAAAGACAAACCTGACATTGTACATGTAAGTGATATTGCTATTAACTCCAAAATGTTTGGTGAGCTTTTGAGAGCATTAGACCAATTCCCTAAATCAACACAAATCCACTGGACTGACCATCATCCAATGACTACAAAAGAACGACATGAACTAAGCAAGCGCGTGGACTTATTTCACAAAATTGGCCCTTGTACGGCTGAACTAGTTTATAGAAAGTTCGAAGGACCTCTTCCAGAGTACGCTGTTCGACTAGCTCTCTATGGTGCGATTGGAGACTATTGCGATGAAACTCCCTTTGCCAAAGCTCATTTTGATGATGTAGACAAGCGTACTCTGTACCTTGAGGCAGGACTTTTAGTCCAAGCGTTACAAGAGATTGATTACAGAAAAGAGTCGAAAGATGTCGTTCATCAATTAGCTATGGGGATTAAACCAAGTTCGATGGATGACATCATTTCTCTTGCATTAAAGGCAACAAGAATCGAGCATGAGGTATTCAGGTATGTCCAACAAAATGCAAGAAAACTTGGTCCAGTTGGTTATGTTCTAGACATGCCAATTAATGGATATCGAGGAAAAAGTGCAAAGTTCTCAGCATATGTCACGGACTCAAAGATTGGCATTAGTGCAAGGTCATCTGCTGATGATGTAGATATGAGCATACGTCGAAGAAGGACAAATGTAGACCTTAATAAGACACTCAACATAATCCTCAAAGACTTGGATGGAAGCTCTGGTGGAGGTCATCCAGCCGCAGCTGGGGCCAGTCTTGGCCTGAACGATTTTCCAAGATTTCTCCAACTGCTAGCTGACCATGTGGACAAATATAGCTAGCTGAAAATGAATGCGCTTAGAAGTACCCAAATCACGGTCACGACGGCTTCACCAGCAACCACACCACTGAGAATCCTATTTAGATTGTTTACCCCCGGCTCACAGACCTCAATCTGTTGTGGTAAATCAGCGAGTATGACTGGTTCTTTCTTGTACTTTACTCTGTAGCTAATATAACCACCTAATAAAATTGCGACTGTAGTAGCTGGAGGAACCAGAATTCCAACTACAAGACTGATAGGGCTTAAATCTCGTTTGTGTAGCTCCCGACCAGCAAGAAATCCACCCAGTGCCCAGATGAGGAGATATAGGAATGCGAGAAATGGATGAACACCTGGAAACTTGTCTATTCCAGGGAGTTGAAACCTCCCGATGCCTTCTAGACTTAGCACAAGAAATCCAAAGAGTTGGGCTGCTGGACTTGGAAAATCTGTGCCTCCAAATCCATAGGTGCTAAAGATTTCAAATGTTATTAATGAACCAACAGTCGTTCCAAGCGCACACCCAATAAATACTCCTTTCACAATATCTCTCCCACGCACGCCTGTAAGTTTTCCTAGTTTCACATGAACCAGAAACGCTATTGCTGCATCTTGAATCGCACCTAACATACCAATGAATGTAGTTATAGCTGAAAAAGTGACTTTAAAGAGGACTATCGCCGGGATGGCAATGATATCTGAAATATAGCCTGCGAGCATCCCGGTTTCACTAATGGCTCGAGCCGTGAAGTATGCAGACACGAGTGCTAAAGGTGTTCCAAATATGAATAAGAGCCAGTGAATTTCGAGAGGTGCTACATCACTCTGCATGAAGGGTCTTATGATTGAAAACACAAGAATACCTAGAATCATGAATAATCCTAATGACACTGCTGCAATCCATGGGGGAATCTGTCCTCTTCTTGATTTCAAATACCCTCTTGGGTCATTAATGATTTCTCGAACCTCTTCCTTGAAGGTTTCGACAGAGAACAATTCCTCTTTTACTCGCAAGACCATTGGTAGTTCTTCAGCCCTATGAGGGTGTTCCACTATGACTAAAGCATCATCCTGATGTCTTTTCTTTGTCTTTTCTTCAACCTCTTCAGGAGTCAAATTTCTTTCTTTCTTTCCGCCTAGTACATCTCCAAGGATTACAGTAACAAACACACCTAATGCAACATATAGTATCTCAGGTCTTTTCAAATGGGTGCTATAATCAATGGATCCGTTTGCGCCTTCGATAAATATCCAGATTAAAATAGATAGAATACTTCCCATGGCCATTATTATAGCCCGCTTCCACCCTACGAAGAAACCAATTCCTGCAATCATGGGAGAATTGCTTATCCCAATCCAATCAGGAATGGCTGCTGCAGCAGGAATAACAGGTGCTAGCGCATTTGGTATTGTGTTTATCGTTCTTCCAGTTACTCTCCCCAGGACTTTCGTCGTACCCACCCATGCTCCGGAAGCTGCAAGTCCCATCCCAACAGATTTTCGAGCCTCAGCATCACCTCCAATAGAATTGATGCATTCTGCTTGAGGTTGAACCTGAGGCCATGGGTCCTTTTCGAAACGTTCTCTAAACGGAGCCAAGAGGATAATTCCGAAGACCGCGCTAATCCCAGTTGTAAGCATGATGAAGAAGATAGTTGTAAATGGATTATAGAGTGGGAGTTCAGTATTAAACAAAGGATTTCCAGTATCGAAGATTGCAATTGCTGGATAAGTAAGTAACACTCCTATAGCGACCATAGAGGAAGTATTTGCAATTGTAACTACTATGGCATTCTCCTCTCTTGTGTACAATCCATGCATGGTGAGGAAAATAGCTCCTAGCATCTCTGCCCCAACAAGGAATACAACTCCAATCTTAAGGGCGAGATAGATTCCCATGAAGGTCATGATTAGACCTACGATGAGCCCTGTTCCCAGTGCACGTTTAGTTAGAGGGAATTTCGGTTCTGTTCTCACGATGCCATAGAGCGCAAGTCCTCCTGTAGCCATGATGACAATCTCTGAAAAGAACGCAAACAACAGACTTAGGCAAAGATAGATTATAATCCATAGACTAATTGCAGCCAGGTCTTTTTTGTCCGGTGGTGAGTTTGAAATCACCATGTAAAGCAGTACAATTTCAGTGACCAGTGCCATTAGAATGCCTGCGTCAAGTGGTCTATTCCGCACAAGTACAAAAAAAATGTAGAACATGCCTACAGAGTATAGTCCCCCAAGCAAAGCCTTTGTTGGATCTGGGCTGAACTTCACCGTCATCACAATATAGATTGTAACTCCGCCTATGACAACGATGGCCATATCTGAGAAAATACCCAAAGCTAGACTTAGTGGAAAATATACAGCTCCTAGAATTGTCAAAAAAACAAGCTCATATCTTCCGAGTGGTGGTCTGAATATTGAGATGTAAAAAAGTGCCACTTCTGCTGCGAGCGCTATTATGACATCTGGGTGCGTGGCGCGACCTGAAATCATTGCCAGAATCACTAGACCAATGCCAACTATGTATGTGGCTCCTAGAAACGTAGTCCGGTCTAGTTTTATCACAGGGCTTTTCTCCAGTTTCTCAAAATCTTGCATGCAATAATCTGTGGAGGCTCTCCCCTGCCTGTCCCGGTATTTAACTATCTAGGTCATTTTGAGCAAGCAATCCATCAAAGAATTAGCACTGATTCCTGATATCAATAATAACTTCTCCCGCGATCTGTGACCTGAAATTAGACTGATATCACTAGTAGATATCCGGAGAGATTTCGCCAACTCCTTTAGTAATTCCGAATTAGCTTTTCCACCTCTCGCTTG
>JBHLQJ010000028.1:0-18256 GCA_048884945.1 Candidatus Thorarchaeota archaeon | reverse complement strand
AAGGATGCTCACATAGTTGCAATTGATATCAACCCTGATGCCATCAATCTTCTCAACAAGAGTATAAAATTGAACAGACTAATTGGGACTATCGAGCCAATAGTTGGAGATGCAAGAAACTACTCTCAAACTCATGTTGCCGATCGAGTTATAATGAACCACCCCTCAAGTGCGTTTGATTTTGTATCAGATGCGTGTCGCATTCTGAAATCGCAGGGCATATTACACTACTATGATTTTGAAGGTGGAGATAATCCAGAAGGGACTGTTAGGAACAGACTATCGAAGCTTGTCGAAGATGCTGGTCACTCTATGGCCGCAATCAACTTTGTGAGAAGAGTGAGAAATAGCGCACCATATGAGTTTCAAATTGTCATTGATGCGACTATTGTTTGATATAGATTAGCTCACAATCGATTACCGCACCAGGTTCTTTCAATTTATCAATAAACTCACGGCTGAGATCGGAAGCGGCTTTGTCCGCATTCACCATGACTGTACGTCCACACTCGTATGAGCTTTTCCTAGCGACCATGCTTGTTGAGTCTAAATAGACCAGTCCAGAACTTCCAGTCCCTGAAACTTCCTCGATATGACCATCAACACTCATCTTCAGAATTATCTTGGTGCTTGATTGAGAAGCCAATCTCTTTATCTCGGAGTCCAAATCACTCAGTGCAATATCTACACAGACTCCCACAATGCAGGACCCTTGCTTTGTGAGTTGCTTTTCTGTGGTCAGCTCAACTGTTGTTTTATGTTTTCCAACAATGTTTTCATGGCCATAGGCCTTGAAATGGACTCTCTGCATGAATAACGTATTGCGCTCAAGCCTTTTATGAATGCATACTATCTCTATTTGTGGTTCACATGCCCGATAATCGTTTCAAGAAAACCATTGATGACTTAGTCCGTCGTCTTCGGAATAATGGTTACATCAAAAGTGATGCGGTGGAGCGAGCTTTTAGGGCTGTGCCAAGAGAGGAGTTTGTACATCCTGACACTCGAAATTATGCATACCGTGACTCACCACTCCCTATAGGACTAGGTCAGACAATCTCTGCTCCCCATATGTGTGTGATAATGTGCGAAGCTCTTGACCTGAAACCTGGACTCAGAGTACTCGAAGTGGGAGCCGGTTCAGGATATCATGCAGCTCTCTGTGCTGAGCTGGTCGCACCTAAAACAACTGACACTCCTGGCCATGTTTACACTTTGGAGATTGTTGCGGGACTGATTGACTTTGCAAATGGCAACCTAAAACGCACTGGGTATGACGACAGGGTCACTCTCATCCATACTGATGGTGGCATAGGACTGCCTGAGTATGCCCCATTTGATAGAATTCTTGTTGCCGCCGCAGCACCCTCTATTCCAGAGCCACTGATTGAACAGCTCGCTCTTGGCGGCATCATGTTGATTCCAGTGGGCGGTAGGGGCTTCTTTCAAGAACTTCTAATGGTCAAAAAGGATGAAGAGGGGAAAGTGACCCAGAAGCACTGGGGCGGTGTAGCATTTGTTCCTCTTACAGGCAAGTATGGACATTAACTCAAGTGGCCATATGCAGCGGAATCAATGTCAGAGTGATCTTATCATTATCAACAAGGCTGAGAGCGTCCCTGATGTTGATTGCGGCTACAACTTCCAGAATCTCCTCGCTATGATGTGTGCGCTGAGCGATAACAACAGCAGCTTCAATTTTCTTGTTTACTTTTACTCGATAGCATATCACATCACCAAATGTGCGCCCCTTATGGGTGAAACCGCTCAGTACCAGCGGCGGAGTGTTCTTCATTCTACCAATTGCCTTTCGAGAATCATCATCTGTTATCTTTACGTTTAGAGTTCCTAAATGGGGTTTAAACCCAAGAGCATCCTTCAGTTTTGATGAATAAATGTCGACATAATAAGCCCCCTCTCCCAGACCTGTAACAACAGTCCCCTGTATCACAATCTCGTCTTCGGGAGGCGTGAATGCTATCTCTAGGTTTGATAGAACATGTAGTAGCTCCTCGCGTCCTTTATCCGTTATCTGAAGTATCATCCCATCAGCAGTATGAATTCTGTTCAAATAGCCCTGCTTAACGCACTGTGAAACTCTCCTTGAAGCTGTCTGCTGACTGACTTTCAGAATTTCACCCAACTCACGGGTGGTGATTGTTGTCTTATTGTGAATTGCTCCTTTATTAGCGAGAGAATACAATGTAAACCAGATATCCGGGATAATCATCACGATCAGTCCTTTAAATGCTCTCTAATATTATCGAGTTTTTTCATCAGCTTACTTTGCCCAGAGGCTCTCGTGATGTCGCCTCTAGTCCGTTCAACCAGAGACCTACCAACATCACATTTTCTTCTAAGGTCTGGAACTAACGCAGTTGGATAGTCAAATGTCTGCAGTTCTTCAAGAATTTCCTCCATAACCCCAAGGATGGATTCTGCTCTCTCAAAGTCATCGTTACGTAAAAGGTCTAAAACAGCTCGTCTGAGTTCGCCTATTGTATCTGCAAGACCATTCAAGTATGCTCTCGATGGGATGTTATACTCATCAGGGGGCGTGAATGTACCATCTTTTAACAGAGAGAGTAAATTTACAGCTTCTGTCAACTCCTGATATGCTACATCAAGTCCCCTTGACTTTAACATGAAGTCGCTATTAGTTAGTTCGTGGGTAGCTTCAATAATATACTGATTTGCCTCAGAAATCAGGCTTCTGGCCTCATCGAATCTCCCTCTGTGTGTCATCTTGATGGACTCGCTACACTTCCGAACTGCTTGACGTCCAAGTGATAATGTCTTCTCACGCACAGAATCATCGGCTTCAATCTCCTCCCGCTGTGGTCTGAGAACATCTGATAGTTTCATCTTACTCGCCTCCGAGTCAATCATAGCTTCTTAATTTGTTTGCTGCGTGATAACAATGTGACCCGACTCTCAACTTGTTCATTGAGAAAATAATACCCTGTTAATGTGGCCAGGCTCTCGGAAAATGCACGAATCTCTCGATGGCTTGGCACATTGGCTTGATTAAGCCGTCCTCTCGATGATCCTAGAAACATGTAACCTTTCACCTCAATGAAATCAGGTTCTCCTAAATCAATGAGGTCTGCATATGCCCTGACATCATGCATGTTTCGATCTGCAACCATTGTTAATCTATTGACGGTTCTAGTACTAAGCGACCGCAGCATTTCTTGTGACTCCAGAATACTGTTCCATCCACCCTTGACCCCAGGTCTACATAACTTTCTATAGGTGTCGTCATCTGGCGCAGCTAGTGTAACATAGAGCTGCGTCGGTAGTGACATAGTTGCCAACGCATCTGGGTTCGTTCCATTAGTAACTAAAAATGAAGTCATCCCCCTCTGATGAATCTCATCGATGAGGTCGCTAATCAGAGGATCAAGAGTTGGCTCCCCTGCTAAAGAAATCGCTACATGTTTCGGATCTCTTGCCTCATTGTACTTCTTCTCCGATACTGATACACCAATCTCAGGGTTGTACCCCCCAAGTGACCTTAGGTTTGCCATCAGTACTGCATCCATGAGCTCACTGACAGGCATTACATCTTCTTTAGTCACTTTGACTTGATTCCAGCTAACCCTAATGTCTTGAGGAGTAACCCGCCAGCAGAACTCGCAATTTTGAGTGCACTTATCCACGACTGGAGTCATCTGGAGACATCTATGCGACTGGATACCATAGAATTTCTCCTTGTAACATGAAGTGTCATGAAGTAGCGCTTTCTTTTGCCATTGACATGCTTTGTAAGCCCCCCTTTTGCCAAGTAGGTGATACCCTTGTTTTTCGAGCTTATTGCTCAATTCAATTGGCATGTCTGAGTTCAAACCGTGTCGTGGGCATGTCTATTGCATTTCTTATCAGGCTTTGGCAATGTCCAATCTCGACTACGGTTTACGTGAAGAGAGGTCCTCAGCCATGGCTTCTTGTGCGCTCCAAGACCCTGTCAGAAGTTTCTTTCTTGATAACTCGCCAAGCAACTTTCTACTCTCTGAGTCAAGTCTTCCCGGTAACTCGTTCTCAAAAGCGCTTCCAGGAAGTGGCATGAAAACGTGTCCATGTGTTTTAGCTCCCATCTCAGCTAAAGAATAACAGAGGTCAATACTCTCATGCAGTTCTTTCTTTGTTTCACCCGGTAGCCCAAAAATCATGTCTACATGCGGGATGAACCCATTATCCAGAATAGTGTCAATTGCTGCTAATCCTTCCTTGACAGTATGATGGCGATTTGCCAGTTTTAACACTCGATCACTGCTAGATTGAAGACCAATTTGAAGAGTCTTGTTAGCCACATACCCCTGCATCATCTCAAGGACATCTCCAGTAACAAACTCAGGTCTTACCTCTGAGGGAAATGAGCCAAAGTATACTTCATCCAAACCCTCAATTTTGGTTACTGATTTCAACAATTCTTCAATCTTTTCGCCTTCCAGACTTCGCCCTCGCCCACCATAGGAAAGAGCATTTGGTGAAAGAAACCATGTTCGGTTAAATCCACGATTTTCAACAGCTCTAGTCAACCAGTGAACAACACTGTCGATAGAGCGGTTTCGCACTCTCCCGCCCGTCAGAAACGGAGTACAACAGAATTTGCAAGTGTATGGGCAGCCGCGTGTGACTTCAATTGGCCCTACAATATTCATCCCAAGTGCAAATGGAGGATGAGCATCAAGATTGACTGGTTCTAGGTCTTTTGGCTTTGGACAACCCTCAGTCGTCTTTCCAACCACACCTGAAATCTCAACAGGGTCTTTATCATTCATCAGGTACCACAAGAGGTCAGGAAATGTTCTTTCACCCTCTCCTACAATAACGTAGTCAAAGCCATTCTCAAGAAGTTCTAATGGCCGAGCACTAGCATGAGCACCTCCACCAACAATGGTGATTGACTCACCAAACTTCTCTCTTACATCTCTGACTTCTCTATAGACGCGATTGGTCTGTGTGCTCATAACCGAATGAGCAATTATTGTGGTACCACTTGTTACGCTTTTCTGTATCATTTTGGTACTTATCTTAGTAGGTGCCTCCACTGCAAGCTCAGAGAGTCTATGGTCAGTTTCAATAGCACCAACAAGGGCAGCTAAGCTGTACCTTGATGAAGGATGGGCGCAAAAAATTAGGGTGTAGGAATCCAATTGTTGCACGCGCTCTAGTTGACAACTCGCTCAGCAACACCGCTTTTGGTTACGCTCATGACACGGATGTCACCGCCTGACTGAGCGTCCCTTGCGATACCTGCTTTCACTGCACTTATTGCAATCTCTTCAGCTTCCTTCACGGTCAGTGTTGGTCTGTATCCATCTTCAAGAACACCATATGCAGGTGCTGTTCCTGATCCTGTTGCTGTAAACTCGTCTGGAATTAGAGACCCTCCCATATCCAATGTGAAAAGCTGAGGTCCGTCAGCATCGACTCCAACTACAACAGTCTGAACAAATAGTGGGGCCATGCGCCTTGCATAGAGAGTATTAGCCAACATCTTTGAGAGTGCCTTCACACTGATTTCCTTTTTCTGATTCAGCTCATAGAGTTTGATTTGAGCTTTTAATCTGTTAACCAGCATCTGATAATCCGAAGTGAGACCTGCAGATGCAAGTACAATCGTATCTGTGAGTTTGAATGCTTTAACACCTTTGTCGGTCAAGACAAACGTGCCCCAAGTGATTAATGAATCAGTAGCTACCACTACACCATCACTACACTTTATTCCGACAACAGTTGCACCAGTTGGAAGTGACATTATTATTAGGCCTCCAAAGTGGGAGTTAGTCTGTGTTGGTCACGTCCGCTCGTTTTAAAACGTTTGCGAACTGTCCTATCTTGTCCTGATGGAGCTTGACTAAAATGAGAAGACTCAATCCTTTTGCAAATATTCCAACTATAATGACAGCAGAGGAGATTATCGAGTTTGCTCACAATCGATCCACCAAAATCAGTATGAAAAGTTCGCTTCGAATGAAGAAGATTGAACGTAGCCGTATCCGAGAAGTCGCCAGACTGCAAGAGTTCACAAAGCAGGTCAAGACTAAGGTCTCTGAGGCTGTAGAACAATTCCCATCTGTTGAGCGACTTCATCCTTTCTATGTTGAGATATCTGAAATCTTAGTGGGGAATGATAAACTAAAACAATCCCTGGGTGCAGTCTACAACTGTATTCCTCCAATTGATGATATCACAGACAAACACTTGCAGGCTATCAAACTGTCTGATGATTTTCGTCAGATGAAGAAATCAAGAAGTGCTGCAAAGGGAAGAATTTCCTCAATACTCAGAGCAACAGCGCCGAATCTGGACTTTATAATCGAAGCAAAAAATATTCTCTCCAAACTTCCAGGGATTGCACCAAACTCTCCGACAATAGTGTGCGCAGGGTTTCCAAATGTAGGAAAATCAACACTTGTGAAAGCGGTTTCAACAGCTGAACCAGAGATTGCATATTACCCCTTCACTACAAAAAGTGTGATTATCGGACATTTGAAAGTGGACAATCATAATGTACAGATTGTGGACACTCCTGGTATCCTTGACAGACCAATGGCCAAGCGAAACGAGATTGAGCGCGAGGCTATTGCAGCATTGAAGTATCTCGCAAATGTCATCATATTCATGATTGACCCCTCTGAAGCATGCGGGTGGACATTTGAACAACAATTGAATCTATTGAATGAAGTCAAGAAGATGTTTCCAATAAATCCCCTCTTGATAGTCCTGAATAAGATTGACATTACTCCCCCTGAAAAGCTCGAAGAGGCTCGAAAGATACTACCCAATCGTCACGAGCTTGTAGCATCTGAGGGAGTTGGTGTTGAGAAACTGATTAGAAAAGCAGTCGAAGAAGTTGATCTGATGTCACTTCAGGAGTCCATCGATGATTATCTTGCATCTCTATCAGAGCGATAGCCCCATGCCTTCTACGAGAATAGTACCAGACTCTCCCGTTCTGCCCTGTAATTCAACTCTTGTTCCTAAAATTTGTTTCACGACCCAGATGTTTGTTGTTAGATGAGAAGTAATCTTCGTCACACCAATCTTACTTGTCCCCTTTGCTACTGCAAGATAGGGAATGAGCATGTCACAAAGATGAGAATCAATCGTCATTCCTGTCGAAACTTCAGCCACAATCTGAGAAGCTGCATCACGTCCAACATCTTCCGCACTCTTTCCACGTTCACCAAGTGAATCTGTTCCTATCCTGAATCCATACTCTGATTCAGCCCAAATCACAATACCACTTCCTGGCCCAAGATGTTTGTCTTTCTCTTTACTATATGATTCGCGTTCAATGTCAGGCTCGACCTCAAGATTCCTGTGAATAATATCTTCTGCAGCTATAGCTTGTCTTTCTGCAACATGCTCGGGCAAACGTACACAATGAGATATTCCACCTACACCGATGAGCTTTCCAAATTGAACCCTCTCAAAGGTCTTAATGCCATCTGTAGGGATTACGTTACAAGTGACATACCCACCACCTCGAGGATAATGCCCACGTCTTTCTTGGATAATTTCAATTTTCGACCCCAATATTTCCAAGGTGGGTGCAAAGACATTCTGCAAATAGTCAACCGGTGGACTCCATTTCACATCGGTTCCACCACGTAGTTTGAAACTAACAGGTTCCGGAGATAATACCGCAGGCGGGAGTGCGGCTTGAAGAACTAAGGAGATTGATCCAGCAGTACCTACATCATAATTCACATTGCCACCGCTATGTTGACGCGGCACAAATTCTACATCAGTACTCCCAACCTCCAGACCCTGAATGTTTGCATCAACGATTTTTCCAGTGACCTCAATTCCAGCAATATGTTGGTGTTTGAGACCTGGTTTTGGTCTGCCTGCGCGAATGTTGGAAATTCGGATTGGCTTCATCGTCAGTGCTGACAGAGAAACTGCAGTTCGTAGAATCTGGCCTCCGCCCTCGCCATATGAGCCATCAATCTCAATCATACATAGAACCCTGTGAGTAATCCATCAATCCCGTTATGAACTTCTTCCTTCAGGCTCATCCTTCGTCCAAGTACTAACCCTTATTTGTCATATGAGATACATCCAGAGCGGTTACAATGCGGTCATTGTTCATTGGGCGGTTTCAGCCAATCCATATAGGCCATATTCATACAATCAAGCAGATCTTAGCAAAGGAAGAAGACATAATCATAGTCGTTGGCAGCTCCCAATACTCTCACACATCTGACAACCCTTTCACCGGTGGTGAGAGAGTGATGCTCATTCGACAAGCTCTGATTGATGAGAAGCTTCCCCTTGAACGTATCACTGTAATCCCTCTATCAGACATCAATATTCATCCACTCTGGGTTAGTCATATGCGTTCCTTTGTACCCTATTTTGACAAAGCTTACAGCCACAATCCACTCGTCAAGAGACTATTGGAAGACAGCGGCATCGAAACCGATTCAACAAAGTTACTTGAGAGGTCAACATACAGTGCCAGCCATATCCGTGATTTAATACGATGGGGTAATAACGAATGGGAAACTCTTGTCCCTAAAGGCGTCGCAGAACTAATCAAGAAACATAAACTCGATGAGCGAATCCGAGAAGTCGGTGAAATTCGTACGAAAAAGTAACTTTTCTTGTCCAATCCTTTAAATAGCCACTACAAAAACAGAATCTTGGTGAATATCAGTGCTAGGTGAATGCGTTCCGAAACTTCATTAAACAACTTATTCTCAGTCCTAGCCAATTCCATGCATCACAGACAAAGCAGAGGATGACATCATGAGCAACGAAAAGGATGAAACCAAACTAGCAATCTTTGACATGGACAAAGAGAACAATTTTCCCGATTGGTATACTGAAATCTGCCGAGTTGCTGAACTTGCAGATGTCAGATATGGCGTGAAGGGATTCACACCATTTCCGCCTTGGAGCTTCATGAGCATGAACCTGATGTTTGAGATCTTGGAAGAAGTCCTCCAGAGGAAAGACCACCTGCCCATGTATTTTCCTACTGTCATTCCTGAGAGCAATCTGACAAAAGAGGCACAGCATGTCGAGGGATTCACACCTCAAGTCTTTTGGATAGAAGAGATTGGTTCAGGTGAAAAATTGGAGGAACGGCTAGCACTTAGACCAACTAGTGAAACCGCCATTTACCCCATGTATTCACTTTGGGTGCGTAGCTGGCGTGACCTCCCCATGAAGAGATATCAACGATGCTCAGTTTTTAGATCAGAAGTCAAGAGCACTCGACCATTTCTCCGAGGAAGAGAGTTTCTCTGGATTGAGAGTCATAATGTCTATGCTACACATGAGGAGGCAAAGGCACAGGTCATAGAAGATTTGGAGACCTCAAAAGAAGTCTGCACTGATAACTTTGGACTACCTGTCATGGTGTTTCGAAGGACCCAATGGGACAAGTTTCCTGGTGGCTTGAACACATATGCAGCAGATACATTGATGCCTGATGGAAAAGTGATTCAGCTGCCCTCAACCCATGATTTGGGTGACAACTTTGCCAAAGCTTTTGAGATAAAGTATCTGAACAAGGACAATGAAATAGTCCATGCATGGCAGACCTGCTATGGACCTGCCATCTCTAGAATATACGGTGCAATGATCTCTGTTCATGGAGACAATAAAGGACTTAGGTTGCCTTTCAAGGTCGCTCCTTATCAAGTGGTGATTGTACCTATTGTCAAGGGTAAGAATGTTGAATCAGTGTTGAAGTACTGCATCGAAGTAAAGAAACAGCTGAAGAAATCAAGCATTCGTGTTCATCTCGATGACAGCGATTATACCCCGGGATGGAAATATCACTACTGGGAAATGAAAGGAGTTCCCATAAGAATTGAGGCAGGTCCCCGCGACATCAAACAAAACAGTGTAGTCTTGTTCCGTCGAGACACTATGAAACGTGAAACTGTTAATCTGAAAGAACTGAACAAGAGAGTTGTAGCTCTAGGAAAAGAGATTGATGCAAACCTTCTCAGGATGGCTGAAGCTAAGTTTGAAGGTCTTATCGTCGACGCAGAGCGCTTGGGTGAGATAGATGATGCTCTGAACCACGGAAAGATCGCAAGAGTTCCCTTCTGTTCCATAGAGATGGACGCCTATTCCTGTGCTGAAGAAATTGAGAAAAACACACGTGGCGTAATTCGTGGAACTAGAATCGACATTGATGAAAAACCTGAAGGCGTCTGTGTAATATGCGGAAAGGTGGCCAAAGAGGTCGTTTATATAGCCAGATCCTATTAGAGCAAAAGTCCATGATTTTCCAGATACACTTTTAGAAAATCGTGAAAATCACTTGAGAGTCAAGTAGATGAAAGTACTGGTCCCTTATCCTGATGAACTTGTGAAGCTTTTCAAAGCAATAATCGGTGACAAAGCCGAGGTTGTTCAGTCAGAACTATCTGTAGAGTCAATGCTTGAACATGGAGGGGATGTGGAAATCATCGCATCTGTTCGTGTCCCTAGTGAATTCATTGCGAAGGGATCGAATCTTCGTATGATTCAAACATTCGGAGCTGGAATCGATGGAGTCGACTTGAGCGCTGTGAGAGAGCGTGGAGATATCATTGTCTGTAATAATCATGTCAACTCTACAGAAGTGGCCGAATTTGCCATATCCTTGCTTTTCGCAGTCGCTAAGAACCTTATTCCCAGTGACAGAGAACTCAGAACTGGGAACTGGGTCCATAGGTGGGGTGGTCCTGTTCCAAACCTTGAGATTCGAGGAAAGAAAGTACTCATTATAGGATTGGGCCACATTGGAGCTGATATAGCCAAGAGATTGAAGTCGTTTGAAGTCACAATCATTGCAGCCACTCGTAGTGGGGCTTCAAGAAACAGCGATCTTGTGGACCAAGTAGTGAAAATTGATGAAGTTCAACCTCATGTCAAGGAGGCTGACTTTGTCATACTATCTTTGCCCCTAACAAATGAGTCCGAAGGTCTTGTCAATAGAGAGTTTCTCTCTTGGATGAAACCAACCTCCATATTAGTGAATATATCCCGTGCCCAGATAGTTGATGAACAAGCACTCTACAACGCACTAAAGGAAAGGCGAATCCATGGTGCAGGAATCGATGTGTGGTGGAGGTACCCCTCAAAATGGCGCGGAACAGTAATTCCACCAGCGGATGTACCATTTCATGAGCTCGATAACATTGTAATAACTCCTCATAGAGCAGCCTATTCTGAACACATTGAGCGTCAATTGTACCTGTTTGCGGCAGAAAATATCCTACGATTCATTCATGGTGAAACTCCACTGAATATAATAGACCTTGAACGTGGCTACTAATTTCCTAAACGAGAAAAATGTAGGAGAACTTCTATCCCCCTGACATATGAGATTGTAATAGGGAGTAAAGTCTCATGGCACGTACATTATACTTCAGCGAGTCCGAGAGTCAAGACTTTAAGGAAAGCCTTAATCATCGCAGAGGAAACAGTCAATATTTGGGGGACGATGCATTGACCCTAGAAAGTCTTTCAGAAATACCCGGCGTAGGCGACAAAGTTAAGCAAGCACTGATTGAACACTTTGGAAGTGAAGCTCTCGCGCTCAAAGTGATTCATGATTCACGAGTTGACCTTGTGGCTGCAGTACCAGGCATTGGGTCTAGACAAGCAGTAAATCTCGTCAAAGGTGCTTTTGAAAAAGAGTTTGGTGCAAGCTCCAATATGCTACTACGTAGTCAAGACATTCGGAAGATATACGAATCAAGTCTTGATATCATTCGAAGTTATGCAAACACAACCTATGCAAAAGACAAACTATTCCTCTATTTTCCATTACCCCCAGAGAAATTGGCTGTCATTCTTGAGAGGCAGAAGTATTTTGCAGATGCCGCTCAGATGGCTAGACAACTTACAAATGATCAACGTGAAAAGTTGAGGAACCTGCTAAGCCAAGTACGGGGTCTCTATCGGAGAGTCAAGCCCCGCCGGCTGGAAGGACGAGTGATTATCACAAATGATGATAATGTGTTTGACACTCTAATCAAGGACGGTGTGGACAGATGGTGTCCTGTGTATCTGATCTCTGATGGAGAGAACGCAGCAGATTATGCTCAAGGTTATGACTTAGTCCTCTACATCTCACCCCTAGGAATTTATGATGAATCGGTAGACATGTTAGACAATGTAGAGATTTTGGGGAAGGACTGGTCGGTAGAGGATGTGCTTCCAGAGAAGACTGTGAGTTTTTACTCTCGCAACTATCGCGTGATTGATGCCTCGTGCCAAATTGTAGAAGCATTCAATGAGATTCCAAAAAATGACTCAGTGACGACTTTCACTTCTGGACTTGATTTTGAAAAGCTCACAAAAGTAGGTGAGATCCTGAGGAATTTAGATGAGAATGGAGATTTAGCCACGGGAATTAATGCTGAGCTTGATCGGTATCGAAATGCAGTGAAGTTGTTTCCAACTGCAGTAGCAGAAACTGAATCTTGGTTAAATGAGGAGATCACATCACGAATCTCAAAGAGCAAGGTTACGCTTGGTGGTCAACAAATCATCAGTATCTTGCAGTCTGCTGACATGGAAGGTGCTGATGGTGGTGCGTTACGAAATATGCTGCCTGCTGAAATAGTCGAAACCTTCACTGCAACAGTGCAGGAGGCTGAGGACAAACTAGTGCAAATGCTAGGGCTCACTGTCCGAGAGGCTGACTGGGTGACTGGCATTATCAGCGAGGACATAGCTCTTCCAATAGAAATGGTTTCCAATCAAATCAATGACCTTGAAGACAAACTCAGACGCATATTTGCTGACAAGCAGTTCCGCCTCATCAAGAAGTTAGCAAACGAGCTTGATGAACTTAAGGAGGTAGTGACACAAGCTGTTCAGACTCTTCTCGAGTTTGACCTGTTTCTTGCTGTAGGTCTATTTTCTACTGACTATGAACTGCACACACCTGAAATATCGATTGAGTATACTGGAGTTGGCGTGCAAGGAGCTACCAATCTCTTCTTGACTGAGAGTTATCTAAAAGGAAAACATGGTGCTGTTGAACCGATAGATTATGCTATTGGAAAGACGCCATATCAGCCAGCTGGCACAAATGGAGAGAATTGTGCCATCCTTTCGGGTGCAAATAGTGGTGGGAAGACTACGACAATACAGACCTTGGCTCAAATTGTCATACTTGCTCAGTCAGGATTACCAGTGCCTGCCAAGAAGGCATATCTTCCTGTTTTTGAGGAATTATACTTCTTCTATAAGAGTAGAGGGATGGTGAGTGCTGGTGCCTTTGAAACGACCCTGAAGCAGTTTGCGGACATAGTTGTTTCAGACAAGGCAAAGTTGGCATTATTTGATGAAGTTGAGGCAATTACCGAGCCTGGGAGTGCTGCAAATGTCATTGCAGGTCTCATCGAAATCCTCCAAAGCGATCCCAAGACTTCTACAGTACTCTGCAGTCATATTGCCAGAGAGATTAATGATGTGACAAATGCCCCTATCAGAGTTGACGGAATTGAAGCCAGAGGACTCGATGAGAACTTGGAGCTCATTGTAGACAGAACCCCAAAGTTTGGTATTCTCGCTCGTAGCACGCCTGAACTCATTGTAGAGCGGCTCTCAAAACTAGCCAAAAGCCCCAAGAAGGAAGTCTACATGAAAATCTTGGAAAATCTCACCAGAGTTCGGTCCAAATGAGTCAGCGAGTTCTAGTTTTTGGAGATGCTCATATCCCCTCCCGAAGAGATTCTATTCCTGAAGTGTTCTTTGAACATATACGACAGAGCAACTATGACTTAGCTCTGGTAACAGGTGACTTGGTACGAGAACCAGAGATGAGATCTGCCCTTCCTCCATTACCCAGAAGTTTCATTGTTACTGGGAACATGGACTATAGTAGCCAATACAACTTTCACGAAGAGATTCAACTGGACGATTTCAATATATTACTCCTTCATGGAACACAACTCAGGCCTCGTGGCAACATCAAACAGCTCTGGGAAATTGTACAACAGGTCAGCACAGATGTTGCTGTTCATGGACACACCCACACAGCATCCATCGAGATTTACAAAGACAGATTGTTCTTGAATCCTGGAACTATCTCAGGAGCCACAGGAGGGTGGGCCGGTCGGACTGATGCCAGTTTTATTGAGCTTGAAGTGAATAAGAGCGAACTATCAGTGAAGCTCTTTCATACTGACTGGAAAGTCATGAAGGAATCAGTTGTAAGATTCAGAAAACACGAGAATCGGATTATACGACTCTAATACTCTCCCCAAGGGTCAGGACTCAGAAGCCGCATGTATAATCGTTTGAGTATATTAGTACTTTCAAATAATGCGTCTTTAGTTGTACTCTGTATATCAATAGTCTTGGATAATCCCTTTGTCGATCCTAGAATTTTCCCGAACATACCTCTCTTTACTTTGCTCCCTCCAAATGGCTTGACATTTTCAAGAGCCACCCTTTCAATCTCTTCCTCAGGAAAGATATCTCGTGTGAATTTCAGCTCTTCAAAGAATGTAGAGAGAATATCTTTCATTATCATTTTTTCAGGTGGGTCATCAGGTAGCTCAGACACAATATCTAATGCTCTATTCCTGAGGTTCGTTGACAATATTGCTTGTATCTCCTCAGCAAGTTCCCGATTCACCGCGCAAGCAATACCAATATTGATCATGAGAATTCTGATTCGGTCAAGAACCATTCCTATGTTGCTGCCAACGAGCGACTTACTCCTCATAGAAACAAGCCAGTCTTCATAGGTCTCATTGACCATGCGAAGCTCTTCCTCAAACTCCACCAGCTTACCAATCTCATTGGGTGGAATCAGTGTGCACCACACTGTCATTGGCACATGGTCGCTGGTCTCAGGTGACATATCTCTGGACTTGTCTTCCCTAGATTTCAGTATTACTTGTCTAGGTGTTTGCGTACGTGAATTACTTCTAATACCCAATTGACCTGTGTCTATGTGTGGTTATGGACGTGACAAGATACAAGGTGACAATCGAAGTAATTGATATCTTAGGAGAAGGGAATTGCTCAATGAATCAAAAAGTAGGTGATACCTACAGATATCCTGAAGATAGAGGAAAAATGTGTCCCAGCTCATTCCATAATCTCTTTCCGTGGATAATGGTAATGGAATCTGGTGGTAGCTTCTTTGGTTCAACGGAAGATCATATGACAACCGGTTGTCCTGACTATATGCACCAGGTCGTTTACAGGATTTCCCGGAAAGTTGTTGAAGATTGAGTTATCATAGCGCTCAATACGCAGCTGGAGGTTAGTTTCATGGATGACGGAGCAAAATACTCCATTAGTACAGATATTGAATACAGTCCTCTCGAATTGATTGACATTCCTAATCTAATCCGAGCAAGCAAGAAGAAATGGCAGAACTTCTCCCTGTGCGAGGTGAATGATTGTGTCGTCAGATTAGGTGTGATTCATGGCGAGTTTCACTGGCATAAACATGATAATGAAGACGAGTTCTTCTATGTGATTCACGGGCTCTTGCACATTGACACTCAAGACAAGGTCCATACTCTGCAACCCGGCCAAGGTTTTATGGTTCCAAAAGGAGTTGTTCATCGAACTAGGGCTCCAGAACGTACGTCCATCTTAATGTTTGAAGGAAAGACTGTGACTCCAACTGGAGATTAAGTGAACTATGAATCTTCAATACCACTCAATACTACTGAGCATCGAATTCAAAAGATTACTGTAGTCATATTAGCACGTGATGGAAAGCATTAGGCCTCTCCGAGGTTCTGACAAGGAAGACATCCTTGAGATTGCAAAACACACTTGGGACGGTCATGACTATCTTCCCTACTTCTTTGATGCATGGTTAAAGGACAGTAACTCCCATACTTCTGTTGTCGAGAAAGATGGACATGTTGTTGCTCTAGCAAATCTTAGGGTGATTGAGGATGGACGAACTGGATGGATGGAGGGACTACGTGTACATCCGGCTTATAGAGGTCAGGGACTCGCATCTGTTCTAACACATCATGTTGTCAAACTGGCACAGAAGATCCCTGTAGAGCGTATTCGTTACACGACTGCTGCGGGCAACGATACATCTCTTCATCTAGGAGAAACAGTTGGTATGAAGAGAAAATTTGATCTTGCTATCCATTGGCAAAACAAAATAGACGAAATAACATGGAGTTCATCAGTCCGCCCAATTAGAAACGCTTCTATCAAGGACTTGTACCCCCGCCTTATCGAAGCCGAATTACTTCCACACAATGTGATAATCTATGATTGGAAAGCTATGGATATTTCTCTCGAGGCGATAGAAAAGATATCATCACTTGCACAGTTTTGGATTCAATCAGAAGGAGAGAGAATTGTTTCACTGTCTGTTGGTTTCACCAGTGAGGACATAAATGGACTGGAATGGGCTGTTACAATCTATGCGAGAGATGAATCAACATTCCTTGACCAGTTGTCACATCATATTCAGAAAGCTGTTGAATCTGGATGTAAGACTATCTTCATGACATACTCAATGGACTTTGTTGAAACCCTCTACTCGCTTGATTGGGTCCGACCAATTGAAGATGAATATATGGCTTTAACTCTCTTAGAGAAGACCTTCTGAGGTCTCTCGACCATCTCTCGTGGTTGAATCAGTGAGACCAGTCAAGTTAATGACCAAAATAGTGTCACTTATTTGAAAAAGTATTAGTTGCCCGAATGTGACATGATGCAAGCAAAAGAATTGGCTGGCATTGAACTATGATGAAAGGAACAAAACCAGACCCTTTTGATGAAATTAATGCGATGCATGAGAGAGCTCAAAGAATGGCAAAAGAATACGAGGATACCATTAAAAATGGGAATCTCGACATACCCTGCCCCTATCCTGAAATCATAGAGATTTATGATAGGATACTGAAACTGATTGTCGATTGGGATGGGTGGGGTTTCGATTCAGACAATAACTATCAGGTCTATGAGGCAAGCTACTTCAACATCCAACAGAAATTCATACAGAAGTATGAAGAGGATACTAAATTACGAATCGAGAAGAAGACTAATACATAGAGCTCAGTTGTGTGTTGGTTTCACCACGCATATCACGCGACAGTCGACTCATCTATCGAAATTCGTTTTTCCGTCGCATCAACTGTTGCTTGGCAACCAATAGGTAGCACGTAATTCTCTAAGTTGTGTCCAAGCTCGCCAATCTCCATAACAGGGAAATCATAGTCTTTGGTCTCTTCAACAAACATCTCGCTGATCGGACGATTGAGTTCTGTTTCTTCTAGCTCACTCTCATCAAACCATCCAAGAATTACACCTGCCACCGAATCAAAGATTCCACGCAGTCTTAATGCGGTGATGTAACTATGGGTACGCGCCACGTTGTCCGTGCCCTCGAGGAAGAGAATGGTGTTTTCGAAGTCTGGACCGTAGCCAGCGAGAATCGTATTCGCAAGTACTCTAATGTGGCCGCCTACAAGTTTTCCAGTAGCCTTTCCCTCTCGTAGACACCTCCATCCAGGATACTTGAGATCGGGTTTCAACTGGTGTTCCCAATTCTCATTTGGCTCCAATCTTATTGGTTTTCCATCGAAGAACGTACTTATGATGTTCTTTTCCACTTGGGGAGTCATCTTCAGACCGAAGGTCCAGATGACATCAGGTCCGTGATAGGTGACAATGCCCGCCTTCGCGTAGACCGCATTCAAAAGGGTGGTCCCGTCAGAAATCCCTGACAGTATCTTGGGATCACGACGAAGCATGTCATAATCGATACCGTCGAGAAGCTGATTCGCTGTGCTACCACCTTGAGACATCAGTACCATCTTCACTTCAGGGTCTGCCCAGAGTGAGTGAAAATCCTCGAGTCTCTCTTCTCGAGTACCCGCACTATAGTAGTGTTGACTGAATGTATGCTCTGCGAGTTTTACCTTGAGCCCTAAAGATCTGAGCTTTTCAACTCCTTGATCGAACTTCTGGCGCTTGTCTACCAACCAGGATGGCGAGAACACTCCTACGGTGTCTCCCACATGCAGTCTATCCGGCTTGATTACTTTCATTGGAAATCCTTCTTGTCGCTATCTTCAGTCGATGGCTGGCTACTAAAGCCTGATTCTCTGCGCCAACGAGATGAGTCTAATAAGCAACTATTATCGCGAGAATTCTCCATCTGATAGTGAAGAAAAAGAAAAGAAGCAGCCCCTCAGGGGCTCCTAGACGATTATGTCTGTAAACTTCTTTTACCCTCAACTTAGGACTCTTTTCTTCGAATGTATATGGCTAAAACAACTAT
>JBHLQJ010000027.1:0-18290 GCA_048884945.1 Candidatus Thorarchaeota archaeon | reverse complement strand
GACGCAAATCCCGAAGACTCTACAGGTGCTGTCGCTTTCAAGGAAATAACACGCAGGTCTACTAGACCCATAGAACTGCTCAATAATCTTGCACCAAAGCATCGCATCTACGGGCTGGTCGAGATCGATATCACCGAAGCTCGGAAATTCATCACAGAGAATGAAGTAAAGACTGGAGAGAAATTGTCATTCACTGGATGGGTGATAAAGTGCGTTGCTCAAGCCATAGACGAGCACAGAGAAGTCCAAGCAATGAAGAAAGGTAAGAAGAAGTTGATTGTCTTCGAAGATGTTGACGTTGGAATGATTATTGAACGGCAGGTGAAATCTGAAAGATATGCCACTGCATATTGTGTGAGGAAGGCAAATGAAAAAACCTTCAGACAGATTCATGATGAAATTCGGCAAGCCCAGAAAGGTGAAATTAGTGGGGAAAGTGAATCGGACGAAAAACCTCCTATGTCAGTCAGAGTTTTCTCACACTTACCAAACATACTGAGGAAATTATACTGGAGAAAGATTAGGTCCGACCCCTTTCTGAGGAAACGTCTCATGGGCACAGTTGCCGTTACGGCAGTAGGTATGTTTGGGAAAGGTGGAGGGTGGGCTATCCCAATTGGTCTACACTCCGTTGTTTTTGCGTTGGGGGGAATTTCTGTAAAGCCAAGAAATTATGCTAATCCAGCTGAGCTGGGTGAATTCCTCAACATGACAGTGATGTTCGATGAGGAGGTGTCTCTTGGAGCTCCTGCAACTCGATTCCTCGCTAGGCTTTCGGAGCTTATGCAATCGGGCTTTGGACTCAAATAAGAATAAACTGAATATGGATGTGAATTTTGAAGAATGAAAATAGAATACTATCATGCTTCGAAATATGGAAATGGTGTTCAAATCGCTGAAGAATTCAGCAGATTTATGGCTTCAAAAGGTGTTATAGTTAATATCCATCATGTCAAAAAGGTGAAGCCAAAGGAAATCCCCCCGGCTGACTTGTATGTGTTCAGCTCGCCAGGCCGCTTTGGCAAGCCAATAGGAGATATACGTAACTTCCTGGGTAAAGCTCAGTTTTCTCCAGGAACAAAATGTGCTGTTCTAACCACAGAGATGGCACCCCAGCCAGACAAGAAGACTGGGAAGGTTTCTATAGAAGAAGGAGCTTGTCAGAAGGTTCTTCCAATAATGAGAGAGATTTTGCAGAAAAAGGGACTTAAGAAGATAGCAGAGGAGAGAGTCTATGTGCTGGGGATAAAAGGTCCTCTTGAAGAGGGCTGGCAGAAAAAGGTAGATGCTTTTGCTGCATCTATTCCAGTGAATGGCAAGTAAGTCCTCTTTATTGTTCTCATAATTGTTCTATAGGAATGCATAAATCTGAAGGCAAATCGCAACAGAGGCGAATGAATCATGACAGACCATCGAGTAGCCAGAGAATTCGATGCGAGCGGACTTAGATGCCCAATGCCAATTCTAAAGACCAAGAAGGAAATTCAAGAGGTAAACATTGGTGAGATCTTGAAAGTAATTGCAACTGATATTGGCACGAAAAAAGACTTTCCAGCATGGTCGTCAAGAACTGGCAATGAAATCGTAGAGCTTGTTGAAGAAGGCGATAAGCTAATCTGGTATATCAAGCGTTTAAAATAATCAAAAAGTAATACCATTGAGGCTCACTACGGAAGCCCCAATGGGAGAATTACAGGGGGAATCTTACGCCCCTGATTATCTCTATTTTGACTTCTTTGATT
The DNA here is from genome assembly GCA_048884945.1 of Candidatus Thorarchaeota archaeon. GTDB lineage: Archaea > Asgardarchaeota > Thorarchaeia > Thorarchaeales > Thorarchaeaceae > SMTZ1-45. The sequence continues at coordinate 16,548 of JBHLQJ010000027.1, read as the reverse complement.
CTTCGTCAGTGGCTGCCATGTCACCTAGAGCATCTTTCATTAGGCCTTTAAAGTCAAAGCCCATCATTCGTGCCATAAGCATCATAGGCAACAACACATTACCAAATACTTGGAAAGCTTGGGCTCCACCAGCTCCTTCCTCTCCCTCTACTCCTGCTCCACCAGCGCCGCCGAATAGTGTGACGTCTCCGATCTCTATTTGTCTGTAAATCTCTGGTAGTATTTGTAGGAAGTCTCTTGCGAAAGCTTGTGGTGAGTAATCTCTAGCAGCTTCGAGAGTCTTTTTAATACCTTCAGCCTGAGCACTTGTGACTTTCAGAATCTGACCCGCCTCAGCTTCAGCGACCATGCTAATCTTCTCGGCTTCAGCCTTAGCTTCCTGCATAATCCTCTGAGCCTGGACCTCAACCTCTTCCTTGATTTTACGCTGTTTCTCAGCTTCAGCTCCAAGTTTTGCGACTTCAAGGTCCTTTGCAGCTTCAACTTCAGCTTGTTGCTTTTCGTATTTCTTTTGCATCAAATCTTTCTGAAGTGCAATCTCAAGAACACTCTGCTCACGCTGTTTCTCAGCTTCTTGGATATCCCTAAGCTGTGATTGTTCCTGTACACCTATCAACTTGTCACGTGCAATCTCTTGTTCACGAAGAACCTTGCTTCTCTCAATATCCCTGGTACCTGTTGCTTGATCCGCCTCGATAAGGGCGATTTGTGCCAGTCGATGCATTTCAGCTTCACGAGGTTTCGACATATCTCTCAAGAATGACTCATTAACCACTGTAACATCGACCAATTCGACCGTTACCACTTTTAGCCCCCATTCTGAAACGATGTCTATTAGCTCTTTCTTGATTGCCTCAATAATTAACTGACGTTCTTCCAGAATTGATTCAACTGATAGTTGCGCACAAGCGGTACGTATGACTGACTCGATGATGGCTGTTAGTCTGCTTGGTATCTCCTTCCATGTCACGTTGTTAATGGTGGCTATAGCATTTTCAGCCTGCCACTGTAGAACAGCGCTCAATCGAATCTTCTGCTTCTCTTTTGAAAGAACTGACTCAGCTGAGATATTCAACTGCTGTACAGTCCTATCAACTGCGAGAATACGATCAAAGAAAGGAATTCGAATGACCATACCACCCTCGCCCTGCTTGATGGCTTTACCGCGCCTCAAGTGAACATAGAAGATGTTTGGGTCAAATATCCGAACATACTTTCTAATGTATATCACTAGAAGAAGTATGACCATTATCAACAATAGACCTAATGAGACTGCGGGATTACTCGCGAACCAGTCCATTATACTTGCTTGCATCTGTTATCCTTCTCACATATCATCTGTGAACATGCCCTCGTTGGTCCCATCTTTTGCGTCGTGAGTTCAACACTTTTGCTTCGTTGCACTGACCTGAGTGTCTGTGAACTCCACTCTCAACGTGTCTCTCTCCGACAGTTTGTGGCCTTCCTACGAACGCACTTGTGTACTCTTTGTTTTGAGGAGATATAAATGTGCGCAGTAAATCATTGTGTTTATTAGGTGGAACGGCTCTGGGTATGATGTGGAGTTAGGATGGGCTCTTTCAAAATATTCACCACTATACTCGTCATTATAATATTAGGTGAAATTCCTCTAATCGCTGTGCAGATGACTCCAATATCTGGACCGATAAGAAACAACACAGAAGCAGAGATATCAATCAATGAGCTGGTACTGGATCCAGACTTTGATGATACTCCTACAGTGATTATAAATGGGACCTCAGGTGAGTTCTCTTCAATCTATCACTCAAGTACAGGGCTGGAAGATAGGAACTATCTCAACTTGACTTTTGACCATGTCGCTAACACAAGTCTGAGCTTCAGGACTGAGGAGAGTGATGACTTTCCTGATTGCTATGACTTCATCTACGTATATCAGGATGTTGAGTGGACAGACAATGAGCTCCCCCTCGATGCTTTAATGAGTGTAAATTTCTATTCGACTCATACTGGGAATTTCCTATATGACGAATATGTTGAATTGTACTGCTGGATAATAGATTCCTCCGGAAACTGGATTAAGATTGGAAGCACACGCGGTTTTAATTGGGATGATGTTCAGACACGCAATTTCGATTTCGATTATCTGACTCTTCGAGAGATATTTGATGGTATGATTGACGATGGTGGAGGTCAAGACGACCTATCTGATGAACTCAGAGTAGCGATAGGCATTTCTCCTAGAATTGAGTTCTACGGAAGCGGCGAGAGTGGCCCATGGTCCTATCTAAATGGGTCCATGACATTACAATTGTTTTCTCTTCACTTTGAAACTGTCATTGGTGAGGTTGACCTCGAATATGACGCCTATCCATCTATTGGCTTTGGTCACTGGAGAGCTGAATATTCTGTTAATGAACCGGATATGGCGATTGGTAATGATGACTCAGTGTATGTTATAGGTCAAATCAGCAATTATGAAACTCTAACAGTAAGACATTGCCTTGTGAAGTTCAATCCTCTAGGTTCAGTTGAGTGGTCAAGCACAATTGATAATATGAGGGGTGCAGCAGTAGCGGTTCGTGATTCCAATATCTACACCGTAGGATGGGCTGGTGCAGGACATGATATAGCTCTAGTGAAATGGAACAGTGCTGGTGGGAAGATATGGAACACCACAATAGATCTCGGTGGAGATGAAACTCCATGGGGACTTGCGGTCTGTTCAGACGGATCAGTAATCATCGTTGGAGATAGACGACGAGAAGATATACACTTAGGTACTGTATTTGACCCATTCATTATGAAAACCGATAGTGAGGGGGAGGTCCTTTGGACTACTATTCATGAGAATATGGGACCAGGACAATCCGAGGTCTTTGTCGATTCAGATGATAGGATTTTCGCTCGTAGGATGATGCCATATGGGGGAATAACAGAATGGAGTCATAGTGGCAACTTGACCGATTGGATATATGATGACATAGTTTGGACAATCGCAATGAAAGATGACTACTTCATCACGAGTTTCAGTTCTTCTCAACTTGGATTTTTCAACATCAGCAAGGTCTTCAAAAATGGCACTGTGGCTTGGACTTCTTCCGTTGAGAAGAAATATGGAACCTCTTGGTATGAACGGGTTCTAGCTGAGGGTCTCACTGTTAGTAAAGATGGCAATATCTATGTCATAGTTAAACAATTCAGATTTGATGTTCGTTGGATTCTATTCAAATTCAGCCCAATGGGCGTACAGGAGTGGAACCAGTCAATTCTTAGTGTACATTGGATGAACCTCTGGAGTGGTGTGTATGGTGATATTGACGTGGAGATGGGGAACAATGACCTTCTCTACGTTGGAGGTCTTTGGATTCAAGAGGAAGATATGCCAACCTCAGTTGCTGTCGCTATCTTCAATCCCGAGAATGCACCAATTCCCTTAATCATACCTCTTTGGCTAGTGGCCAGTGGAAGTGGGATAGGAATAATCGTTGTCGCTATAATCATCTACAGAAAGAAATCAATCTAGAATATTGTATGATCGGAGATAACAAGTGCGGGTGACTAGTCCTTTGACTTCTTTCCTTCTTGGCTCTTCTTACTCTGTTCCTGTATCCACTTAACAACATCTTTTCGAGGATCTACGTATACAAACTTGCTATCAGCAGACACAATATAGAGTGTAGTACCTTTCTGGAAGATGACCCCTTTTTGAAATGGCCGTGCATGAAAGCGACGAAGTCCCATCTCAGTTTCTAATCGGACCTCGCCAAATCCATCATTTATTGTGGACACTGCTTCAGCCTCTCGCCCAACAATATGCCTTGGTTCGATTCTAAAGCCAGATTCAACGAATGCCTTTCTCAGAACTGTTCTAACACTGTAGACAATTGCTGCTACTCCAAATACGTGAATGGCTATTTTACCTACCAATGGGAGCATGATTCCCTCATAGTAGAGAAGAGAACCTAGAAATCCAAAGGTTACAAGAGATGTACCAATTGTAACACCCATTGGCGCACCTCGCTCAGTTTCGAAGAATCCTGATTTGTCTACTGGAGCATCATGATCTGTATCGATTTCGTGTTCATGTTCTACGTGATGCTCCGCATCGTGTTCAGCATCATCACCAACATCGTGGTCCATATCATGTTCGACATCGTGGTCTAGATCGCCATGATCTAAATCGTGGTCTACATCTCCATGATCCAAATCGTGGTCAAGATCATGATCTAAATCATGTACAGCCACTCCATGGTCTACATCATATCCATGATCAAAGTCATGCTCGACATCGTGGCCAATGTCATGGTCTACATCATGATCAATGTCATGGTCGACATCGTGGTCCACATCGTGGTCCACATCATGATCCACGTCATGGTCTACATCATGTTCAGCGGCACCATGTTCGGATAATGCAGAAAAAACCCTCCCCAAAGCAAACATTCCAAAAGTGTAGAACAGTCCAGCTATCAGTATTCCAAATGAAACCTCTCTTAGTAATGCCGCGATTGCTACAATATCCTGCATCTTCTATCCATTGACTCCTAGGAATGCAATGTAGACCCCACTAATGACTACTCAAGTAGCTATACTCATGAAAGTAAATAAATCTGAGCAACTCTTGTTATCAGGAATCTGACCCAGCTAATATTTCATCTCTTTTTAGGGATAAAGAAATGCCCTAGACACCTTAATATGGAGCAATAGGCATCGCACCAAAGAGGTGCTCACATTGACTATTGTAGACCATATTGCTTCACTGCTTGATTCTGTTGAGATCAAATACACGCGCGAAGACAATATCTTGATGATGAGGTGGAAGACCGACCACTTTGAGGACCTTAAAATCAAGATTGTCACCAACAAAGATGAAACATGGGCTTATGTTGTCGCACCATTCACAAACTTCTATGAGGTTGAGGAAACCAAGAGAATGAAACTCGCCTATGATATGTTGAAAGAATCTTGGAAAGCTAATGGTGTGAAGTTCGCAATCGATGATGACGATGATATAATTGTCATTGCTGAAACCAACGATACAGACCTTACAGGAGAAGAGATTAGAATTCTGGTTGGTCATGTTGTGCATGCTTGCGACACTTTGTGGAACATCTATCCAGCTTAGATGGACTGAAAACAGATAAAATATCCACACCATACGCATCATCTAGCATTACTTGGTTCTGGGTTTTCGACATGTTCATAAGTTGTTTAGACTGAAGCACGGCAGTGAGCCTAATGACTGAGCCTAGTCCTGAAGAACCGTTTCCAGCAAGCCAAAGAGAGAGGTTAGTAAGCATCTTCTACCCGAAGCGAGCATCTTTCATCTTCTATTATGTATTAGGTACAGTTGTGTTTATTGTTGGAACAGGATTCATGATTGTCACTTCGTATGGCGGGATTGGTTATGATCTAGAATCATGGTGGTTAAGCGTAGGTGCGATGGTGTTTGGCATATTCATGGTGGCTTGGGCTGAAAGTCGACGTTGGTTCACACTCTACATTATTACGACATGGAATGTCAGAGTCAGGAAAGGAATCTTTTCGAGAAAGACAAAGAGAGTTTTTTATGACGAGATTGCGAATTTGACTTGTTCTGGCCCACCAGATGAACGTACAGTAGGAATGGGGGACGTTGAAATTTATACTTCTGAGAATGATGAAGCGCCTGCACTAGTCTTTGATGGTGTCCATAATCCTGATGGTGTTCGAGAGATTATCCGGCGCTTTATCCAGACAATTCCTGATCCTCTCCCATGGGCTCATCTTGACAGGTAATTGTTGATTATTTTTGGATGTCTTGCAGTGATTTCTCTCTCGAGTGACCTTTATTATGATGCTTTGACATAAGCATAAAAGACATCAAGACAGATTTACAGGTAATAATGGAGAGGATGTTGGTGACAAGGTTCACCCTAAGGTATCTTGCATCAGATGGTGAAAAGTATCAGGTCGAAAAAGATAACCATTTTTCTGAAATCGACCTGTCAGATACGAGTATAAAATCCATAAGTCTCGAACCTTTGGGTCAGTGTCCACACCTAGAGAAACTTAATCTGAACTCGAATCTTCTAACTGAAATCGATCTTACTCCCCTTTCTTATTGTTCTAGTTTGAAGATTCTTAGTATAACTTCAAATGAATTGGATCATGTTGATCTTAGTCCACTATCAGGATGTTCTCATCTCCAAGCTCTGGAGCTCTCAGATAATCTGCTTACAGAAATCGATCTTACTCCCCTACGCAATTGTAAAGATTTACGATGGCTATACGTTTCAAACAACCGGCTCAAGAACATAGAGCTTAGTCCATTGGCTGACTTGTCTAAATTACAGTATTTAATACTCTCTGGTAATCTACTTCGAGCGATTGACTTACGTCCTTTGAATCGGTCAAGAGACCTTCGCTACATCCATCTTAATGAAAATTCATTTCAGACTATCGACATCTCGGTACTGTTTCACTTTGACAACTTGGAATCATTTGTCGTAGATAATAATACTGTTCTCATTGCTAACCATAAACTGAAGCATCTGCCTTACTTTCCAGATCCAATCAACAATATATTAAACGATGTCCAATGGTCACATGAGGTTTCAGAATCATCTTCGCCAATCGGATTCCATAATACTTAACGATTTATTAACAGAATGATAGGAAAACAAACACGAAAGATAGGCCGGAAGTCTATCAAATGGCTGAAATACACATAACCTTCAAAATTGAAAATGGCATCGAACTCTACCTTCAAACCCATGATGATGTTACAGAAATCGATTTGTCAGGAAGAAAAATTGTTGAGATAGACCTTTCACAATTAAACCAATGTAAGACTCTCAGGGATATCAACCTTTCAGCTAATCTTATTAGATCAATAGATTTACAACCACTCAAAGATTGTCCAAGTCTTGAGAAACTTCTACTTGGGTCTAATCTTATCTCTTCCATTGACCTAACTGGTCTCGAGTATTGTTCCAATCTTGACACTCTTTCCCTTGAAATTAATAAACTCCAACGGATTGATCTTTCTCCCTTAATGACCTGCTTGAAACTTCAGGAACTTAATCTTCAATCAAATGATTTTCACCAAGTAGATTTGTCCCCTTTGAGAAAATGTACAGCTTTACGGTTTCTGCGACTTGACAATAACGATTTGTACGATATTGACCTTTATCCACTGTCTAGTTGTCTGAATCTGCAGGAACTCTTCTTAGAAGGCAATAGTTTCGATGAATTGGATATTTCTCCTCTGCAAAGTTGTAGAGAATTGGAAGGTCTCTGGTTAAGAGCTGCTGGAATAATCAAAATAGATCTGAGTCCATTGGTAGAATGTCACAACCTCCTTTGGTTAGATCTAACCGAGAATCAAATGAAGACCGTCGATATTACACCTTTATACTACTGTCATGGTCTTGAGTCTTTCTTGATTGATGAAACAGTACCTCTGATGGCTAAGGTAGAACTCTCATATAATCTCTGGCCCAACACGATAGAAGAGATTAAAGATAGAATATTCTGGGTAGACACCTGAATGTCCCGGTCATACCACGGTGACACTAGCTCTAATCTTGGATGAATGTAACTGTCTATTTGTGACACATATGACAGCAGCTGAGGATAACACAGCACGGATTACTCTTCGGATTGCAGGAGTTCTTCAAGAGATCCGGGATATCTGGGCAAAAAGACTTGATGCCTATTTTTCGCAGATAGAATCCTTGGTGGATAGCAAGATGTTGGAAGCCGAAGACATGGTTGGAATCATCAGAGAGTTTCGTATGGCGTCACGAGAAGCTATTGATGGCTTAGGTAATGACTTGAGCTCTGAGCTAGTGCATGCTTCCAACGGCGTTATTGCTCGATATGAATCTGAGAGGCTTTCTTTTGTCGAAGAGATAAATGATCTCCGAGAAGAAATAAGCCGTTTACTCTCAGGCGATGAGAATACATTACGACGTGAAAACGAGCTACTGCGAGCTGCAATAGATACCATTCCTGAATTCAAACTCCTTAAGATAATCCAAAGACATCGCAAAACCGAGTATGATCGACTCGCTGAAGATATGGGAGAAAAGAAATCTGTTGTTCGAAAGCTTGTGAAAGAATTGATTAAGAAAGGATATGTCAATATCGACAAGAAATCCAGACCTCATGCCATCACATTTCTCTCATCCCCATGGAGCCCGGGAATTCAGACCCAACTTGATTTTGATGGTCTTCAGAGTGAGTCCTTTCTACATGCTGAAATTGAACATCGTTAGCTCTCGCTTTCGTATACATCAGTCATCTCTTTGGCCCCGTAAACAGCTGTTCATAGTGTTTCTAATGATATTCATGGAAAGCTTAGCCTGACCCTCAAGGTTTATATGTAGACCTCTACATAATATATATAGAGCTCTACATAAGTAGGTGTCTACATATGGCGTTTAGTGGCATGGGAAGACATAAGCCCCACGGTACAAGACTCAGTCCGGTCCAAGTACTCATTCTAGCAATACTGAAGGATAATCCAGCTCATGGATATGTCATCATCCAGAAACTGGGTGATCGTTTGGGCTCGATACGAGTTAAAAGTGGGACTGTCTATCCTGCTCTCCATAGACTTGTCGAGAAGGGATTTATCCAAGGAACTCATGTCTTACAGGAAGATGGACCAGACACTGTTGAATATCAACTCACAACAAAGGGACGAAAAATTCTATCTCTGGCGCTCCAGAATCTTGATTCAGAGTGGGGTGCCCAAGGTAGGATTTGGCGTTTTTTGGTAAGTCAAGCTGGTGAGAAGGCGGCTGCGCCTCTATTGGACTGGACCGTCCGCGAACGTAGCCCAATTGGATTTGCAGCCATGAAAGCCAGATGTGAATCTAACCATTGCTCTCACAAGCATCTCGAATTCCTAAAACAGTATCGTTCATACCTGAAGCAAGAATTAGACTGGGTAAATACTCAACTTGATGAAATGAAGAGCTCTGACAAAGGGAAAGGAGGTGAAGAGTGAGAGATGTGCAGAGAACACGGAGATCATAGATACTACGGTCACTATATGAGCCCGTTTATGTATTCATTCGGATGCGCACCCTATGAAGAAAGTAAAGGGACCAGAATCAAGAGGCTAGAGGCCTTCAAATCAAGACTTGAGGACCAAATCAAGCATATTGATGAGAAAATCCAAGAACTTGAGAAAGGAGATGCCCAGCAAGCATAATCTTCAAGAAACATCATGGCGACGTCGCATTTTTTTTCTGGGTTTCCTGTTCGTTCATTCTCACACAAAATAGATATTTAGCTGCATTACTTAAACGCACAATTTGGAGGGAGCCATACGAAGTCTTGCCAGAATTGCTACTACTGTAATGACTCTTTTCAATTTGTTGGGAATTGGTGGTGTTTGTGTTCCAATCAAGGTCGGTCTACATTGGCTGACTTCAAGAGCACTGGTTGGGGTAGAAGTCATTTGAACCTCCCATGTTGGAGAGCTGATGCTCCCACAAACAACCCTCCGATAATTTCTGGCTTCTCTCAATCAAGGACCATTATTCCCAAAAGGAAATTGATTCGAGTCAGTCAATTCTCTCGATCTGTTCCAGATCAGAATATGACTATTCCATGGAGTTATATTCTGCGATCTAAAGCAACGAGAGCCTTTAGAAAGTAAGATTCATTAGTCTGAAGTCTAGGTGGTCAAGGCGAACAAGTTCAAACCATCTCTCGGTTGTGCGTGCTCATTGCACAAACGTTTTAAATTGCATGAACTCTTGAAAAACAAACAAGTCAAGTGATGTTCTACGATGAAACCAAAGAAACTTGCAGTTGTAGGTGTAGTGCTAATCATTTTAGTTGCTGGTATCGTAGCAGGAACAGCCTTCCTCATTTTTCCCGAATATGAATTATCTATAACTACGAGAGATACAGACTTGTTGCAATTAGGCGTGAAAGTACCAGATACTTGGGAGTTTGAAATGTCTGATGGTACAACGCTCGCTCTCAGTGAATTCGAAGGGAATGTCGTGTTGGTGGATCTGATGGCGATATGGTGTTCTTCCTGTGAAATACAGAATGGATATCTCGAAACTGTCTATGAGAGTCTAGCTGAATCAGTAATCATAGTATCATTGACAGTGGACCCCTCTGAAACAGTCTCCATGATGGCGAATTATAAAGATAATAAGACTCTCCCATGGGCTCACGGAGTTGATGATCGAAAATTCCTATATTACTTCAGTATATCATTAATTCCATCAATGGTTCTAATTGATGCTAATGGATACTTCAGATATTTCCATGTTGGGCTTTGGTCTGTTGAGAGCATAACAGATACTGTTGGACTAATTCTATAGCAGGTGTGTTGTGGGGTGCAAGGCGCTATTGAGCTAGGTTTACTTCTAGCTAAGCTTGTGGGAGTCTTTGGTTCAGGTCTATTCATTGCTGTTTCGCCATGCTTGTTTCCCCTTCTTCCACTTTTCCTAATCAATAGCCTTCATTCTGCAGACAGTAGACGCAAAAGTGTATTAGTGACCTCTGTCCTTGTTCTTGGAATTATAAGTTCAGTAGCATTCTATGTATCTATAGCTGGGTTGGTTGGTAGTTTTTTTATTGAATTCTATATTGAATTCCAGGCTGTAATTGGAGTCATTATTCTCCTCATCGGTGTAGTAATGATGTCGACGAAATTACAGGTAAAACTGCGGCTATCCTCTCTTAGTTTGAAAGATCAGCCAGCTGCTCCATCAAATCTTTTGAGTGTATATATTGTTGGTTTGAGCTACTCTCTTCTAGCAGCCCCATGTTCAGGTCCTGCTATTCTTGGCGCAGTTGTTTTATTCGGTGCAGAATCAAATTTAATTACAATCATCATACTATTCATTGCCCTATCCATTGCAATTTCCTTACCCTACTTCTTGATAGCAATATTGACGGGAGAAGCAAGAGTGAGGATGGCTTCGACCATTATTAGTCAAGCACGTAAGATTGAGATTTTGGTTGGAGCAATTCTCATTGTAATCGGTTTCCTTCTATTCATTCAACTATTTGGATTTCGATTTTATATCTAGGGACAAGTAAAAAGATGTAAAACCTCGTTCAACATTGTTCATTCATGCCTTCAGCTAGAGTTCTCGATTTTGATTCGATAATGAGTCTCCCAGAAATTTCAGCTGTTGAGGTTTCTCCTGATAAGAAGTATCTCGCTCTTTCAATCAATAAGATTCAAGAAAACTATGATGTCTTTTTGAAGTCCACCAGTGGTACTGGAGATCTTATTCCACTCACAAAAACTCCTGAAGTTACAGTAGTAAAAGATTGGGCTCCTGACTCAAAGTCGATTCTAGTGGGCGAAGACAAGGCAAGAAATGAAAGAGTCACCCTCTATAGAGTTTTTCTCGACGACCCATGTCATCTAGAACCAGTGACTGAAGTGGAACCAAATTTCTTCATGCGTGGTGGTCAGTTTGGCCCAAGAGGCGACTTCATCGCTTATTCAATAAACTATGATTATGATACCAAAAAAGAAACCGAGACCTTCAGAGTCGTTATTCAAGACCTTGAATCCAACTCGAAGAAAATCATTGCTCGACCAGACAAACCTACCTATGTAATGCCCGCTATTGATCCAAACGGTAGATATGTGCTCTATAATCGTGCAGATGAAGATCCTGCAGGCGACCAGTGGTGGATTGCATCTGTAGACGGGAATGAAGACCGAGAGATTCTGAACTTTGGCCCAAAAGCCAAGGTGAACGCAGACTGGACATGCAATGGAAAAGTCCTTTTCGACACCGACACACTTGATGGAGTTCGCCACGATCATGTTGCCATAGGTCTCTATGATATGTCATCCAGCAAAATTCAGTGGTTGTCGAAACCGACAGAAGGCGGAAAATACAGCTTTGCTGATGCACCAAGATACACCAATCATGTTATTCTGGCTGAAGAGAATGATGCTCGAACAAAACCGACACTTCTTGATCTTGATACTGAGGTTCTCCAAAACATTACACCACAACGCGGAAACCTTTGGCCAATTACCAATATTGGAGATGGTGATTGGCTAGGTTTTTTCTATAGTTCAACACGTCCACATGATATTGTGAGATTCAATGTGAATGAAATGAATCCATCAGAATTCAAGCTCATAACAAACATGCTTAGTTATACTTCAATTAAACCAGAAGAATTGACACCAGCTGAGGAGTTGAGATGGGTTTCCGAAGACAATACACCAATCCATGGGTGGTTGTACCAAGCTCGAGACTACAATGGCAAAACAATTGTAACAGTTCATGGTGGTCCTACAGCACATTCCGAGGATGCATTTAATCCTGAAATTCAATACTTTTGTTCCATGGGATACAATGTTCTAGATCCCAACTATCGAGGATCCACAGGATATGGCGTTTACTTTCGAGAACTCATAAAGAAGGATGGGTGGGGAGGTCTTGATAAACAAGACATCAGAACGGGAATCGAGCACATGGTAGAACATGGATACGCCTTCCCAGGAAAAGTTGGAGTCTATGGAACTAGTTATGGCGGTTACATGAGCTGGCTGGCAATCACCCAGTTCCCACCTGATATAATCGCAGCAGCCGCACCAATTTGTGGCATGACTGACTTGATTGTCGACTATGAAACAACTCGGCCTGATTTGAGACCCTACTCTGAAGAGATGTTAGGAGGTTCTCCAAGCGATGTGCCAGAGAAGTATAGGGAAAGGTCTCCGATCAACTATGTGCAGAATATTCGAGGCAAACTCTTGATTGTGCAAGGTTTAAGAGACCCGAATGTCACGAAAGCCAATGTCGCTGAGGTAGAAAAAAGACTTGATTCAAATCGAGTTCCATATGAGAAGCTAGTCTTTGATGATGAGGGCCATGGAATCATTCGTGAAAAGAATGAAAAAACACTTCTCCAGCGTCTTGCAGAGTTTTTCGACGTTTCTCTCTGAATGTGTAAAGTTTCATATCCTTTCGCGCAAAGTATCTTTTGCCTTGGAGGAACAAGAGGGTCTAAAAATGAATAGGCGACTTCTGGTTCTTTTTTTAATAATTATACTTGGATTTTCATTAATTGTTCCTTATTATGTTGCAAAAGAAAGTAGAAATTACTATTCCATTGTATCTAGTAGACAAAATCAAATCTCGTATGTTTTCCATGAGCCCTTCAATATTACATCAGACTCTGATTTTGAAATACAAGGATGGCCTGGTAATGGATCATACTCAAATCCATTTCTCATTGAAAACCTCAATATAACGACAAGCCAATCAGCTTGTATCTGGGTTAGCAACACGACCAGTCATTTCATTATTCAGAATTGTTACTTTGCATCTCCAGTTAACGAATTTGGTTCACATCAACCAGTTTTCCCAATAACAATGACAAATGTCAGTAATTCTATAATACGTGGAAACAAGATTATCGATAGTAAATGTGGAATTTCTGGTTATTCTCTTTTCAATTGTTCAATCTCTGATAATCAATTCAATGTTTCATGGAGTGCGATTGAAATTCGCTTGAGCAACTTTACAACCATCTTAAACAACTCCCAGAAATTTGATTCATGCTATTATGGATTGAATATCATCTCTTGCAGAAATTGCACCATTTCTCATAATGTGTTCATGCATATTCTCTCTACCGGAATTTACACTCAGATGAGTTACAACACCAGTCTCATCTATAATACTCTTGTATCCTCGATTTCTGGTAATCCATTTTCATGGTGCGGCATTTCAATTGTCTATGGAGCGTTTTGTATTGTTAGACAAAATGAGATATCTAATTTTGTTATGAGGGGTATACAAATCTTTGGCAACAATCACTTGGTGGCGAATAACAATATCACATCAAATGAAATTGGTATCCTAATATCTGCAAATACAAGTAACGTCAGAAATAATATGCTCGTCAATAATTTCAATGCAATTGAGATAATAAACTCTAATCACACTAAAATCTATACTAATACAATCCAAGGAGAAAGCGGAAGATATGGATCGGGGATTGTTATTCATGGAGGTTCTAGTTGTGATATCTATTCTAATGTGATCAGTCATATTGGATATGGGATCATTCTGCAAGGTGCAACTGGATTCAATATCTCTAGTAATAATGTCTTTGATAATAGGTATGGTTTTGCTTTTAGCTGGAGCGGATATGATTATCCCGAAGTAGCTGATGGGCCATCAGCTGACTGCAATATCAATAATAATTCCTTCAATGGAGGTGGACTTTTTTCTTCTATTCCAAAATATCCTCAATGGGATTTCAGTACAATTCAATTTCTTGGAAACATCGTGAATGGCAGACCAATTGGATTCTACGCATATCTTAACGGCGCTGAAATTGACGGGAATGATTATGGACAATTACTTCTTGTTAGTTGCACATCTACTAGAATTATTGGTGGGAATTTTTACGATATCAGTTCTGATTTCGGTGAAGGCATCTACTATGATCCAGGACAAGCCTCAGCAATTAACCTGCTGAATTGCACCAATTGCACTCTTGAGAATGTTAGATATCGCAATAATACAATCGGTGTCATAATCCAAGATTCTTCCAAGTGTGAAATCTCTGGAGGGTTTGGTTCTTTCAACTCATGGGTCGGAGTTATTCTTTGGCACTCAGCTGGTATTTTCATTAATGACGTATATTTTACGGAGAATAGGAAAGGTCTTGGGACTGAATGGTCTTATGACTGCCGAATCTTTAACTGCCTCTCATGGGCAAATGAGGAAGCATTCATCCTGGTAAATAGTCCAAATTGCACTCTTTATCGAAATACAATCTTTCAGAATGCTGATGCTATTTTGTTTGCGGGTGCTGATGACAGTATTATACGGAGAAATGCCATTTATGAGAATTCTCGTGGAATTCTCTTGAATAGTTCCTCGGGGTGTTTGGTAACGCAGAATAATGTCAATAATAACGCTGGAGTAGGAATATGTTTGGATCTCACCTCCCACCGGAATACAATTTTCAATAATGTTTTAACAAATAATTCACCGAATGCGATTTGTGATGGAACATCGAATCATTGGGACAATCAAATAGACACAGGAAACGTATGGTCCGATTATTCCGGAGAAGGACCCTATATCATCGATGAAGATGATCAAGATAATTTTCCAATAGTTAATCGGACAATACCATCCCACACCATCCCGACAGAGTCCTGGATAAATGAGCTTGTCCTTTTCAGTATCGCAGGCGGACTAATTGGTATTGTTGCAGTCATCATCATAATAGTTGAGAAACGCCGAGTAATAATAATAGACTAACAAAAGAGGTTCTCTGAATCCGGACGAATAATTCGAGACGCTGAACCATTATCTTCTTTGAAATCTACACCCCGAACGATAACCACTGGGACACCTTCATTTGCTTGTCCCATTACAAGTTCGGCTGAACTAGCTATCTCGTCTGCTATACATACAAGAGAGCCATGTAGTTTATGCCCAAAGATGTCAGCTTTGCCCACATTATGAGTGAAGGGCGACATCCCTGCTATACCAATCGCTATATTGACTGCGCCTTTCCTCCAAGGTCTCCCATGGGTGTCAGTTATAATGACAGGCACTCTGAATCCACTTGATTCGGTTAATGAGTCGCTTATCCCTTTTGCTGAATCATCAGGATTATCAGGAAGTGCAATAAGCGTGCCGAGAGGAGCATTACTCTCATCAATTCCCGAAATGTCTGTAATAATACCTTGCTTAGTTCGCGTGATAAAGACAGGTTCCTCCCTAAGGACCTCACTTGCTTCGCGCAGCGCCGCTTCTACTTTTTCTGGTAGGTGCCCGAACCTATCAGCAATCCTGTTTGCTCTATCTGAAACCTTGATTTCATCAATATGGTACAGCTTTCCTTCTGCGATTGATATAATTGAATGAGTTACAACAATGATGTCACCAGAGATGAGCGATATGTTGTTCTTCCGTATTGTTGAGAGAATGAGTTCCGAAATAGTATCTCCGACCTGAACAATTGGGAAGTCAATTAGAGGGATTATCTCAATGTCTTTGTCGTTCATCATTTTTCCTCGAGTTCTTCTGGAGATATCTCCTCGTACTTGTCTGATTTCATTGACCAGTATTTTCCTAGACCTGCTTGCATTGCAAGGCTCTCGGGAACCATTCTATAGAGAATAATGCCACCAAGCACGTTAATAGTCGCTTGAAGAATATTCCAAGGAATGTATGCCACTGATGCCACAATCGCAGTTTCAAAAGGCATGTATCCGAAAAATGTAAACAGCATTATATTGCCAAAGTACATCCCTATTGAGCGGAAAGCACATCCTGATAGTAGATATACTACTGAAGCCCATTTCCAATCAATATCGCGATTTCTCATAGCTAGTTTTGCTACAATCAGGCCCAACAAAGTTAGAAGCTCTGAGAGACCTTTGAACGCAGCACCAGTAAAGTTTCTATAGGCGATGGAAACCCACATAACACCTATTGAGAGGGTTGAGAGAAATATTCCAAGTCCCAAAAAAATGATCATGATTGGAATTCCTGTCCAATCAATAGTAAAGCCAGGAACAGGCGTATAGAGGTCAGT
>JBHLQJ010000026.1:0-18518 GCA_048884945.1 Candidatus Thorarchaeota archaeon | reverse complement strand
AACAATGAAATCTCTATTGTAAAGGGACATGCAACATGCTCTTCTGATCTCCCAAGAGAATCATTTGCTGCAGCCTCTGGTATTTCTAACTCACCATTTACTATCAGGGAGCCAATTAGAGGCCCCATGTGACCTGTTTCAATCGATACTGAGAGGTCAGAATATCGTATACTCTGGTGATTAACAGCTGGACAATAGTCATAGGAGTCTCCAATATCTTCGCTGTCTTCAAACTCAATTAAGCTAGAATACACTTCGCCAGATATCTTGTCAATCAGAGTAATTGTTCCATTTGACGCCATCTCAACTTTAACAAGTCCATTCTCAATGCTATTCTCATCGCATTTGACTCCATTCTTCACTTCTATATCTGGCTCTTCTTCTGTAATATTTAGGTCATATCTCTTGAATCCCAAACCTCCCACACTTTCAGCTCTGAACGCTAGGGTCAGGAAGTTCTCTCGATCTGGCGCAAGTCTAGAGAGAGGATCCCTATTTGAGCTAACATCAAGTACTTGCATAGGGACTTTTTGTCCGTGCTCATCAGACAGATTATGGAATCCCTTCATTGCATTGCTTGCATAGTGCTTTCGCGCCCAGACTTCTACAATCTGATTTTCAGAGTTCACTCGGATTCTATAGGCTGTTGATGTATGTCCTAGCTCTCTCTTCATCTGAGGGAATAGCATTGCAAGCACAGAGAAATCAAACTCATACTCGATCAGCTTCCCTTGAGATGTGGTTATCTCTCGAATGCTTGCTGGTTGAGGATCGAATCCGTGTTTCCTGACAAAATCTATGTGAACCTCATTTTTCGCCGCTTCTAAGGGTGTAGATGGTGTAAATCCAAGACTTCCTAATTCGATTTCAGTAAGCCTACTATACTGAATATCTGATAGTGGGAACTCCACAATTGCAATCCCAGTCCTTTCGTATGGTGATGGGTTTACTACAATTATTCCTGGTTTTTCGGATGTTGCTATCTGTTTGATACCATCTAGTGCTTTTTCAAACAATGGTTCGGCAATCTCATTCACCCATCTGAAGCGATGGACCATATCGTCATGAACCTCATCAATGCTGCAGCCACAAATGTCATCATGAGGATGATTTCTCAAAAGATACTTCCATGCTAGTCTGAGTTGGAGTAATGGGTAAGCAAAACCGTGTAGTAGTCCAACTACAGAGAATGGTTCAACACTCCGTTCTAGGAACCGTTGAATATACTCGTTCATCTGTTTGAGATAGACTCTCGCAGAGTAAACACCGCTCAAAAGGTTCTGGAATTTAGACCCTCTAAATTCGCCCCGATATCGTTTCAAGATGTTTCTTTTTTCTCTAATCCTATCTACGAACTGCGGAAGTGTCCCCATCACGATTTTATCTTCATTCTTTGAATTGTATACATTGATGACATCAGGAATGTGAGCTTGTGGCTCATCATGGTCTGAACCATTCATTAGCAGGACAGTCCCAACTCTTGACCATGGTCTAAGTTTTCTTACAACATCTTCCAATACAGAAACAGCATCATCAATGTCTGAAGGGAGTTTGGCTGAATTTCCATATGATAGCGGCAACCAATGAGCAAGAACTTCACTTCCTCCTCCTGCCTCCCAGATGAATTCTGATCCTAGTTCATCGATTTCATCTCCCCCGCCTCTTGCGAATATTACCGAATCACATCTGAATTGCGAGAGTATCTGAGGGATTTGGCTGATATGTCCGAATGGATCTGGAATATATCCCACATTCATAATGGGTCCGAACTCATTCGCTACTGACTTTCCCATTAGAAGATTCCTGATGAGTGCCTCCCCAGAAACTAGGTAGACATCAGGCAATACATACCATGGACCAATCAATATTCTCCCGGCTTGAATATACTGAGTCAACCGTTCACGTTGTTCAGGTTTAATCTCAAGATAGTCCTCAAGAACTACTGTCTGACCGTCAAATGTGAAATGTGTAAATCTAGGATCCGTATCAATAATATTCAGAAGATTATCAACAAGATTTACCAACCGTAGTCTGAATTGTTGGAATGTCTGGTACCATGCCCTATCCCAGTGTGTTTCGCTGATTAGAATTGCATCATCATTCATACTTGTCAATTGGCATCGCCCTGAATATTAATAATACCCTCCAAAACATATGCTCAATAAGAATCGTTTGAATTATTTGGGGGTTATGAGCTATAATATACGATGATTTGATATTAATCGGGGGCGGTGTGTCTTGATAGACCAATCACAAATCATTGAACTGGAACAAGTGGCTTCAAACGCTTGGGTTGCTGAAGAAATAGAACGTCTTGGTGGATGGAATCTACGCGCAAATGGCGGTGTGACACGACGTGCTAATAGCGTTCTTCCAATCGGTCCACCTCCACCACCTCTTGAAGACTCGATTGAGAAAGCAATCTCATTCTATAGAGAGAGAGGGTTAAAACCACGGTTTCAAATGACTGAAACTAGTAAGCCCCTCGAACTTGATCGAGACCTCTCTGAACGTGGATTTGAAGTAGGTCTGCAGGTAG
This sequence comes from Candidatus Thorarchaeota archaeon, assembly GCA_048884945.1. GTDB lineage: Archaea > Asgardarchaeota > Thorarchaeia > Thorarchaeales > Thorarchaeaceae > SMTZ1-45. The sequence goes on along the minus strand of JBHLQJ010000026.1, from coordinate 15,979 downwards.
AGGTTCATACTGCAGCAATCAACCATCTGATTCAGAAAGATACACCAATTGATGTAATGATATCCAACGATGTTTCAGATGGTTGGATGTCTGTATATGGCGAAGCGTCCGGCTATGACTCTTCAACAATGGAAACTCGAAAGAACTTGATGAAACGCACAACACTACCAAAAGCCTTTGCTCTAGCTAAAATAGACAGAGAACTTGCCGGTGTTGGATTTGGTGTCGTAGAAGGCAAGTGGCTAGGTCTCTTCAATATAGCTAGTCATCCCTCTTTTCGTGGTCGTGGAGTCGCACTTTCGGTCAACACAGCTCTAGCAAAATGGGCACATCAGATAGGTGCACGCTCAGCTTATCTCCAAATTGAATCAGAAAACATCCCTGCTCAGAAGCTCTATAATAAACTGGGTTTCCAACATCTATACACTTACTGGTACCGTAAATTGGACTGAGAAATAAAAGGAATTATCTAACTCAGTAAAGATTTGTTTCATAACTTACTTACTAGACCTTCATATTCAGATTTTATCTTGCGTCCAGTGTCAGAACCTCCAAAGTCTCCTGGTGTGACTGTCAAATCGTTACCATCCAGCACCGCTTCGATGACCAAGATTCCTGGAGATTCGATTTTCAAGCCAGACTTTCCATTACGTTCAAAACGTTCAGTATAGACTAGCTCGGAATTTCGTGTGACTGAGAGCATGAGATATGCCATTTTCTTTTCTGCGAGTGACGCTGAAGGGGCAGGCGGTGGGGACACATCTTCTATCGTTTCAGCGACGAGTGTTGGCATCGGTTCAGGCTTTGGTCGTGGTGCTCCTGCAATAGGTTCTGGTTTTGGTATCGGCTTAGGCGTTGGTTTTAGCGTTGGTCTAGCAGGTTCTGCTTCTGGAAATGTCCTCTTTTTAGGAGCTCCTGCAATCGGTTCAGCGACTCTCTCTTCACCTTTGTATGCAAGTACTCCATCATCAAAAGACCATCGACCTTCTAGGACACTTCTGAATTCAGCAATATTTTTCGCTACATCTTGATCCGTATCATCCTTTTCCATCATCTCAACAAACCTAGAGGTAGCCAAGCCAATTGTCGTAATCCCTACTTGATGTCCTGACTTCTGTAGTCCCCTAGCAATCCTTAATGCGTGCATGCGTGTTGGCATATTCACTCTGCGACCAATCCAAATCCAGCATGTGTCATTGATCTCATCCAACACAATGAGTGCATTATCACTATTGACTAAAGTAGAATCCAATTTTATCGTGGTTACTTCGCCAGAATCGTCTTTTAACATCAGCATGTATGGTTTTCTTGAAAGCGTCTTCAATCGAATCAGATGCCTCCTAAAATATAATCCCATCTACCAGTTGTTCTTCTATTGCATAAAAGAAAATATACGATGTAAAGAATCCTTCTATGAACCCAGACTTGTACCAGTCATATCGATTTCTGTGTCTATGACGAGAATCGATTGAGTATCTTCAATACCCTTTATCTTTCGGACCTTCTCAGTGATGATTTCAACTAATGTTTCCATATCCCGGCCTCTGACCTCCGCAACAATATCATATGGTCCAAAGACCTTGTGCGCTTCTTCTGTTACAGAAAGCGCTAGCATGTCTTGCAGAACAGAATCTTCTTGGCCGACCTCAGCTTTGATTAAAATATAGGCTTTTACCATTTTCATCACCACTGAATGATTCGTTGTCCAGCTAAGAGAACAGATAACTCTTATCCTTAGCATGGAAAAAAGGGGTGAGAATGACTATTGGAAACTCCAATGTCATTCATCCATTATGGATTCTCAACATCTTCTTTTTTTTTCAATCCTCGTTTCTGAGATAGAACATTCTAAAACTCTGTCTTGTGATGATCGGAAGCAGTAGAATTGCTAGAATGATGATTACAGCTGAACCCATAGCTGCGAAATAGATGATGGGAATTGTACTCTGATTAGTAGCAATTCCTGTTGTCGCCCATACAACCACTAACCCAAATGCTGCATCCCGCCGATTCACCAACATCAGCAATGTAATGGCTAGCGCCACAATGATCACCGACGCAGTCCAAAGCTCTTGGGTTGACTGAGGGATTCCCGGAATAATCGTGTTAAGGGCTGAGGCTATATTAGCTATTACGGCTAAAGATACCCAACCAGCGTAAACGCTAATTGGTAGATGTACTGCAATCTTAAGACTTGTTGGAACGTTAACCGCACCAATATCCAGCTTAACATAGGTATACAGCATTAGAACAAGGAATAATCCGATTAGGATTGGTGTAAATGCATAGATTCCTGGTTGTCCATAGGAATAGTGGAACAGGATAAGCCATGATGTATTGATTAAACCACCAAGAACAAAGAACAGAGCAGTAGGTCTGAGATACGCTGCTTCTCTTTGACTTGATCTGACTTGATAAATCATAAAGACGATGAGTAGTGTATAAATGACGCTCCATATTGAAAAGACATAGCCCGGAGGTGTAAACAGACTCGGGTACGAATCTGATACTTCTTTGGAGGTCACCCCGTTCACTGGAATGATTTCTGCAATGGCATTCACTATTATTGTTATAACAATCGCAAGGATGTTCACTACTTGAAGGATGTTCGGTTTCTTACTCAAAAGTCATCTCCTCCTGAAGACCTCACAAACCTACAATATATAATTAACTATTGTTACCTTTTTTGGATTGGTGGGGTATCACGCTAATCCATTATGCCTTAGACAGGAGTAGAATATGAAAGAGAGCAGAAAGAACTGTAGTGGGCAGCCAAAGCTGCCCAACATCTTTAGTCAAAAGAAATGTTTGGTTGTGGTTTAACCAGACATAGCAAACCTTGGGCACTTGTCCTTGTTAATACCGGGGGTTTCACAAGGTTTGTTCATCCCTGTGTAGAACTTGAAACCATCAACACCGCATTTTCCTTCAGCCGAATTATACTCTGAACAGGTCATTGCACATACTCTCAAATTTGGTCGTTCTTTAGCCCTCGGTCCCTAAGTCCCTGGACTATTAACCCGACCTAGCGACCTGCACATATTAAGCTATTTCGGCTGATTTCATTCTAGTATAGGTATTCTCGAATTACAAATAGCCACGATCACGAAGGACCTCACGGAGAATTGCAGGGTAATCAGTGAATATGCCATTCACTTCCATGTTCAGTAGTCTTTCCATATCATTCCTATTATTGATTGTCCAGACATGAACTGCAATGTCTCTGTCGTGTGCTGCTTTGACGAACTTCGATGTCACAATGTGAATTGACCCACTTCTCTCTGGGACTTGGAATGCTTTGTACTGGACTGACCTTACAAACAACCCCATCATTCTCATTTTGACTCCTATGACAAAATTCCGAATCTCATTTGGATGGGCAGATGTTGGAATCGTTGGAGTATGCTCTCTGAACCGCTTCAATTGCGGGGGACGGAATGAGGCTATCATGATCTTCTCAGTTCTTTCATTCGACAGTAAAATCCGTGCGACTTCAGATGGAGCTTCATGAAAGTTATCTTTGATATCCAGATTGAGGATAGTGTCTGGGAATCGTTTGAGCGCTTCTTCTAAAGTTACAACTTTCAACCCTTTCCCTCGAAACGGATAGGTCCGACCACCATCGGTTGTGAATGTGTGTCCAAGGTCAATTTGTAATAGCTCATCCAAGGTCTTCTCCCTTATAGAACCAGAAATCCCTGTCGTACGTATAAGATCCTCATCATGGAATAGTATTGGAACATTGTCCTTTGTGAATCGAATGTCTGATTCTATTACATCGACTCCTGTTTCCACTGCTGCTTCTAGAGCTTTAATGGTATTTTCTGGAATGTTGCCAGATTCTCCGCGATGAGCCATGATCAGTGGTCGCCCAATATCAAAAATCAGTTTCACTCACATCCTAAAGTCAAATGCAACCTTTATTGCACCATTCTGTCCTTTATTGGACGCGATAGAGAAAGCTGTTTTATACTCATTAATGCTATACTTGTGTGTAACAAGTCCTTCAAGCAGAGAATGATTTTTCTCAATCAGCTCGAAAGCCAGTTCCATGCTGTCAATTGACTTTCCATCACGATGTTCTATACCATGCATCATTGAACCAATAATGTGTACTTGTTTGTAAACCGCTAGTATCCAGTCCGTCTTCTTTGTAACCCCAAAACTCATACCAACTAACACAAGGGTTCCATTATTTCTGACAAGACGCAAAGAGTCATCCAATGTTGAATCTGTTCCAACACAATCAAAGATAATATCCGGTCCACTTCCTCCATAGAGTATTTTGTTCCCAATTGCAGGTTTTAATAAATGTCCCCCAGAACTATCTGCGACCTTTTGAAAGAGCTCAGCTTTCCCTCTCTCAGATATCACTTCATCTGCACCAAGGCGCTTAGCAGCTTCTTCTTGAAATGGATATCTAGCTAGGACAATTATCTTACACTTGGATCCAAGCCCTCTAATCGCCATGACTGTCAATAGTCCAATAATTCCAGCTCCAAGAACAATAACTGTATCATCATCCGAAGGCTGCTTCTGGCTTACAGCATGAATCGCTACTGCTAGAGGTTCTGCAAGGAGAGCTGCGTCTTCAGGAATGCCTTCTGGTATTTTCTGCAGTTGTCCTGCATATGTAACAAAGTACTCACTAAATGTACCACTACCAAATCCTCCAAAATTCAAACGTCCTCCATATGTTTCCTCTAGGTCAGAATTGTCCCCAATTCCCACAATTGCCTGACACGTTTCAGGTCTACCATCTCTACAACTCTCACAGTATTCAAAACCATAACATTCACAAGAAACTACTGGAGAGTGACCTACTCTATCCCCAATCTTTAGTCCCTCAACCTCACTACCAACTGCCTCTACAACACCTACTACTTCGTGACCCAGAGGAAATGGATTGTCTTTTCTCGCAAGAATAGTAGCTGAGTATGAAAGGTTTACATCTATTTGGTTAACATCTGAGGCACATATGCCTGAAATAATAGGTCTAACGATTATCTGTCTCGGATGTTTAATCTCTGGTTTTGGCCAGTCCTCCCTGTATTTTATCATAGCATATTTTCCCGCGAGTTTCATCTTCTTTCTGATGACCTTGCTGATTTTGAGGTCGTACATTATCGCCTTCATCAGAAACCACCTTGAGGTAACAGAAACTAACTAAGGTTCACCCAGATATATGCATTGGCAAAAAGAGAAGAAAAGGAGCGCAAAAGCGCTCCTAGAAAGAGGTATTCAAACTCCGCAACGCTTCTTCAAGATTTCCCAGTCATGGTTGACCTGTTCTTGAATTCTCTTTCTGAAGTCTTCCCACTCAGGTCTGAAGAGGTGCTTGAACTGTCCTTGAGTCTTGAAGTACTCGTCCACAGGTTTCAAACCCGTTTCTGCAGCTCTCTTGCTAGGGGCTGACATGATCCATTCCTCACCATCGATGACTTCATAGAGCGGATGGAGACCTGTTTCCACAGCAAGCTTGGAAAGTGAGATACTGTCTCCTGTTGCAGATCGCCAGCCTCTGGGACAGGGTGAAAATGCGTGTACAAATGCTGAGCCTTCAACCTCCAGAGCTTTTCGGAACTTGGTGATGAAGTCGCGGTAATTGGAAGCTTCTGCTGTGGCAACATACGGAATCTTGTGAGCTGCAATAATTTGTGCAAGTGGCTTTTTGCGCTCGAGCTTTCCTGGTATCACACTACCTGCCCATGATGTTGTGGTCTCTTGACCTGGGAAGGTAGCTCCTGATCGCTGAATTCCAGTGTTTTGATATGCTCCATTGTCATAACACATGTAGACAAAGTCGTGACCCCGTTCAAGTGCACCACTGATTGCTCCAAATCCAATGTCAAATGATGAACCATCGCCACCTAGAGCAATCACATCAACATGCTCGTGCTTGTACCGACCCTTCTCACGCATTGCATTAATGGCTTCTATAGCACCTGAAGCAACAGCCGCCGCATTCTCGAAAGCCACGTGAATCCAAGGGACTTTCCAAGCTGTGTACGGATAGATTGTTGTAGCAACCTCAAGACAGCCTGTGTTGTTACAGACAATCGTGGGTCCTCGAAGAGCCATGCCCATGAGTTTGATTACAGGCGGCGCACCACAACCTGCACACATCCTGTGTCCAGAACTCAGAATAGTTTCGCGCTGGAGCATGTCTTTGATTGAGACTGCTGGTTTGTCACTCATTACTTTCGCACCCCCAAAGTTTCGTACATAGGAGCTTTTCCTTTCTTGAGGTACTCCTTTGTTTTTTCGACGCCTTCGACAAATGTTATTGGTGGAACATCTCGACCACCTAGTCCAACCACAAAGTCTGCTATCATCGGTCTCTCCTTAGCATCATAGAGGGCTGTTCTGACCTCCAGAGCCAAAGGATGTGTGGCTGCTCCAAATGACATTGCTTTCTCAAAGACTGCCACAGCTTTTGCTTTTCCAATCGCCTTAGCGATTTCCTTTGTTGGGAATGGTCTAAACATCTTGAGTCGTATGACACCAACTTTGTCTCCTTTCTCACGCATCGCATCAGCTACAACCTTGGCTGTTCCTCCCATGGAGCTCATTGCAATTATGATGATGTCTGCATTTTTGGTCTTGTAGGTTTCAAAGAGACCATACTTCCGACCGGTAAGTTTTGAGAACTCCGCCTCGACCTCTTCGTAAGCCTTTGGAACGCCCATGATTGCCTCATCCTGTTGTTCCTTAAATTCGAAGTAGTAGTCTGTTAGAGCTAGCGGCCCCATAGTTATTGGATTGTCAGGATCAAGTGAGATGAACGGCACTCGTACTCCGAGGAACTTCTGCACAACATCATCAGGTAGCATCTCAACCCGTTCTACATTGTGACTCACAATGAAGCCATCAATCCCGACCATCACAGGAAGCAATACATCATGTCGCTCAGCTAGCTTGAAAGCCATGATTGTTGTGTCGTACGCCTCTTGGGAGCTCTGGCAGTAGAGTTGGATGAATCCACTGTCGCGCATTCCCATGCCATCTGAATGATCATTATGGATATTGATTGGGGCTGAGAGTGCACGGTTAGCCACAGTGAAGACAATAGGCATCCTCATTGAGGCGGCGCAGTAGAGAATCTCCCACATCAGGGCTAATCCCGCCGAAGCAGATGCAGTCGCGACACGGCCTCCAACTGCAGAAGCTCCAACGCACGCACTCATTGCTGAATGTTCGGACTCTACAGGAATGACCCGGGCTTTGACCTCACCATCTGCTGCAAATTTCTGGTAGTCCTCCACGATGATGGTCTGGGGAGTGATTGGGTAAGCTGCTAGAACGTCAAGGTCTGCTTGTTTTAGTGCTTGCGCAATAGCAGCATCACCAGTCAAACCCTCTATTGTAATCTTTTCTTTTGGAACACTCATTTACTCTCACTCTCCATATGAATAGATTCAGTTGGACACTCTCTTGCACATATCCCGCATCCTTTGCAGTAATCGTAATTGTATGCATAGGAGTACTTTCCGTTCTTCTCAGTCAATACAACTGCGTTGTCAGGGCAAAAAATCCAACATCGCCCGCAGGTGCCGTTCTTTATCCACAGGCACTTCTCATCGCTATGAATTGGCTTCTCAGCGCGCCAGCCACCAGTCTTATATTTCTCAGCATTGCCCGGCTCGATAATATTGCCAGCAATCGGAATCTCGTTGTATTTCTCACTCATCCGACCTTAGCCTCCTTGACAGCTCTCTCAATTGCAACCTTGTTTAGGTCACCAACCTTGCCAGGGTACCGCTCAAGGACCTCTTTCACAACAGTGTCAACAGCTACAATACCTGTGACCTTAACAGCTGCAGCCATCGTGGGCATGTTATAGAAAGGCCGACCCATTACCTCCATCGCGATAGAGCTTGCATCGATGGTGACGACTTTCCCACCTTTGAATCCAAACTTGTTTCTAATAGTCTGCGGATCATTGCTAGTGTTGACGACAAGAGTGCCATTTTCTTTAAGCCCCTCAGCAACATTTACGACCTCGATAAGTGTTGGGTCAATACAGACCACAACATCGGGGTTGTATACCTGTGCATAGACCTGAATGGGCTGCTTACTAACTCTCAAGAATGCCCTCACAGGAGCCCCCGTTCTTTCAGGACCGAACTCCGGAAAGGCTTGGATATAATTGCCTTCAGCAAGGGCAGCTTTGCCGAGCATCTGGTTACTAGTGACCACGCCTTGGCCACCACGACCATGCCAGCGAAACTCAGTTATGCCTTTTGCAAAATCGTAAGACATTTTCAATCTCACCTTCATTAGGAGAAGCTACAGGGGTGGCTCACTGAGGGGTGCTTATTTATTTACTGGCAGAGGCTGAAAAGTATCGCTGGAGAGCACATGCAAAGCACATGGATCGACAGCCCTCCAGATTTGATTTCGAACGGGAGGAGAACACTTTGTAAATCAAATTTCTTGCCGGTCGACCTCGGCTTGGAACGGAAATACACAGTTTACGATGTAGAGAGTATTAATAGGGTTACTCTCAACGCAAAATAATCGACAATTTACGAACTCTACTAAGACAATCTTTTAATGAACACTATAATGATGACAAAACAAGCAACTGTGATACCTGATGCAATCATTACAAACTCAGTTCCTATACCTCCCAAAACAATAGAAATGACTGACACGAAGACCCCGTCTGAAACAGTGTTTCCTGCGCCATCGACCAATATGAGTGTGATTGCGTGGGTTCCTACCTGAAGATGGTCAAGCCCATATGATATTTCTCTCCCCTCCCAAGTAGCTCGGAGCACTTGCTGTTCGTTTTGTTCAATTCTGTAGACTGAAGGATATCTGTCATATACAGTCCAAGTCAAGGTGTTACCAACTGAATCAACATCAATTGCAACATCCAATAGTGCACTAACGTAGGGATTCTCATCATCCTCCAGAAGTTGAGCGAACTGGTCTGCAGAGCCTCCGGTTCCCGGAATCATGTATGTCTCCGATCCATTATAATCAGACCAGAAATTTCCAATACTAGCTCCGTTATCAAAGGTGGTGTTCACACCACTATCAAATGCATTGTCTTCTTGCAATCCCTGAATGTCGTTCCACCCTATTGAATTTCCATAGATTGTGTTATTATAGGAATAAAATGCAATTTCAACCCCATATCTTTGGTTTGCATAGATTGTGTTATTGAGTATAAGGGAATGGTTTGATTGATTGAAAGCTATGCCTTTGTTATTGTTGTGAATAGTGTTGTCAATTGCAGTGCTAGTGGAAGTGTAGTAGAAAAAAATTCCATCCCAGCAGTCATATATAATGTTCTCCTGAATAACGCAACCCTCTGAGCTAATTAGTTCGATTCCACTTGAGCCGCCTTTGATCTCGCACTGTTCCACTCGACCATTCTCTACATTGCTAAACAGTATTGCTGGAGCTGAATCACCTGACTCCAGTTTACAATTTAAAATTACAAAATAGGCTGTTGTGTCCTGAACCTGAATGCAGCTACCTGAATCTGCGATTTGAAGATTTTCAAATGTGTATGGGTCCGAGGGCGTTCCAACTCCGGATGCACCGAACGATACAAATTCAAAGTTGTTTGAAATAATGATAGGTTCACTGGTCTGATATTCTGCGTTAATGCTCTGTTCTATAGGGCCCACTCTTATGAATTTGGGACTTGTCTTGTCTGACGAAAACATCACACCTGCAATAGTTGATAGAAGTAACATTAACACTGTTACAAAGACCACTGTAGCAGGTTTCATTCTCAGGTCAGATTCCTCCTGTAACCTACTTTTTTTTACATTGCATGACCCCACTTGAAGGTTACCAATGCACTAATTTCAGGTCTTGGATTTCGTATCAGATTGAATATCTACATTCATTGAATTGAGATCTATAAACAACCTTTGATACTCTGAGTTGGTAAACGACAGTAAGACAGAGTCTCGCGTATGGCTCACATGTTGAAAACGAATGGCTCTCTCCAAAGCTCTTGGAAATAAGCCATATAGCAGTATAAGAATGAGGAGTATTGTCAAGCTCAGAAATGCCAACAGTGGCTGGATCAAGGGACGAGAAAAGCTCAATGCAATATTGATTTGGATAAGGAAGAATAGAATTGGATAAAATAGGAAAAAAAACCCAAGAGCTGAAATCAATTTCGTCTTCAATGAACGTACACTCTTACTACCGTGCCTCATACACGTGGGAATTACGAATGTCGTCGCTCCTCTCGCAGCATCGAGCGCTACTGAAACTTTGTCATTCTGTTTCGTCCAAGAACTCGATAGATAGTCATCATCATGTTTCTCTGTGATTGTGACAAAAACAAGATCTTCGGGCTCTTCCAAACAGACCGGGCAAATCTCAGGAAACTGAATCTTGGATAACTTCACATTGAGTAATGATGGATTCTGTTTGTTTTCATCCACCATGTTTTCCTCCGGGTATGCTCATTCAGGTGGCATGACTATGATTTGAACACTGGTCACTGGTCGTTCAGTTTTTGGATCCGTTGCATCAAATGTGTCAAAAGTCATCTGATACTCAAACTTGCTTTCTCGAATCTTTAATTCATGTGCAACCCGAACAGCAAGTCCGATTCCTTTGAATCCAAAACCACGAATTGCTACTAGTTGTTTTTCATCTTTAACAAGACCGCGAAGTGTGTTTGCAATCTTGGGTATGTTGACTTTCCCGGCATTATGCGATATCTCAAGGAGGATGTAGTCGCTTGTCGGATACACCGCAATGTCGTCTTCTATAGTTATGGCAATCACTTCGTTCCCTATCTTTAGCTGGTCAGGGATGCGGTCTCGGAGTGGCATGTCAGCAGAATACAAATCCGAACTAATCAATTTGATGGAAAGAGAGTCCTAAAACTCAACCCTCATATATGGTTTAAACCATGTTGCGTTGAGGTAATCCAGCTATGGAACAAAAACAAGCTGCTGCAATTGGTATCGTTGTAATTATCCTTGGTTCCGTGGCATTAATAGCATTCTGGAATCCCGCTCCAGAGCCTGATGTTAGAATTGGTTATCTCTCAAAAGACATTCACCAGCTTGCGCTCAGAGTGGCTCTTGAAAATGGATATTTTGAGAGAGAAGGGATCATTGTTGAATTAGTACAATATGGAAATGGGGCTCAAGAGATGGATGGATTTGCTGGTGGTCAAATCGACATGGGGTATTTAGGGGCAGCTCCAGCTTTAACTAAACGCCTGAACCAGGACATCATGATTACAATACTGGCAGCAGCAAACTTGGAAGGTTCCGCAATCATGGTTTCAAAGTCGGAATTTGATGCGGGCCATGTGACAAGCATCTCGGATCTGGTTGGAAAAGGAGTATATCAACCTGGACCATCGACTGTTCAAAACTTTCTTCTTCGATTAGCTCTCAACCAGTCTGGTTTGAGCTACGATGACATAACCCCTCTGTCAACAACATCAATTTCCACCATGGCCGATTCCCTAACACCAGAGAACCCAGCGTTCATTGCATGGGAACCTTTCAATGCATTGGCTGAATATCAGAATAAAGCAGTGCCATTGGTATTATCTGGCGATATATGGCCCAGACATCCTTGTTGTGTTGTTGCGGCTGAAAACACATTCCTCTCAGAACATCCTGATATTGTTGAAGAAGTGATACAGATTCACCAAGAGGCAACGGATTGGATTGCCACACACCCGACCGAAGCCATCGCAATTGCCATTGACTGGCTTGAGATGGATGAAACACCTGTCACAACAGCCTTCAATCGAGTGATTTTCGACTATGATGTAAATGTAACCGGAATCGAGATGTACTTGGATTTCCTCATCTCACAGGATTTGATTGAAAATGTACCATCTAATATACCGGAATTCCTTGACGGTTTCATTAATGCAACATATGTTGAGGCTCCTCTTCTGTGTTGTTAGAAAACGACAGACAGAAAAGTAAGACAAAATCAAACCTATTTGAGAAGAATGTCCACTAGAGAAAGTATGAGTGAATCGTCAAGGAAAATTCCAAATAAGCAGAAGTCTTTGAATCATATATTTCAGGCCATATTTCTTAGGTTCATTCTTCCTGTTTTCCTCATTATTCTCCTGTGGCATCTAATCTCCATAATTTCTAGATCCTCCTTAGAGGAGGTTCTTACTGCATTTATCCAACTAGTCACTGAAGGTGACAGTGAAGGCTACTTCCTAATTGACCATGTGAGAATGAGTCTTACACGAGTCGTAATTGGTTTCGCTTTTGCCATGGCAACAGCAATCCCTCTTGGTATTGCTATAGGACGATATCGACTGTTCGAATCAGTTCTCGGTCCTGTAGTTGAAGCCATACGACCAATCCCCCCCATTGCTTGGATTCCACTTGCAATACTCATGTTCTACCGAAACATGCTTGGCGCTCAAGTTTTCATCATCTGGATTGGTGCATTCTTTCCCATTCTCACTAATACGACGACTGGCGTGAAAAGGACTGAACCAGTTCATATAGACTCAGCGAAGACATTTGGTGCAAGCGAACTTCAAATCTTGTCGAAGATTGTGATACCCTCTGCTGGACCTGAAATATTCGCTGGTCTTAGGATTGGATTCGGAATTGGCTGGATGTGTCTTGTTGCAGCAGAGATGATTGGTGGTGGTCTTGGTCTTGGCTACCTTGTTCTTATCATGCAACAGATTGGTCGTACAGGCGCTGTGATAATAAGCATGCTTCTCATTGGCCTTATTGGGTTTCTAATCACATTCTTTTTCCTGTTCATCGAGAAGCGTCTGCTCAAGGGGAGGCAGACTGTTTCTGTCTAGCTTGACTCATTGCTTTCTCCTGCTCCACTTTGAGAAGACTAAGGATGTCACTACGATATGCCAGGCACTCTGGTGATGTCCTAATCCTTGGTTTTGGAATCTCAATCCTGTATTCTTTCAGGATTTTCGCAGGAATATTACTCATCATCAGAATATGGTCGGCCATGAAGACAGCTTCATCAACATTATGCGTAACAAAGACAATTGTTGATCCAGTTCTTTTCTGTATCCTTAGGAATTCTTCCTGAAGGTAATTCCGTGTTTGGGCATCTAGATTGGAGAACGCTTCATCAGCGACCAGAATATCTGGTGATACTACAAGACTTCGAGCCATCTCTGTCTTTCTCGCTTGCCCCCCAGATATCTCATGAGGATAATTGTCTTCTAGACCCTCCATCCCCACAATCTCGATGATGTCATTCACTCTAGCATTCATCTCAGATTTAACAACATTCGCAATTTCAAGTCCAAACTGGATGTTTTGCCTTACCGTTCTCCACGGGAACAGTGACTCTTGCTGAAAGATATACCCAACCCTGTTGTGTCCTGGCTGAACCTCTTTATTATCTATGAATACCTTGCCCTCATCAGGTGCCAAGAGTCCCGCAATAATTTTCAACAGAGTAGTTTTTCCACATCCGCTCGGTCCAACTAAACATAACAAATCACCGTCATGGACATCAAAAGAGATGGCATCAAGAACTTCTACTTCTCCTGAGTCATCATTTGGGTATGACTTTGAGATATCTCGGACCGAGAGCTTTGGCATTGTTTGAACCAAGGGATTTTGAAACCTTCAATCTGTTAAATGCTATGCTGTTGACACGCTATTAGTAGGGGGAGGCTGACCCAACAAAGTAAAAAAAGGGCCCTGATTCAATCTATACCTGTACTAGGAACTAAAAATATAGTTAATACCATATATGCCATAATCAACAGGAAGGTTGCTAACTTGGGTTCACCTAAAGTTCTGTTCGAAATAGAAGATGACGAGAGTACTAGCGCTATCGCAGTCGGAGATGTCACTGGTAATGGTACCGCTGAGTTATGCACAGGCGGTCGTGATGGTGTCCTTCGCCTATATGATGCTAATAAGAGTGAGATAGCATTTCTTGCACAGCATGACGTAGGAGGAAGTATTCTCTCTATCAGGATTGCTGATGCAAATAATGATGGACAAATGGAGCTCGTGGTTGGCCGTGCAATAGGACCTGGAGAGAAACCAGGAGAAGCTGGGACAGTCCAAGTCTACCGTTATGCACCGAGTGGACAACTCGAACTTTTGGCTCAGTTTCCAGTCGATCGCTTTGTCACAGCGGTCTACGTCACTGATGTGACAGGTGATGAAAAGAACGAGATTCTGGTTGGTGGCAGTGACTCCACCTTGAGAATTCTCCAAATGGACACTGCTAACAAAATCACACAGTTCGTGAATCACAAGCTCGACGATATGCCCATTGCGATTGGAACATGTGACGTGATTGGTGATGAGATCGAGGAAATCGTGACAGGGAATAGAGACCGTACCCTTCGAGTGTTTAAGGTTCGAGATCACTCTGTTGACCAGATAGAACTTATTGAGCTACCAAGTCCAGTTATTTCAGTAGCTGCAGGTGATGTTCTTGGTGACCGGAAGATGGAGCTTGGCGTTGTAACACACGATGGATCTATCCGTATATACCGTAATGAAGAGAGTAAGTTAGACCTGTTCGCAAAACTTGAGAACGTGAAGGCACTGTCAATCCGGATTGAAGAGCTCAATGCTGACCATCAAGATGAGATTGTTGTCGCTACTTCTGACTTCAAGATTAACTTCTACAACCTCCACATGGCTGACCTCAAACAGTTGGCTTCGGTTGACATTGGAAAGAAGATTCTTGCCATCAATGTTGGTGATGCAGGAGGCGATGGTAGAAAAGAGGTTCAAGTTGGAGTTTCCGGTGGTCCTCTGAAGGTGCTTGAGGGGCTTTACAAGATCATTCCTAAATTAGAAGTGAACCCAGAAACTAAGACTGGTGCAGAACTCAGAGGAAAAGTGACTGTCTACAATGTGAGTGACCAGCCAATCAATGGTGTTTCTGGCAAGATCTACTGGTTCCCCAAAGACCACATGGATGTGAACCCCCAACAACTACGTTTCGACCTTGGTCCAGGAGAGAACAAGTGCATCGAGGTTCAAATGACACCAAAGGAAGAGGGAACGGTGATTGTTCGACCTATCGTACTGATGTGGACAGACTCAACTGGTCAGGTCAGACAGGTCACCACTCCAGAGACCGCTATCCTTGTAGAGCAAGGCGCAGCGGTGGCTGCTCCTGCTGCAATCGCACCAGTGACTGTGGAACCTGTAGAAACGTATGAGCCGCCCGAAGCGGCATCTCCGTTCAGCCCTGTTGTGGGGACAGGATTTGGAGGGTCTGAGATGCGCGATAAAGCCTCAGAGATTCTACATACCACATTGGCTCAAGACAGTGCTGACTCATTGAAGGCAGCAGAAGAGCTTCTTGACCAGCTGTTTGGTGCTGAAGAAACAAGTGCCGCCAGGGCTGAGATTGATGATATTGAAGCTCTCGCAGCTGAGCCAACTCCGCAAGAGACCGTTACAGCTGCTGTTGTATCAGATGTTGAGAGTCAACTTATCGCTGACATTCGAAGCAGGACGCCCAAACCTCCACAGCCGGGAACCGCCCCAGACTCCTACCAGTTCCTGTTTAAGACGATGGTCATTGGTGAGGGTGCTGTCGGGAAGACAACGCTCGTGAATCGGTATGTGACCGGTGTGTTCGAGCGCGACTACAAGACGACCATTGGAAGTCAGTTCGCTGTGAAGCTAGCCCAGATCTCACCGCCCGAGAAGGAGTACGCAACTGGTATCAAGCTCCAGGCGTGGGATGTGGCTGGCCAAGCACGTTTCAAAGCGGTGCGGAAAATGTACTACTCTGGAGCTGCGGGGATCATTCTGGTGTTCGACGTCACGCGACGTCGGTCCTTCACCGAACTGTCGAAGTGGGTCCAAGAGGCTGACGAGTCAATAGGGGCTCGTGTGCCAATGGTATGCGTGGGTAACAAGACAGACTTACCGGACCGAGCAGTCCCCTCTGATGAGGCAAAGCGCTGGGCTGAGGACCAAGGATTCCTCTACATGGAGTCCTCCGCAAAGACCGGTGAAGGTGTGGCTGACATGTT
>JBHLQJ010000025.1:0-19163 GCA_048884945.1 Candidatus Thorarchaeota archaeon | reverse complement strand
GATTTCGTAAATGAGATTACACATAAAGTCTGTACGGAAGAAGCAATCATGTTCATGATGTAAACCAAACGCTTAATTCTGTTACCAATCCAATGAATTTGAGGTTGCCCTCTTTGGTTATGGAAGATCCAGATAAATTTGAACTTGAGGAATCAAGGGGGATTGGCATTTTCGAACCTGGGACTCTGTTGGAAAGCCAGATTAATGGCAACCAAATGGTTGGTGTATTAGGATATACAGCAATAGGTATGATCCTCATGGTTGTAGCAACAGTAATCATCATGCTTCCACTGTTGGGAACACCATTGATTATTATCGACATCTATAGTGGGTACATATACATCGATCCATTGGCGATGCTAGTAATGACTTTTGCAGAGATTGTCTTCGTTATACCACCAATCTACTATATTAGGAAAAATGGACTTCCTAAATCGTCGATAGGTATCAAGAACATGCTTTCACCCATTGATGCGATCCTTGGATTAATTATTGGAGCAACCATGCTGGGTACAAATATAGTAATCTCTTGGTTTATGATGCAAGCGAGTGACCCCTCACCAATTGTTGAAGATATTTTAGTAGCTAGAAATTGGCCGGAAATGATTGCATGGGCCTTTGTTATGCTTGTGTTTGTAGGATTCACGGAAGAACTAATCTTTCGAGGTTTCATGCAACGACGGATGGAGATGTACTTCAGGGGGCGTGGGACATCAAATTACAAGATTACTGCTTTATTAATCAGTAGTTTCATTTTTGGAGCAATACATCTTGATCTCATTGGACTACCAACAAGATTTGTGTTAGGTGTGTTCTTAGGGCTTCTTGCTCAGCAACGGAATTACAATTTACTCGGGCCGTCAGTGGCACATGGAATAAATAATGCAGTAGTTGTTTTTCTATCAAGTTTGCCATATCTTTTCTGAAAAAGAATAAGGGATCTGCGGAAATCAGATCCCTCTTTTCAAGTGTTACTAGTATAGTACAATAAATGCGGACCTCAAGGTTCGTACTTGAAAGCCACTTTGATGTTCGCTCGGAAAGCAATGATTTTGTTGTCTTGCACTTTACAAGTGAAGTGATCAACATCTATTCCTACAATACCCCTAACAGTCTTTGCTGCGACAGTTAGCGCATTTTTGCAGGCTTCTTCCCAGCTATTTGGTGACTCTCCAATCAGTTCAATTACTTTGACTACGCTCATAGACTATCAAACCTCCTTGCAGATAGTAATTATTGGAGATTGAGCTTTAAGGCTCTTGCCACATGAATTGTGAATAAAGATTGGACCTATGCGAGTGTTGTTCGTCGCGCAAATATGACCCAAGCAATCAAGATGAGAGCCAGCGATAGCTCCAAAATAATAAGGATTTCACCTGTGAACTCTGCAAGAGCAACGCCCTTGAATGCGGTGTCAGCCATCATGACTCGACCAAGATTGAGAGGATAGTAATCATCTACAAGCCCTACATCCATAAAGCCGGTTCCCACAATTGTGCTGCCAAAGAGGAGGAACAGAAATGATTGATTTGCTTGAAGCCTTGTTGTGACCAATGTTGATATTAATACACCCAAAGCAGAACCCGAAAGCGACATGAGTGCGAGAACAATATTCATTGTAAGATATTGTGCCCATACATCGATATTGAACAGAACTTGCCAAAGAATCAGGAGGAATTGCGCTTGTAGCATTCCAACCATAAAATATGCACAAACTTTTGCCAGGATTGCTTCCATTTTACTCGCAGGGGTCAGAAGCATTCGATTAAGAGGAATATCCCCCACTATAGCTTGAGCAGCTGTAGCTGCTACTGCAATAAAGACTGCAAATACTATCATAAAGACACCAAAGGTGGCTTCAAAACCACTCGAGCCGGGAGGTTGAAACTCAGAAAACATTTCATTCGCAATTTCGCCTTTTACCCATCCGTGATCTACTCTAAACGCTTGTACGACTTTATTGAATTTTGAAAACACTGACGACTGAATCTCAAAATCTGTACTACTGATATGAATGTCAACAAAAGCTGGAATATCGTTTGTTATGTTCCCTTCAAACCCATATGGGATTACGGCATAGGACTCAACTCTATTGAAATACAGTGCATCTAAAGCTTCGACCTCTGTATCGAAAATAACAGCAATGAAATCTGGACTATTTGAAAGATACCAAGTGAAATTCTCAGAAAGATCTTCTTGAGGGAAAGTATTGGTTGAATCAACGTCTACTATACCTAGTCGAATGGCACCTTCATTTTTCCCTGTTTCAGGAGAAATACCAATTGCCGCCTGGTTGGTTGTGGCATACATTGTTACCATTATCATGGTTGGTAAAACAAAAACCAGCAGTAACGCAAATTTGTCATTCTGAATTAATCTGAGTTCCTTCAAAAACATAGACCAGATGCGCCACAATTTTGTGTTCTTTTTCGTTTCAACCTTTGACAAGAGGATTTCACCTTACGCGTCGTTCTGCTTTTCTACGAGAGTCCTTTTATGGATTTTCTACTCGTCTTTTTGATTAATAAGGCCCAGAACTTCTGCGCACATTATCAGATACAATACAATATTACTTGATTCTCCCCAATTTCGCGCATGTTCTTGAACCTGTTTTGCAGTCATCCTTTGCCCTCCATTATATAGATTCCCAAGGACCTTTTGTATCACCAGGTCATCGAAAGCAAAGACTGAGAAGTTCCCGAGTCCAGCCAAAGACAATACCCTAACCGTCCATAAGCCAATACCTCGAATTGGTAAAAGTGTTGCTAGAACTTCGTCAAAAGGACGTCCCACCAGTGAGTTAACATCCAATACACCATCAGCTACAAGACTTGCGGCATGATGAATATATTCTGTCTTGTAGCCGAATCCGTACTTACGCAAAACATTTGGTCCAGCTTTTGCAATGGTATCCGCATCCGGAAAATGGTACAATAACTGGTTTTTGAAGGTTACAGGTGTTGTAAGTCCAAGTACCATCCGCTTAGTGAAAATATTAGCTGACTTGTAAGATACCTGCTGCTGGATTATCGTTTTGATCAATGCTTCAAAAGGGGTAGGTGACATATAAGGTCTAATTCCAGCGACATTAGAAGTGAGATAAGCGATGATTGGATCTTTTCGAATTTGCTCTACAGCATCAGCTGTGTCAATATCAAGCCCCAGAGTTCGAATAATTAGGGCTTTTAGCTCCTTCTTTGATACATTACTCTCCGAATAATTGATTTGTAAGGAGTCTCCCACTCTCGTCTGCTTAATGATTGTTGCCACTTTTACGTTTTCTAAATGATAAACACGTCCAAAATACCCGATTCCAGTACATTCCGGAACTGGTTGGATATCAGGATAAATCCAAGAATGTACTGAGGAGAGTAAATCATAGCCATTGGGAACCTTGATGCGGAATGACAATCAAATCACACTTTGAAATACAACAGCATCTGCTAGAATTAAATCCAGCAGATGCTTGTTCAATCTGAATAAATATTGTGGATCAAGACGAGTCTAATACTACTCCTTATCCTTTTTGAAAGGGTTGCCTTTGAAGGGATTCTTTGGAGCGTGCATTTTTATTTTGAAGATATCTTTCGTCTTACTGCCAGTCGAATCTTTTTCTTCGCTCAACAATTTCTCCTCTCAAACCACATTGTGGTTGAACTATAACAGCTTATGAGTGCATATGAATCTATCATTATAAACTAAAACATCAGGGTTAAAACGATTCCAAAAGACATGAATCAGGAAAGAAAATGGCGAGTAGTAAAAAATCTTGGTTGGACGCTTCTGTTACAAGGTTTGCTATGATGGTTGTTGCTACAATTCTGTTTAATTTTGGGTTGTTTTTTATTTTAAATTTCCTTGCGCCATTCGTTGCAGGTCTTATTATTGGTTTCTTGGTAGCCAAAATTAGAGATGGAGTTATTGTTAGCTTTACAGGGACTTTGATTAGCTATTTCATTATCTTTACGATATCCGAGTGGTTTCAGGGATTTAGTAATGCACCACTGGATGTGCTTATTGCAATTCTTATTATGGTAGCAATCGGATCTGTTGGAGGGGTCATAGGATCTCTAATCTCGACTAAAACAAAGAACTAATTCATGTATCCACAACCAATCTTCCCGGAGTGTAATTTGCGTTTGGACCGATAGTAGTTCGCCGTAGAGGGTTTCCAAAAAGAACCCATTCAGCAACTGATACTGCAGTATCAATAGTAAGCGTTGTTGTTTCGCCATTCCGAACATTTTCAAGTTCAATGAGAGATTTTCTGTCAAGATTCTCCGTAAGAGTCTTGTCGACTTCGAGTTTCACCTCGCCTATGAGCTCATGAGAATCAAGAAGGTCCAGAAAACCAAATTTCCAGCCATCGCAATAAGCGCAACTACGCCAATCATCAAAGGGCTTTACATTGTTCATAGTGTCAAGTGTTGCACCGATATAGGATGCTCCAGAATTCAGAAATGCCTTCAATAAAGGACCTTCTTGCGCAGTACAGCAAGCTTCTGAATAGACAACAGGATATCCTTCGAACTTAATCGCCGATGCTTGTTCATAGCTTAAAATGACTGAGTTGTGTGTTGCCCACTTATCTGGAGTTCCATGAATACGGGTTGTAAACACACCATCTGAAAATTGAAGAATGAACTCACTGACAGATAGCAATTTTGAGTCATCATCTGAAAACTGATGTAATACTTCAACATCAAAACCCAATTCAGCAAGTGCTACGGCATGCCTGTCAGATCTTTTTGGTTGACTATCAAAAACAATTGCAATATTACTATCAACAATGGAAGGGTCCATGTGATATAACACGGTTTCAGGGGGACCAAAGATACGGCCAAAGGGAAAATCAGGAATGCCATCATCATCTAGGTCTTGAATGAACCAGTCAGTGAAGGAATAGACACCATCGTATGATATCTGTGTTGCAGGTAGTTCTTTATTGTTACCAATTAGTAAGACACCTCTGTGAAAGCTGGGATCATAGTTCTCTTTAATCGTCTTCTGTGTAAGAATCCACGACCGTCCTTTTTCCAAGATGTAATCGGATTCAAGGGCTCTAGCTTTTTCATGGTAAAGTTCTTCATTCTTACTTCCAACCCTACCACAAACCACTAGCATTCTCTTGAGTAGGTCTCTATTCATTTGACCTGTATCGAACGATAGCTCTTGCTTTGATCTTCTTTTCCTGAATATCTTTCGGATTTCGTTTACAGTGCCATACCCACTCTTTCTGATGATGTTCATGACAACAGAGTCCTCATCAAAAGTGATAATTACTCTTACTGGTGTAGCCGCGTAAGCGGCGAATAATACAAGAATTGGTTGTTAATATGACTTTAGAAATCAAGGTAATTTCATTGGATTTGGATGGTGTCCTCTTCGATGGTTCTAGTGCGGCATATGTAGTAGCTAGACAGGTTGGACTCGCAGAGCAATATGAGGCCCTCTTTCAAAAGATGGCTCAAGAAAAAATGAGTCTAAAACAATCAGTAATTGAAGGAACCAGGATTTGGAAAGGAATAACCATTGATCGGTCCTATCATAGCATTGTGAATTCTTTGCCTTTAATGGAAGGAGCAGAAGACGCGGTAAATACCTTGAAATCATGGGATTATGAGGTGGGTTGCATCTCAAGTGGTGTAAGCCAATTCTTTATGGGTCCACTCATGGAAAGGTTAGATCTTGACTTTGGTTTTACCAATATTCTTGGTTCAAAAAATGGCGCACACGATGGAACAGTGAAATTCATCATGGGAGGAGCCGAAAAAGCAGAAACCATTCTAAAGTATGCGAATCAAAACGGACATTCTAGAAAAAGTATAGCAAGTGTAGGCAATGGTCTGAATGACATTGAATTGTTCAATATTTCGTCATTTAGTATAGCTTTCAATCCAGTTGACAAAAGTGTCAGCGATGCAGCTTCAGTGACGGTATCATCAAAAGACCTGCGGTCTATTCTGCCGTACTTCACGAAATCCTAGTTCAGTATCTTATAGAAGGCGTTCTTGATTTGTTCCTTGTCTTCTTTTGTCAGACTTGGGTGAATTGGGATATCAAAATGCTTCTGACCGATTTCCTCAGATATTGGTAGACTAAGTTTTGAATAATCAGGATAATTCACAAACTTCGCCCATCGCCACTGGTGGATATTGATGTAAGTATCTTGCTTATGACATGGCAAAGCATAAACAGCTCTTGACCCAACACCTTCGTTTCTGAGGGATGATACAATCTCATCACGATTCATTCGATCAGAGAATATCCGAGGTGCGTATAGATGGTATGAAGATTTTAGACCTTCGTCTTCAACCTGAGGTCGGATTTCATCGAACTCTGATAGGAAATCATCAAACTCCTGAGCATTGCGGCGTCTCTGTTTAACAGCCTCTGGTAATCGTTTGAGCTGTTCGATGCCTAATGCTGATACTATGTCCAACATTCGATTATTGTATCCAATTCGATAGTGACTATATCCGCCCTGCTTACCACGTCCATGGTTTTTCACCATCAGAATCTCATCATAGAGGTCTTCATTGTCTGTAGTAATCATCCCGCCTTCTCCGGTCATCATATTCTTAGTAGCATAGAAAGAGAAAGCAGCAACATGTCCAATCGATCCAACTTTCTTCCCTTCAACTTCTGCACCATGTGCCTGGCACGCATCCTCAATTACTTGTAAATCATGCGAGTCTGCAATTTCCATAATATGTTTCATATCTGCAGGCATGCCAAATATATGCACGGGCATGATTGCACGAGTCTTGTCAGTAATAGCAGCTTCGATTAGGTCTGGATTGATGTTATAGCTATCTGGTTTGACATCAACAAAGATGGGAACAGCACCTATCATGGCAATCGTATTTGCTGAAGCAATGAATGTAAAGGGAGATGTTATGACCTCATCACCGGGTTGAATGTCCATAGCTTCGAGAGCTGTGCTAAGAGCTGTAGTTCCGTTCGTTGTTACTGTTGCAAACTTAGTACCTGTATATTTCGCATATTGTTTCTCAAGTTCTCGAGAAACATTGCCTTCCGCTAGCATACCTGATTCAAGAACACGTTTTACAGCTTCAATTTCCTCTTGACCTATTATAGGCTTAGCAAAAGGGATCATGGTAATTCACACTCGGTTGGAAATCTAAACAGAATAAAACCCTTTGGCATGAATAACAATTGCACTGTTACTCTGCTGCTGGTGTTTCAGGAGTTGCGTCGATTTCAGCTTGGAGTTCTCTATAATAGGCAGTTCGACGTTTATTCTCAATTAAACCCACTACACCAATTGACGAACTCATTACTGCAAGTGCTACTAGCATATATGCCAAATTACCAAGATAGAAAATTATCGCGAGTGCGAGTCCGCTCATGAAACCGGTTGAAACCCGAACTAAGTTGGTTGTCTTTCTTGGAGTAAGTCTTTGACTCATCCAATCAATTACTGTCGTGAAACCAAGTGCTACAGAAATAAAGAACCAGAACCATTCCGGATTTAGTTGCAATCGGAATATGAAAAGAATAAGGAGACCGCTTCCTAAACCACCGTAGATACCACTGCATCTTCCGCATAGGTAGACTGAACGACCCATAATAGAAACACGAAGACAATGACCATACATTGAGGGAGGATGATGAGATAGAAGCATGCGAATTCCATCTCGAAAATCACCCGTTCGATCAAACTCTTCCATGCTATCTACCAAGAGTTCATCCGAGTGACTCTTGTTTTTATCCACACTGCTCACAAATATCACTCATCAAAACCCATTTTTCAACGTCTTAAAACCATTGCTTTGGAGCTAGAGATATTACAATCGCTTTAACTAGCTTTAAGTTGGTTTAAACATTTGGAGCATTTTAAAGTGAAACACCAGCTCATTCTACTATGCAGTCGTAGACTTAATCCATTCGCCATTTTGATGCATTCTGTTAGCATCGATATGCACGAGAGAACAGAACGACAACGATAGGATTTTAATGTAGGTTCTGATATCGTAACTCGACTTTAACAAAACCGGACGGAATTATGTATGGAGAAACTGTTACTTGTTAATATGGACAAGTGCACAGGTTGCAAGCAATGCTCACTTGCGTGTTCGCTTATAAAAGAGGATCTTTTCGATTCAGCCAGAGGACGAATAAAGATTCTAAAGAAAGAGGATATTGCTCTTGGCTTACAACTTCTTTGTGAACAATGCGAGTCGCACCCTTGTGTTGCATCTTGCCCAAATGGAGCTTTATCAAGAAATGAAGTGACGGGAATAATTACATTGAATGAAAAACTCTGTACATCACAAGGTGCTTGTGTTGACGCTTGTATCTATCATGCTATTCGACTCCACCCAGAAACGAAGAAACCAATGTTCTGCGATTTATGTGGAGGTAAGCCATATTGTACCAAACACTGTGTTCCTGGAGCACTTCAATGGAAAGAAAAAACAGACGCGGGTGTCAAAGAGAAGAAAAAATACCGTTCCACTAGAATGAACATGTATAAAGAACTGAAAAAGGAGGCTGTATAGTTGTACGGACACCAAGGTAAGATATTGCATGTTGATATTGGAACCAAAAAAAGTTGGGTAGAAGAAATTCCTGAAGAATGGCGGAAACTCTACATCGGTTCAAGAGGTATCAATGCAAAGATACTCTGGGATTATTGTAAAGATCCATCTATCACTTGGGATGATCCAAGAAACATCATCATCTTTGCTCCAGGTGCAGTGACTGGTACTACAGCTCCGGCATCAGGTCGTACATCTGTCACTACTGTGGGATGCACCACAGGCATGTATCTAAAGAGCAATACAGGAGGTCACTGGGGCGCAGAGCTCAAGTTTGCGGGATATGACCATCTTGTTGTACATGGTGTTGCTAAAAAACCAGTATAC
Organism: Candidatus Thorarchaeota archaeon; assembly: GCA_048884945.1. Taxonomy (GTDB): domain Archaea; phylum Asgardarchaeota; class Thorarchaeia; order Thorarchaeales; family Thorarchaeaceae; genus SMTZ1-45. Next base: position 10,272 of record JBHLQJ010000025.1, on the reverse strand, counting down.
ATCCTGATAGAAGATGAGCATGTAGAAGTACGAGATGCAAAAGAACTCTGGGGCAAAGATATCATTGAAACTGATGCACTTCTGAAAAAATGGCACGGAGAAGACTCTAGAGGTCTCTATATTGGGCCTGCTGGAGAGAATCTAGTCCGGGCTGCTTCAATTCAATGTTCACTGTATCATGCTGCTGGTAGAGGCGGAGGAGCTGCAGTGATGGGCAAGAAGAAGCTAAAGGCAATTTCTGTAAGGGGTACAAAACCCGTCCGTGTAAAAGACCCGAAGAAATTTGCAAAAATCGCTGAAGAAATGCGTGAACTCCTCAAAAAGGATAGTGGCGCGCAGTCCTTGCATGAATTTGGGACTTCTGGTTCAATTGGTGCAGTCAATGAGCTTCATGCATTCCCAGGAAAGAACTGGCAGACAGGATATACTGAAAATGCCCACCCAATAACAGGTCAGGCTCTTAACGAGAAAGGCTACCTGAAGCGTAGAGTAGCATGCTTTGGTTGCACCATCGGTTGTCATAGATATTCAACTATCGAGAAAGGGCCCAATGCAGGAATTGCTAGTGGAGGTCCTGAGTACGAAACCTTTGGCGCACTGGGAAATGGACCTGGAATCATAGATACGGAAGGCGTTCTCATTCTCAATGAGATATGCAATCGACTTGGCCTTGATACGATAACTGCAGGTACTGTCACTCAGTGGGCAATTGAGAGCTACCTCAGAGGTGTGCTCACAAAGAAGGATACAGATGGGCTTGAACTTGATTGGGGAAAACTGAATGAGGTAAAGAAAACCATCGAAAAAATGGCTTTTCGAGATGGAAAGCTTGGTAACCTTCTTGGTGACGGGCTGAAAATCGCAACGAAAAAGGTTGGCAAAGATTCCTATAAATGGGCGATTATGAATGCCAAAGGACTTGAGCAATCGAATGTTGAAACAAGATCAGCCAAGGCGTATGCATTGGCTTTCGCAGTGAATCCAAGAGGTAACGATCACCTCATGACTGAAACATTTGCTGAGTTTGGAGCTAGTCCAGAAGCTATTGATGTCATAGAAAAGGTGACAGGCGATAAGAAATGGGCTTCACCCCACTTCACAGAGTATAGAGCAGAGATAGTTCGATGGCATGAGGACTGCTATGAGATTACAGAAGCACTTGGTTTCTGTGTCTTTACATCAACGGCTGCGTTCGGTGTCAATCCGGATAACATGGCAAGACTCTATGGAGCTGCGACTGGAATTGAATTGTCGGAAGAAGAAATGATGCTCACCGGAAGACGTGTGTGTACAATCGAAAAAGCGTTCAATGTCACAAGAGGCGCAACGCGTGATCACGACAATCTCCCATGGCGTTTAATGAACGAAGGTGCAGCATCAGGTCCGTTGAAGGGTGAGAAAAACTCGCAGGAAGAGTTGGACGGGATGCTAGACCGTTACTATGAGCTTCATGGATGGGACAAGAAAACAAGTTGGCCAACTAGAGAAACTCTCGAGATGCTCGATCTGAAGTTTGTGGCGGACTATCTAGAGGAACTCGGGAAACTTCCTTAAGTGAAGGGCAAAGCCCCTCTTTTATCCATTCCAAAGGATGTAGTAATTGTGAAAGGTTTCAAAGAATTGGGTGTAGCAATGACTGGTGTCTTTCCAGTTAGTGAAGCAGTTGAATTGGCAAAGGTTGCAGAAGCATCGGGTCTGGGTTCGGCTTGGTTTGCCGAGGATTATTTCTTCCGTGGAGGTATACCCTACATGGCTGCTGCAGCAATGGCTACTAAGAAAATCAGATTGGGATTGGGTGTTGTCAATCCCTATTCTCGTCACCCAGCATTGATAGCGATGGAGTTTGCTACACTCGACGAGATGTCAAATATGAGGACTGTATTTGGTCTAGGCTCTGGAGTACCCTTCTGGATGGACCAAATGGGCATTTACGATAAGAAACCACTATCAAGAACTCGTGCATGTGTTGAGCTTGTTCGAAAAGTGATGACTGGTGAGAATGTCAACCATGCTGACAACTTCTTCTCAGCTAAGGACATCAAGCTAGTCTTTAAGCCAGTTCGAAAGAGTGCACCTATTTACCTAGCATTTGAGGGGCCTAAAGGTCTAGAACTTTCAGGAGAGATAGGTGATGGAGTAATACTTTCTATTTTCTGTAATCCATCCTACGTACAGTCTGCATGGGACTGTGTTGCCAAAGGTGCGAAAAAAGTTGCCAAGTCATTGGACAGTTACGAGATGGTAGCATACATGCCCATGGTTATTCATGATGATCTGGACAGGGCGATTAGCATAGCTCGTGAATTCTCAAAGCTATATCTTCCTCACTCACAAGAGGGAGGTCCTTTGATGTCTCACGCAGGTGTCAAACCTGAAGAAACCATAGCTATGAGGAAAGCTGCTGAGAAAAATGATGACACATTATTATCGGAACTCATCACTGATGATATGGTGAAAGAGCTTTGTCTAGTTGGTGATAAAGAAGCTTGCATAAAGAGACTCCAGCAGATGATTGACGCAGGCGTAAATACAATCGTTGCTTTTCCAGTTCCTGGAACAGAGCCGATAGAAAATGCAAAAATATTGGGCAGAGAGTTCACGAATCAATTACATTAGAGGTCTTGAACAAATGCAAGAATCAGTAGAACCTTTCTGTTTAGATATAATTGGCACACCAGATCTAACACCAGATATAAAGAAAAGAAACAGGATGATTGGATACATCACTTCTTTTCTTACAGTTTTTACACTTGGTACTACTGAAATCTTTGCATCATGGTACTCAACAAGAATGGGTGGGACACCACTCGAATCTGGATTAGCTTTTGGAATATTTGGCTTAGTCTATATGTTTTCACCAGCCATAGGAGGTCGTCTGTCAGACAATCTTGGCCGCAAAAAGACACTCTTACTGTCTTCGAGTGGGTACATTGTGGTAATTCTACTATACCTTCTTCCTTTCTTCAGCCCTTGGCAACTCATAGCAATACGAGCTATCGAAGGGCTTGTGTTTGGTTTCGTAGCACCTACGATCGAGGGGATGGTAAGTGAGCTTGAGCCAGAATCGCAGGTTGCTTCATTGGGGAATTTCTCAACCTCTTGGAGTGCATCTATGATTCTACCACCGATGGTAATAGCATATCTATCAGGCATCTATGGAGACCAATCTGGAATATTCGTTGTGCTGGGAGTTGAATTTCTTGCACTGACAATTGTTGCGGTATTCCTACAAGGATACAAGCGAAAACCCGACACTTCATCGATGAATGCAGAGAATGATATTGCACCAGTTTCAGTAGAGAAGGTGAGTAAGAGCTCCCCATTATTTGTTGCCTCCTATCTATCAGTGATGCTTTGGGGAGTAGTATCTACAATAGTACTTGGTTTGTTTCCATCCTACATAGTAATCCTTTCTGATTTAGGATATCCATTTATCAGTCAGGATTTTGGTAATCTCCTACTAATCTGGAATCTATCTCGTACTGTCACATTCATTGTGATTGCAAGATTATCAGGAGAGCATATGAAACAAGCCATCGTCATGGGAGCAATCCTCTCAGCAATATCAGGTTTCATGCTATTCTTCTTCACTGATATATGGGTGTTCACCATTGCCATGATCGTTTCAGGAATAGCTGTTGGTTTCAACTACCTCGGAGCACTATATTTGGTTGTTTCATCAACTGATATTGAGAAAGGAGCTCATGCAGGACTGGTTGAGAGTATGGGAGGAGTAGGATTATTCCTTGGACCCATAATAGGAGGTTGGTTCATGGAAATTGGACTAACACTCCCATATCTAATGTATGCAGTGCTATCTGTTGTTGTTCTTATCTTGATAGTGGTTCTTTTGAGAAAGCAAAATTAATGAAACTAAGTCATTTCTCCTTCAGGATATCATCGAATGCCCCTTCTATACAAGGAGCCTCGTTAATCTTTTTCTTTGGTGGAAAAGGATATGCAACCTTACTATGGGATAGACCTGATTCAACAAGCATGAATGCAGTTTTGATAGCTACCACCCAGGGATCAATGATGGGCACTTTTAGCTCATCCATGAGAGGTTTGAGATTAATTTCATGAGACAACGCTGTGCATCCAAGGACAATAACATCTGCACCCTGATTCTTCATCAACTCTCGACATTCATTAAGAATCTCTTTCTGAGCCAGAGTAGGTTTCTTTGCGATTTCCAGAACAGGCATTTTCAAGTAGCGGACCCCAGCACAGAAAGATTCGAGTCCCTCTTTTCGAATCCCATGTTCAATGCACTTCTTTAAAGATTCGCCTTGAACTGTAACAACGCCAAATCGGGTTCCCAAGGTGAGAGCTAAATGAAACGCAGTATTTCGTGGTCCGACCACCGGAACCTTCGAAACTTCGCGAGCAGCTTCAAGGACTGGATCACATGCGCAGTCAATCACGAGTACATCATAGCCCTTTTTGTTAGCGAGTACTACTTGTTCGAGAATGAAAGGAGCGTTATATGCTTCATCTGTCAGAGATTCAACGCTGTGAGTACCATGACGAGGGGTGAAATTACCAATCTCGCAACCAGGAGGCGTATGCAAATCAACAAAGGATTTCTTCTTGGGATCTTTCCACCAGTCAATACCTGTTGCTCCAATGAGGGCTAATTTTGTCATATTATGGCTCTCTCCAATGCAAATACACCGCATAGTTACGCAATAGTTTCCTCTGTAACTAATAGAGCCGTCCTATTATCTCTTCCATTGGCTTGTATTCGAGCTCTGGATGACCATATCTCTCCGGAGAAAATGCTTTCTTCCCAATCTCAGTACTTCCAGCAAACCGAAGTCTTTCATGAGCTGGAACAGCTGTAACGACCACTTCCATTCCTTCCCTAAGATTGGCACTCATTACACCATGTCCATTCTCAGGATTATGGAGGCAGATTAAATCAGGAAACATCACTATCGGCTTACCATCGCACATAGCCATCATATACTCGTTCTTTACAACTATTTCGAAACGACCCTTTAGGTTCTCGGGCTTGATTCGAACCAAGACATGCCAGTGACCTGCGCGATCCTCACCTTTGACTTCTTTGACCTTACCTTGGGTTAGAACTTGACCACCCATGACATCCAGAAACGCATCAATAGGGTTCTTCTTGTTCTTATTGGCATCTCGAATAGCTGCTCCAAGTTCGATTGACTTTGAAATGCTGTTTGGAATCACCGCTTTCTTGAGCTGTGCGCCAGATTGATAGTAATGGTTGTTGGCTCCAGCACCACCATCCTGAACTACAGCGAATCTTCCTATTTCATCAGCAAGTGCCGGGGATGTAGTTTTATCCACGATGATTATGCTTCCATTCTTAGAAACAACAGGCATAGGACAGAGCTCAATCCCATATCCAACAAAAGTAATCATTTGGGTTTCAGGAGCTGATCTGCCAAGACCATCGCCATCAACACACGTAATCCCTGCTCGCGCAGCTAGCGAAAGCATTACAGTTGTATTGGTCCCACCGAGTTCAAAGGGGACTAGATGATTCACCTTCTTGCCTGTAATTCTCTCGGATATTTTCATGGCTTCGTGGAGTTCATATCGGGTCTCCCAAGCCTCAAGCATATCACCTACTGACTTGAATGCCTGGACAGAGCCCATGTAGCCACCGCATACAATAAAGGCATCGTCTCTGATATCGTCTGGTGGAGTTGTCTCGTAGACTCTTCCTTTGTTATAGTCCCAATCCACCATTGGCTTCCCAAATGAAACAGGGTCGCCGCCACCACCAGTTCCAAGAATTCCGACTCCTGTAAGCATATCATATGCATTCTCTTTTGTAAGCTTCATGGTCCCAAAACCCCATTTCTAGACTTTGGCTAACCTGCTTCTCTAGTCCCTTCCATTGAGTGAACGAATTTATACCAACGCTGTTTGGTTCCAACCTTTGCTCGTCGTTTCCAACCACCAGTTTTCGGAAAGTCCTCAATTATTTGATATAGCTTCTTAGCTCGTGAAATGACCAAGTCTTTCTGTGTTTGATCAATTTCATTTACTTTCGGAACGAAATCAAGGAATTTCTTGATATTCTCTGTGACTGTGTAATAGAATCCCCAGTCATCTGATAGCATCTTTGCAATGTATTTGCCATCCACAGCATCGTCGTGACCATCTTCATTTACATCGTGCGCAAGAAATGTGATAATTAAGTCTTTCAAGTCCTTGGCATTAATTTCAACAATCTGAGTTTTTTCCAAGAATAGTTCAGCCAAAGGAATTGTGGGCGAATCAGTTTCTAGACGTTTATTTTTCTTAAAGTCAATCTTGTGACAGAACTCCAAGTGGTCATAAAAAACATCTATTTTCCTGTCTCTTTTCTTATCTATGAATAGGTCTCTGAGTGTTGAAGCTCTCGCAAAACTTGGTGGCACCCAGAAGTATCCAAGATCATCTCGAAAGAGGTTAATTAGTTTCTGTCGATGATTGTAATATGATACAAAATCTATGTCAGTCACTTCGCGGCCCATTTTAACATGAAGATCTGCAAATTCAGGGCTTTTTAGTCTAAACGCAAGGCAGCCTATAATACGTAGCGGAACTCCGAGTTCAGCTGCTGCTTTCTCTATTCTTAAGGCTTCATCCATAAAATCATCAAGAATAGGACCATATTTGTCACTCACTTGTCAGTGCACCTCGGTACTCAAATTACATATGACGATGATGAAGTACATTAATATCTTGTGTCATGTGAACATTATTAGCTTATTTTTCAAAGTCATATTAAAGTACTAGGATACCGCTATACCATTAAGGATTTAAATTGCCTCGAAAAGAGTTCCTTTATAATAATATGAGGTAGTTAGATGAGAATTTTCTTAGCAGCCGATCCACACGGAAGTCAACAGACATGGGAGAAGATGTGCAGAGCACCAAAAGTGTTCAAAGCCGATATAGCGATGATGTGCGGAGACCTCACAGGCAAGGCAATCATGCCAATTATTCAAGAGAAAGAAGACAGATGGTACGCGTCACCACACGGTAGTAAGAAGACATTCAAGAAACAGAAGGACTTGGATACTTTTATCAAATTCACAAAAGACGAGGGATACTATCCAAAGATACTAACACCAGAAGAACTTGCTAAACTTCGAGAAACGCCAGGAGCCATAACAAAGCTGTTCCAAGAATTAATGGTAGAGCGAATGCAGGAATGGATGGAGATGGCAAATGAGAGGATTCCAGAAGACATTATGGTAGTTGTCAATCCAGGGAACGATGATGATTACTCAATCGACAAAGTCATTCAGAATGACCCACGGGTAATCTATCCACTTGAGAAAGTTGTAGATGTGAAGGGATACCCTATGATTAGCTTGGAATGGGTCAGTTCAACACCTTGGAACACTCATAGAGAATGCTCTGATGAGGAGCTAATGGAAAAGCTTGAAGCTGAATTTGTTAGACTACAAACAAACGATTACTCAAATGTAATATGCAATTTCCACGATCCACCATTTAACTCTGGACTAGATACAGCTCCGACGTTGGATGCGGAGCACAAAATTAAGAAATCCGGAGCATACGAGGTTGTAGGACCGGTGGGGAGCAAGTCAGTTAGAGCCGTCATTGAGAAGTATGAACCCCTTTTAGGAATGCATGGTCATATTCATGAGTCCGTCGGATACCGGCAACTAGGCAGAACACTCTGTATAAACCCGGGTTCAGAATACAGAGAGGGAATTCTGAAAGGTTTCCTTATTACAATAGAGGACGGTAAGGTTCAAGCTGGAAGAGTTGAACTCTAATCAATTATGAAGATACGGGGAGTGTCACACACTTCCCAATTCTCTCTTTTTAGAAAGAAAATAAATAGTAGAGAGATTAACACAGATTTAACAAATTAAATCTGGAACGGATTCTGATGACACTTTTATTAAAGACGAGAACTGATGTGGATGATCTTACAACAGGTTGCACTTTCTTTGGAACTGGCGGAGGAGGTAGCAAGCAGCTTGGTCTTGATATGTTATACCCGCATGTCGATGCTGGAAAAACCATTGAAATTGTAGATGTGAAAAAGGTCCGTGACAAGGACTGGGTTGCCTGCGCATACTACTCAGGCACAATAGCCCCACCGACACCTGAAATCGAAGCACTGCGTACACGGTTTCCATGGGATTTCTTCGAGATGGAGCTAGCAGCAGGTTTAGCATCACTTGAAGAATATATGGGAGTAAAGTTTGCGGCCGTTGCACCGTTCGAGCTGGGAGGCGTGAACACACCTGCGCCCATAGATGCTGCAGTTAAACATGGCATCCCATGCATAGATGGAGATTACTCAGGACGTGCGGTTCCAGAAATTTGTCAAAATACAGTGTGTGTTAAAGGCTATTCAATGGCTCCCATGGCTCTTATTGACTGGTATGGGAATAAGAGTATAGTACAAAATGTGATTAATTACGAGATGGGAGACCGCCTTTCAAAGGCACTTAGTGAAGTTGCGTGGGGTAGGCTTGGAAATGTGGCTTTCCCAGTCAAGGGAAAGGACTTTCATGACGCAATTATTCCGAACACACTAACAAAGAGCTACAATGTTGGAAAAATGATCCGAGAATGTCGAGAGTCAGGCGATGATCCAGCTGAGAAGATTGTAGAGAGAGTTGGCGGTTGGGTGTTGTTCAGAGGAGAAGTCATTGAAAAGACATGGGAGAATAGAGAGGGGTATATGTGGGGAGAATCTGAGATTAAAGGTTCAGGCATTAAACCCGGGAAAAAATTCAAGGTATGGTTCAAGAATGAGAACCATGTCACATGGCTTGATGGAAAGCCTTGGATAACGAGCCCAGACATCATTGAGATTATTAATGCTAAAACTGGCGAACCAATTACAAACACTGACCTAAAGCCCGGCGACAAAGTAAGTGTTTTAGGTATGGAAGGAGAAAAACTATTCAGAAGTCCAGAAGGTCTGAAGGTTTTAGGACCTCGTCATTTCGGATTTGACCTAAACTATAGACCGATTGAAGAACTAGTATAAGAGTGTAAGGGGCATAGATTGTATCAAAGCCCTTTACAAATTATGTAATTGCGCGGCATCAACTAGTCAGTTTTATCTTCACGACATAATGTTTACGCAATCCCGCAGGTTCTTTTAACACTATTATTCCTTCATAGTCGTCGTTGAAGAATTTAGTCAGATGCTTATCAGGATCTTCACCACTTTTCCGCATCAACCTCGCAGTATGGTAAATCAGTTCCTGTACCCATTTTCGTAAGTGCTTTCTTTCATTTTCTACAAGATTGGGATTCGCCTCAATGTAGTAATGAATCTCCCAAGCTATCTTACGATTATACCATGCTGAGGCGAGGAAGTTGATTAACACCATAGCAATTGCTAGGACTGCTAAGGGGATAATGAAATCCTGCAAGAAAGCCCACTGAAATACCCATGTGAGTAAAAGTACTGGCGCAACAATTGTGAGTAAAGCCATAGATGCAAAAGAGAAGTACTGCTTTCTATTAAGCCAGCCCTCAATGCCTGGAATCTTAGGACCAATCGCTGCAAGCTTGTGCAGAACTTTTCGAATGACCCCCCATTGTCGAATGAAACTTTGAGGCAATTCTCCTTTGTTGATCTTCTTATCAATGAAAGCTAGTTCATAAGTTCTGTTTATTCTATAACCATCAAAGACAGTGATAAGGTTTCGACTAAACTTCAAGTCCAATTCAGAGGGGTTGAAATCGAAATCGTCCAAAGAGATAGGAGTTCCTTTCTTGCGTTTTGATTGCTGACTCATTTTTCATAGTCCTCTTTCTGCAGGCTCATGTTATCAGCTAATTAACATTTGTGATTTTGAGCTAAATCGCAACCGTCTGGTTTAAGAACAGCCCTGTTCGAACTCAATTTAGCAACTCCGCGTGACCTTTAAAAAAGGTATAGTTCAATGGTGAAATGGCACAATGTCCAATAATGATAGACTTCCGGAAATCGAGTATATTGGCACTGACCCCTACAGTGAGAAGCAACAGGAGATACAAATTAATCCAGACAGCGCCAGATTCATTCTTCCTCGAGAAAAGAAAGGAAAAGAATACCAAGCAGTTTTCGATGCAGAATGGAAGGAAGTCATATCGTTTGAGGTGTGTGAGGTTCATTATGGCAAGGATGATCAAACATGGCCGATTGATGAAGTGCTACCCGATGATTTCAAACCATTGGGAATAGTAGGCTTACTTTATCTCTACATGATGCCCTTTGGTCGAGCATTCTTTCCAGTATGGGGTAAGATACCAATAGAA
>JBHLQJ010000024.1:0-19166 GCA_048884945.1 Candidatus Thorarchaeota archaeon | reverse complement strand
GCTTGAAGAACTAAAATGGGAGTATTGGTTAATCGGAGCTGCCTTGTCCTTCACAGCTGCAGTTTCCGCAGTGTCACGTCTAGTTGGGGGTTATGTTGGTGATGTCAGTAATAGAAAGCATCTCTCCGTAATTGCTATGCTTATGATGGCAGGATACAATTTGATTATGGGCATCTTTGTTGAGTTCACATGGATAATCATAGCTCTATTGCTTTTTTCAACTATGGATGTTTTCAAGGGTGGTTCAACTGCATTCATTATGGACAATATACCTAAGAAGCATGGTGGACTAGGGATTTCACTTTTTAGCGCAGGAAGGATATTTGGTATAGTCACTCTCGGTGCGTTTGTCGTTCTGAATACAGAAATGGATTTTGGACTAAGTCTTCGCCGAATGTTCCTTATTGGAGGATTGTTTCTTGCTTTCAGTGCACTTGCGAGAGCTGCTCTTCTAGAGGGAAAAGCACCAGAGATGAAACGAGAGGGACTATCACTTATTCAATCCTTCATTCAAGATAACAAGAGAGCATTGGGATTGCTCGTCAAGACAGTTCCAGGAATGCTAGCAATTGTAGCATTGGACGCTGTAAGTGATGCACTTTTCAGATTCGGGGCGTATATCTATATCTATGAAGAAGTGGGCATCGAAGTACCAGGATTAATTCTCATGACTATTCTCACCATCATAATATCAGTGCCAATGTTGCTTGGAACTGGAAGATTTTCTGATAGACGCGGCGAGAAAAGAACTGCGCTAATTGTTTATAGCATCATGCCAATTTGCGCGATACTTCTTTTCATATCACCAAGTTTTCCATATTGGGCACCGATAGCATTAATCAATCAAGCTGATCTGCTGTTTGCTGGACTTGGAGCTGTTTTTTCCACCCCATTTCTTGCATTAATTCTGAAATCAGTTAATGATGCTGTATGGTATTTGCTGTTACTAACCATCATCCAGAAGAACCTTCCAAGATACGACACAGCGAAAATTCTCAGTGTATTTTGGTTTGTTGTGTACCTCCTTTCTTCTGTCGGCCCATCATTTGGAGGGGTTGTATTCCAGTATTTCCCTCAAAGTTATCTATTCATTATTGTGTTCTTGCTCAATATCATAATCCTTGGATGGATTGCTCGGCAAGGTCTTGTGAAGCCCATAGAGAAAACCGAGAGTTCTCAAAATGAATAAGCTATGTCTTATAATAATCAACACAGTGTGTGAAATGATAGATGGTGGAAATTATGAGTCTAGGTAAGACCGCAGTTCAAATTGTTAAGATACTGGATAGAACATATCCTAACGCTCCAGTCACATATTTGAACTATCAAAATCCCTTTGAAATGTTGATTGTCACAATTCTATCTGCGCGGGCTACAGATGCTGGTGTAAACAAGATATCTCCAACTCTTTTCAAAAAATATCCTACTCCAGAGAAGATGGCAAAAGGCAATCTTGATGAGATTGGTCAAATCATCAGGCCTCTTGGGGCGTTTAACAAAAAAGCGGGATACATCACGGGAACTTCACGCTTATTGGTCGAGAGGTTCGATAGCAAGGTTCCAAACACGATGGAACAACTCATCTCACTTCCAGGTGTGAGCCGAAAGACAGCAAATGTGGTACTCTCAGTGGTTTTTGGAGTCAGTGAAGGAGTTGTAGTAGATACTCATGTCATGCGGGTGACTCTCAGACTGGGTTTGAGCAAGCACGAGATGAAACCTGAAAAAATTGAGAGGGATTTAATGGAGCTCTTACCAAGAGATTTGTGGAGTGACTATGCTAGATTAATAGGTGCGCACGGGAGGCTAACTTGTAAGTCACGAAAACCAAATTGCATTGATTGTGCACTCAATAATCTTTGTCCCTCTGCCAAATTTGATTAGTAATTCAATTTTAGTTGAGTCTATGAAACGACTTATCTAGTCTCTGAATTCATTCAGGACAACTATACTTTAGGGAAGTCATCCAATGTTAGACATCCGATTCATTCGTGACAATATTGACTTAATTAGAGAGAACCTGAAGCGTCGTCGAGATGATGAAAAACTGAAGGAGTTTGACCATCTCCTAGGACTTGATGAAAGAGTAAGGACACTGAAGAGGGATATACAAGACCTCAGAACACAACGAAATAAGCTCTCAAGAGAGATTGGTGAATTAAAGAAATCGGGTAAGGATGACTCAAGTCTTGTCAAAAAGGTGAACGCCATAAATAAGAAAATCAACGCGGTTGAAGAAGAGACAACTGAATGTGAGTCCCAGCTCAAAAAAATTCAGATGAGTATCCCCAATCTGCTGCATGAGAGTGTACCTTATGGCGTGGATGAAGAAGACAATGAGGTTGTGAAAGAATGGGGAGGGAAACCAGAGTTTGCGTTCGAATCACATAGTCATGTTGACCTACTTGACACCTTAGATATAGGAGATATACCTAGAGCTGCAAAACTTGCAGGCTCAAGGTTTTACTATTTGAAGAATGAACTGGTCTTGCTCGATATTGCAATGCAACAAATGGCTCTTGAAATGTTAATTAAACGCGACTTCAGTCCAATCTATCCTCCCTTTATGATGAAACGTGAACCGTACGAAGGAGTGACTGATCTCGCTGATTTTGAGAATGTAATGTACAAGATAGAAGGAGAGGACCTTTACCTGATTGCCACATCTGAACACCCAATGGCTGCAATGTACATGGGCGAAATATTTGAACCAACAGATCTTCCTCTCAGACTAGCTGGTGTGAGCGCTTGTTTCAGGAAAGAGGCAGGATCTCATGGAAAGGATACAAAGGGAATATTCAGAGTGCATCAATTCAACAAGGTTGAGCAATTTGTATTCAGCCTACCTGAAGAGTCTTGGAACATCCATGAAGAACTCATTAAGAATGAGGAGGATTTTGTTCAAGCATTGAAATTGCCATATCGAATAGTGAACGTCTGTACAGGAGACATTGGAATAGTAGCTGCAAAGAAGTATGACCTTGAGTTCTGGTTTCCAGGTCAACAAACATACAGAGAGGGTGGTTCTTGTAGTAATTGTACAGCCTACCAAGCAACTAGGCTCAATATCAAATACCGGCTAAAGAAGGGAGGTACTGAGAAAGAATTCCTTCACACATTGAACAGTACAATGATGGCAAACCCAAGAACGATGGTAGCAATCATTGAGAATTATCAGAAAGAGGATGGCAGTGTGGAAATTCCTAAAGCGTTACACAAGTATCTTCCCTCAGAGATAAGAGAGATAGCACCTCAGAAGAAATAGACCTCCAGTGCCCATCAAGCTTAAAACGGACTTTCTTGATGGCAAATAAGGAGAACACCATTGACTACAGTACAACAGACGTTTGAGCAACTAGTTTCCCTTGCCATTAAGAGGGAGGAGGAAGCACACGACTTCTATATGAAGGCTGCAAAGAACTCAGAGCTGAAAGCATCTGAACGACTACTCAAAGATCTAGCGAATCAAGAGGTTATCCACAAGAAAAAGCTGCAGGAAGCACTCAAAAAAGGAGTATGTGAAACTTTCACATGTCGTTCTGTTGCAGAAGTTGAGAAATTGGACTTGGATCAATATCTGGTCGATATTCCACTTCGATCTTCTTCGTCACCTCAAGATATCTTAGTTATAGCAATAAAGAGAGAGAGTGCTGCAAACAGCTTCTACAAGGCACTCTCTGAGATTACAACCAACGCAAACCACAGATCGGTCTTTGAAACCTTAGCAAAAGAAGAAGATGTCCACAAGACTAGACTACAGGACATGTATGATGACATATTTCAACCAGATATGTGAGAGAGCTTTTCCAAAACCTTACTCAAGATTATCTAGATGTCATTTCCTATGCAGCTTTTGTGCAGCTATGAATGTAAGACCACGTCTGGTCAATTCTTCAGCTGTACGATTCAATGCATGATGTTTGTCAAGATAGTTTTGGGTTAGGAGAGGCATTTCTCCCTGTTCCTCTATCTCACTCTTTCGTCGGAAATAGTCGAGAATATCACTAGGATGTTCGCGTTGCGCATCAATCTCAGGGACTCCTCCTTCATGCTTTGCACTGATGTTTTTCACGTGGTCTGCAATATCAAGAAGCTCTGGAAGACGGTCATATGGTTGTCGGACAATACTCTTGTAGGTTTCAGTAATATGGTGTTCAAGTCTAACAACATCTTCGAATCCAAAGTCTCCTCGAATATATGAGGCAAGTTCTAGTGTTTTATTGTTTACACTATTCGAAAGATTGAATCCGATAAGTGGACTTGTTCCATCTTCTCTACTGAAAAGTTTGGCTGTCATCAAGGTCCATAGACATGCATAGGGATTGTCATTTCCTACGAAGACTGATATCTTGAATTCCATATCTATGCCAAGTTTGTGCATCATATAACCAACTAGAATGCTTCCAGGATTGATATTGAGTACTTGTTTCACACCATACTTTGTATAGTAGTTCAGATATTCATCAGCCCATTTAAGTGGAAAATCATTAGGCATCCCTACACCACCAAAGTAACCAGTTATGGTATCTGGACCTCCGAGGTGAACATTTGCTGGAGCTCCATCTGGACCTGGAAAGGTCCCCTTAGTATCAAGTGTTTCAACATAGGATGCGCCGACAATTTGCATTCCAGCAGCAAATGCGATGACCTGATTGTCTGCAGTTTGCTCTGCCATATTTCGAACACGAATGAATCTGCCAGGCATGAGTTCTTGTTTCTCAACCGACTGTTTCGCTTCTTCGATAAGCCACGGAAAATATTGGCACGCACTTATTTCTAGAGTAACTGCAAAGCTGTCATCAAATTTGGTACTGTCAGCCTTGTCCCCAAGCACTTTGCGGCGATACTCTGGTATTGATATGAAGGCTTCATTGTCTCGTTGTTCTTGTAGCCAATTGAGATCTTTCGTGAAACCAGAGTCTTTTGCTTCAAGCATAGCAATAAGGTTCTCAAGTTTCCTTGCATCCCTTGCTTTCTTGTTTATCTCATCAACACCACCATGTTTCTCAATCACCCTGAGAAGATCAGTAACAAGTGGATTATCATCACGAAGAAGAAACTCGTTTATCTCTTTCAAACGAGAAGTATCAATTCTCAGCTTATGCCGGTCAGTCATCTCAGAAACATCCCTTTTCATTCAAGCAATTAAGATTGGCCTAGGTGACCACACATTTGGATGTCGGGTCATCCTAAAAAATGATTTCTAACAACAGGTTCCTCAATAGAGTTGTAGGAGTTTCCACAGATTTTTCTTACGGCTCAGGTTGATTTGAGCTTACTGTTCGAAGGTAAGATCTGATAGTTGGTCCTATCAGTAGCGCTACAGCACCACCTATTGTAACCTGTGCTAGGTTGACTGTCACAAGTTCACCAATTGCTACTGCTATGCCAAATAGTATGACCTGAGCTGAGAAATATCCTAGCAACATTATGATGGCTGCGACCAAGACTCCTATAATATCCCATTTGTTTAATCGGATGATATTCTTAGCTTTGAAGCTTAAGAGGCCTATTGCCATCCCCTCGAACCCCTTAACAAAGAGCGTGATTGGTGCGTAGAAAGTATAGCCGCTGACGACGTCTGCCAGTGCGGAACCAACTCCTCCCGAAATGAATCCTCCAACAGGTCCTAGCAAGAGTCCACCTAGCATGACCATCGTATCTCCAAAGTTGAAATAACCACTTGTTCCTGGATATGGAATCTGAATTGCGAGAGTCATAATTGTTGATAGTGCGGTCATTATAGCAAGTAATGCTATATCAACAGCTGAACTCCTTTGTGTGGGTCGAAAATACTCCATTTCCATAGTAATCACGCTTGAGTGGCCGAGAATGTATAGGATATATAACTTTGAGCCTATATATAGGCATGATAGTTTATGACATTCATAACATCATTCGAATGTACCACATGCGGAAAGGAGCATCAATATGATCTTCCTGAAAGAGTATGCTCAGACTGTGGAAGTTATCTTGAGATAAAATATGATTTGGATGCTGTAGGCAAAACCATCAACCGAAAAACAATTTCATCACGAAAATCAGGCATTTGGAGATACCATGAACTTCTACCCGTATCTGTTCCATCAAAAGCCATCTCGCTGGGAGAGGGTGGAACTTACCTTCACAAATGCGATAGACTCTCAAAGCATCTTGGACTAAAAGCATTGTATCTCAAAGATGAAACGACAAACCCAACGGGTTCATTCATTGATCGTGGTACTGCCGTAGAAGTAACGGTCGCAAAGGAGAGGGGATTTCAATCGTTGTGTTGTGGGTCAACAGGGAATCTTGCAGCTTCTCTTGTTGCTTATGCAGCTAGGGCTGGATTTGAGAGTAAAGTATTCATCGCGCAAACCCGGAATGTTGACATAGGAAAGTTCTACCAGATTCTGGCATATGGGGCAAATGTTGAGGTAGTTAAAAACCACGAGATGGCTATGGAGAGAGCACAGATTGAGAGTCGCCAGAGCTATTATGTTAAAGCCTATAGTTCTATTTTTCTGGAGGGCGTAAAAACAACCATCTTCGAGATCTGTGAGCAACTCAATTGGCATGCACCTGATTGGCTAATAGTTCCGATGGGGAATGGGGGTCATCTCTCAATGATATGGAAGGGTCTGAGAGAATTACAGAAAATTGGTGTTCTTGATGAAATAGACACAAGACTGGTGGGGGTGCAATCAACAAGCTGTGCCCCAATTGTTGATGCCTTTATGAGAGGCGCAGATAGAATCACTCCGACTTCAGATGGCGCCACTATTGCACTTGACATAGGCATGGGGAATCCATCATGCGGACACACTGCTCTGAGAGCTATAAGAGAGTCCAATGGATTTGCTATCTCTGTTTCTGACAAGGATACTTTAGATGCGGTAAGCTCTATTGCTAGACGTGAGGGGGTTTTCGTAGAACCTGCATCTGCGACACCAGTCGCTGCCTTGCGCCAATTGCTGCGGTCTGACAGGATTCATCCTACAGACACGATTGTATGTGTTGTAACTGGTATGGGTCTGAAATATCCAGAGATTGCTAGAATTTTAGTTAAAGGGAAATCAAAGCTTGAGCATCTGCTCAGCAGAGTGGAAGACAGAAAATTTACGACTCAGATAGGGAGAACTAAGCAACAAATTCTACAAATTCTAGTTGATAGTGAATCATATGGGTATGGGATTTGGAGGACCCTGGTTGATGATTTTGGGATTTCAATAAAGATACCCAGTGTATACCAGCATCTGTCAGAGCTTAGAAGCACAGGTCTTGTTAGTCAGACCAGAATTGAAACCACATTTGATAATAGAAAAAGAGCTTATTATGGATTAACGGAGCGAGGGCAGCGAATTATAAAACAGCTTACAAAACTTGCTTAACAGGTATAAGAGAAGTATTTTAACTGACTTCACGTATGAGCTTGAAGTGAGTCATCTGAAAATCAGACGACACATCTTCTAAATAGAGGTAGGGAACAATGTCCAAAAAATGGATACAGAGTGATGATTGGAAAACTGAGAAACATGTACCTGTTATTGAAATTGTGAAAGTTGAGGCTGGAAAAGCGTTCGTCAAAGTAACTGTTGGCAAAGAGATTGCACATCCAAATACAACAGCTCACCATATTAAGTGGATGGATCTTTTCTTCTGGCCAGAGGGAGAAAAGTTTCCGGTCGAAATCGGCTATGCAACCTTCGATCACCACGGTGAGACTGCCAAAGGTGCTGATACGAGTGGAATCTACAGCGAGCCTGTTGCCAAGTTTGTTTTCAAGACTAGTAAATCAGGTACCTTGATGGCCACAGCATATTGCAACATCCATGGTCTATGGAAGAGCGAAGCTGAGCTCTCACTCTAAGATACTCGGAAGATTTGGGTTGAAAGGGACCTACATAAGTAGTGTCCATCAACCATTTCTTTTCAAAACACAGTCATTTGGGCAAGTTGATAGTTTTTTGGCTTGCAGAGAGTTTGGCTCTCCAAATTGTGTTTCCATCAGTGATTCCAGTTGCAGTCATTTTCTTCCCTAGGTGAATGGCAAAATCCCCAGACCGAAAATCAGCTGCAACAGCTTCCCAAGGCATGATTGCTGATAATTTGTATTCTGTTCCGTCGTCAGTCGTAATGACATATTGATCCAATATTTGTGAAACAATCCCTGTCACTGATACTTCTTTCATTTGTTCATTCACGTGTATTCATCCCTCACCATAGTAGTCACAACTTGTGACTTCGTCCTGTGACCCTATGACGTGGCTTCGCTATATATACTCAATTTGAGTGTTAATTCTTGTGAAATATCATGGCTCTAGCAACTAACTCACGAAACACATTTGTGCTGAAGAACAACAAGGCAGCAGTTTTCACTGATGCCCTAACTCACGCATTCACCTATCGGAGGTAAGCTCAGAATGGCACTAGCGAGAGAACAGAACAAGAGAATCTATGGGAAAAAGATCTCAACCGATGCTCTTCTTCATTCGTATCTCTACAGGTAGTTGATCGGGTTGAGGAACATTTCAGAGAAAATCCTCAATTCGTTCAACATCAATTCAAAGCTTTTTTCATACGCCCTACTGCATTTCTATGATAGGTGCAACACAAGCATTTCATGCTGGTTTTCAATAATCCAATTATTCCTAATTCTCAGACCGCACAATCCAACTAACTAACTCAGCTGTCATCTGATTTGTATGTATGAATTGTTCTCGGTAGTCTGAACGCTTAAAGGACAACAGGACATTTTGCAATCCAGGGTCAAATCCTATGATTGTTACCGCTTTTTCAATCACATTTGGTCTAAATGCAATTGCAGTAAGTAGTAAGGCTACTCCAAAGAGGCTTATGTATAGAGCAGGCCAGAAGTCAATTGTCAGACCTCTTGAAAGCTGATCTCCAATAATAAGTAGACTGAAAATTACAAAAGCCATGAGTAGACCATCAACAATTATGCAGAGTGTCTGATATCTATCAGTACCCTCGTCTGGATTTGCGTGGTCTTTGCAGACCTGGATTGGGAGAACTTTCACATCAGACATATCGGTTCTTTGTTTGACCCGTAAATATGGACTGAATGTATACTGCCATGAACGCCTCAGATATTGGTTTCCAGTCTTTGATATCTTCATACGGACTACTTTAGTAGCTGTAGCTCCACAGACTGGACATGTTTTAGGAAACTGTGCCTTCTGAAGATTAACTCTTACAAGCGGTTGCTCAAAGTACTCTTTTCGAGGGCTCAATGCCAAGGTCTCCATTTATTAGCTCTCAGGAAAATGGGTAAAGAGTTTATCGAACAGGGCTGTTTTGGGGACATATTTATTTTCGAGTTCCATTAAATGTAGTCTATGTATTATGGCGAGAAGGTCTGTCTTAGGGCACTTGAAGTTGAAGACCTTGATGAAATCATGAAGCACTGGAATAATTTAGAGATACGTCAATATCTAAACAGTCAAACGCCCATGTCAAGACAAGCTGAACAAAAGTGGCTAGAACAGTCCACTACCCTTGACCCTTGGAGAGATGGTAAAATGATACTTGCTATCGAGGACCAAAAAACAGGGAAGTTTCTAGGCACTGTTAGTATTTTCGGCATCTCCAAACAGCACAAACGGGCTGAGTTTGGCATTGCTATTCATAATCCCGAGAACCTTGGAAAAGGTTATGGCACAGACGCAACTCGAGTAATGCTCTGGGTAGCCTTCCACATTCTTGGTCTTAATAGTATCTTTCTCCATACTCTTGAGAGTAATGAACGTGCGCAAAAGGCGTACGAGAAAGCTGGTTTCAAACGCACGGGAGTGTACAGGAAGGGAGCATATGTCAAAGGAGTATTTCAAGACTTCATTATTATGGACATTTTAAAGGAGGAGTTTTTTGTAGAGTATCCTCCTGGAACAGAAGTTCGCAAACCTTGAGCTGATTAATATCTGAAACAAAACAATCAATAAGAGGGCGAAACGTCAAGCAGACCAATCATCTCCAAGATTTTGCAAGGAGACACCCCAATGCCTACGTCAACGCTTCAGGATCGCTCAATCAATGCAATCCGTTTCCTGTCGGCTGATGCTGTTCAAAGGGCTAATTCTGGACATCCGGGAATGCCTATGGGAGCAGCTGCAATGGCTTATGCTCTATGGACTCGACATCTTCGCTTTAACCCAAAAAACCCAGATTGGTGGGATCGCGATCGGTTCATCCTTTCTGGCGGTCATGGTTCAATGCTGCTCTATTCATTACTTTACCTAACTGGCTATGATATCAGTATAGCAGACATTATGGACTTCAGACAATTAGGATGTAAAACTCCAGGACATCCTGAGAATTTCTGTACGCCAGGAGTTGAAGTAACAACTGGACCCCTTGGACAAGGACTAGGAAATTCAGTGGGAATGGCAATCGCTGAAACTCACTTAGCAGCCATTTTCAATAAATCGGACCACAAGATAATCGATCACTATACCTATGCCATTGTGACTGATGGAGATTTGATGGAAGGGCTTTCTTCTGAAGCAGCATCTCTTGCGGGACATCTTCGCTTGGGAAAGCTGATACTTCTCTATGATGACAATCGCATCTCAATTGATGGAAGTACGGACTTGACTTTTACTGAAGATAGAGGTGCAAGATTCGAAGCTCTTGGATGGCATGTTCAACATGTGAAAGATGGGAATGATGTTGATGAAGTGGACAAAGCGATTCAGAGAGCCAAGAATGATAGGCGTCCTTCATTGATACTCTGCAAGACCCACATTGGGTTTGGATTACCAAACAAACAGGATACAGAAAAAGCACATGGAGAACCTGTAGGCGAGGAGGAACTTGTAGGTGCTAAAGAGAGGCTTGGTTGGCCCTTAGAACCAATGTTCTATGTACCAGATGATGTCATGCAATATTATCGTAAGATAGGGGAAAAAGGTACAGAATACGAGCGCGAGTGGATAAAACGGTTTGAGAGTTATAGCTCAGCATATCCAGAACTAGCGACTGAATTGGAGAGGAGAATGAGAAGACATCTCGTAGATGAGTGGGACAAAAATTTGCCAAGATTTGATGTTAAGGATGGCCCCATAGCAACAAGAAGTGCGTCTGGTAAGGTCATTAATGCACTAGCCCAAAAGCTGCCAGAGATGATTGGGGGTTCAGCAGATCTGACTCCATCGAACAAGACATGGATCAATGATAGCCCTTCACTCCAAGCAGATTCACCTCAGGGCCGTAATATTCACTATGGTGTTCGAGAACATACCATGGGTGCGGTAGTAAATGGATTGGCAGCACATGGTGGGATTATTCCGTTTAGTGGAACATTTCTCATGTTCTCTGATTATATGCGCCCAGCAATTCGTTTGTCTGCATTGTCCAAACATAGAAGCATCTGGGTCTTCACACATGATAGTATCGGGGTTGGTGAGGATGGACCTACCCATCAGCCAGTAGAACACTTGGCATCGTTGAGAGCTATTCCAGGACTTGTTGTGATTCGACCAGGAGATGCAAATGAAGTGGTTGAAGCCTGGAAGCTTGCTATTGAGAGAAGCCAAGGGCCAACCCTCTTGGCTTTAACTCGGCAGAATATTCCCGTCCTAGACCGAAGCAGATATGCTCCAGCAGTTGACTTGAGAAAAGGCGCCTATGTTCTCGCAGATTTGGGAGAGAGTCCAGATATCATTCTCATGGCTACAGGTTCTGAGGTTTCATTGATGGTGGATGCTGGAGAAAAACTACATGCCGAAGGAGTCAGTGTACGACTTGTTTCATTCCCAAGCTGGGGGTTGTTCGAGAGTCAGAATCAGGAGTATCGTGATTCTGTACTTCTACCTACTGTTAAAAAACGTCTTGCCATAGAAGCAGGGGTTTCACAAGGTTGGAACAAATGGGTAGGAGATAATGGTAGCATAATCTCCGTGGATAAATTCGGAAAGTCTGCGCCATCTAAGGTGATATTTGAAGCGTATGGGTTCACAGTAGGAAATGTCCTTGAAAAAGCGAGAGAATTGCTTAAAGCTTGATTGGGTTCTTCAAAGGATATTAAGTGTTCATAAATCTTAAAAAAAAATAATAAGATGTCATAAACCTTCTTTGTGGGTTGTTGTTAGTTCACTGTTCAACACTCCTTTAATAATAATTCTTCACACATTATCCTGGTGATTCAGTGAACATCCACAAGAAAATCTCACTTGCACTCTTTGCCCTGATGTTGATAGGGATAGGAGTGCCGCTTGCTGCCGCGCAGAGCACAGGAATTCTATACCAATATTCTGCTGGCATTGCATCACTTGAAACTGATGACATTGCCATCAAAGTCACAGGAAATGATCAGGCACCACACTTTCATTGGTGGGATCCTAATAATCCAACTGTCGACTATCATGTCATGTTTGTAAGGATATTTGAAGCGAATGATACCAACTCAGATGGTGTCTTCGAGAATGGCACAGACGAGATGATTGGTGCTCCATTTGTACTTCCTACAATCGGTTGGGATTTCAGTGGCTTTGAAACTGTTGAAGATAATGGAAACACTACTGAGGTGCATTTCAACTTCACTACAGAAGCGACCTTTGATCCACGTCCAGAGGGTACAGGTGTAGACTATGGTCACTTACCCAATTTGTCTTCCTTTGATGTGGCGATTGAGGTCAATGTGCACATGTATCTTGAGAATCCAGGGGAGTTCAAATTCGATGTTAGAATCGATGGTTGGACTTGGACTTATGAAGATTCACTCCTTGTTCTCATGTACACAGTGACTCAGAGTTCCCATGGGCAGACTCATGGCGATACTGACCCCTCAGGATTTCATAAAACAGGAACAATGTTCCAGTTTGAAAACGGTTACTTCCAATACAACGAAACAGCTCTTGCAGCCAACAATACTCTACAGGTCAGAGCCAGCTACGGTGACGTCTCAGGAAGCTACTCTGGAAATGCCGTATATCTCGCTTTTCAGAACTTTGGTAACGAAACTCTGGAGTACGACCCTATACTAGGAATTCTCCCCTCCGAACCAGGCCTTGTTCTTGATCCGATGACTCTCGGGATTGTAGCTGCTGCTGCAGTCGTCGTAATCCTAGCAGTTGTAATCGTCAAGAGAAGGTAAGTAGTACACCAACTAGAGGAGGTAAGCCGCTACCTCCTCACCTCTTTTTTTCACTATTCTGCTTCAAATCAAGTGATTTGACTAGCATCACGTAGTACTTACGAATAGTTGCTTCAGAGATATCCATAGCCTCGGCAATTGAGCTTTGAGTGAGTCGATTCTTGGTTAAAATGGACGCTATGTAGATAGACCCGCAAATGATTCCTGTTTCAGTTCGTGCGTTCAGAATGCCCTTTATTCAATTATCATCAAGAAGAGCCAGACATCTTGTGCATGTTTGTTCAGGAAGGTTTAGTTCGGCGAGAACTTGCCTTGCCAGATTTCTTACTTTTTCATAATTAAATTTGGTCATGAGCAGTACCGCTCAGATTTAGTATATAAGATGAGCCTAAAATTCCGAGCGGTTTCTGAAGATAAGGAGGCAGATTTCCCATAGCCTTGACCAATAGCTTAATTAGTTAGGACCCTAATATTATTGTTAGGAACCGAACCAGTAATCTCTTCTACTAGAATAGGAGGTTTTGCATTGGATGAGCAAGAAATCAGAGAAATGTGTTTGAATCTTCTGGATAATGCTTGGCCAGCATATTTAGCAACTGGAGGAGGAGAAGGACCACTCATCAGAGCTATGTTCTCCCTTCGAAACAGGGAGAGATTTCCAAAACTTATACCATTTTTTGCAAATCATCAAGATGACTTTATGATTGTCTTCTCGACAAATACAGCATCTACCAAGATTAGGGACATTGAGAAAAATCCAGTAGTGTCGGTATACTACTGTATACCAGAAGAATGGAAGGGTGTCAGCTTTAGTGGAAGAATTGAAATCGTTCAAGATCCTGAATTGAAGAAAGCAATCTGGCATGATGGTTGGGAGCGTTATTATCCTGGAGGTTATGATGATCCAGATCATACCGTTTTAAGACTCATTCCTACAATTGCTCGTGGATGGACTGGTAGCTCGACATTTAGAATTGAATTAGGTGATAACAAATGATGTCACAACGTGAAGGAGGTTTCCTGATTACGCAGATTCATCACTGAAATTCTGAAGAAACGCGACATTGAGATTGGCCCGGGTCAAGGGCGAATTCTATTTGCTCTATGGAAAAAGGATGGAGTGCCTATCAATTTACTTGCCAAACGAACACTTCTTCGAAAATCAACCTTAAGCGAGTTGCTTGATAATCTTGAAGCTGCAGGGTATATCAAACGTGTTCAGTCAGAGGAGGACAAAAGAAAAACCTTGATTCAGTTGACTGAAGCCTCTAGAAGTCTTGAGAGGGTCTACATTGAAGTTTCAGTAGAGATGACGAATCTGTTTTACAAGGAATTTGATTCTGAAGAAATAGACCAGTTTGAGCAGTACCTTCGTAGAGTTCTGGATAATCTAGTTGCTTTTGAATCAAGTGAAACGGAAGAGTTGGAAAGAGATTAATGTATTTGATTGACATAGGTAATTTTACGTCTGACTGTTGCAACAAGCAGTACTGGAACGAAACCAGAAAAAACACCCACAGTCAAAGAAAGGACAAAATGCCATTTGATGATTCCCAGATTGAGGACGTTGTGCTTGTTGAGTCACCTGTACCGTTCTTTGTATAAGGTGGGGTTGTTGGTAGACTTGCAGTCGGTGTTAATGGAAATGGAAAGTTTACGGGAGCTGGAGGTTGCGAATTATGGCACACCAAATTCAGAAGTTCACTGATGATTTACGTCATAATGTGATTGATATTCTTGCACAGGACTCACTATCAAACATCATATTGATTGCAGACTGTACACAACTTCAAGAGTGGTGTGATATTCGAGTATTGACTAATGATGGTCAGATTGATGCAATCTTCTCACTCTATAGTGATTTGAATTTCTTGGCTACATCTTTTTGGAGTAGGAATGTCGAGTCCCTCAAACGATTAATGGGAGATTATTCAGGAAAACTAGGAAACAAAGAGTTCGTCGCAATTTGTACAGAAAAACAACTTAGTCAATTCAGAGAAGCTTGTATAATTATACAACCAACTAAAGAGAGGCAGATGATTGCCAACAAAAAGCAAAACTACACTGTGATTGCAAATCAAAACCAGTCAAACTGTCTATGCAGAATGCAGAACAACTCAGAGAATTATATCGACTTAGTGGCACACCAGCATGGACACCAAACGCTATGAACCTGGGCCCCTTCTATGGAATTATTGAGGATGGTGGGAGTATAGTTTCTGTAGCAGGGGTCCATTTTGTCACCCCCCATGGAACTGAGATTGGCAACATCGCCACACATCCCGATTTTCGACGAAAAGGATATGCTGCGGCATGTACAAAAGCGGTTGTAGAGGATGTCTTAGAAACTTCTGAATTGGTGCTTTTACATTATTTTGCTGATAATATTCCAGCTCAGAGCATGTATGAGAAGATGGGATTCAAATATTCGAAAGCTGATCCTGTGTATTTTGTTCGTGCTACATGCAGATACTAAATGAAAAGCCAAAGACAGAATTTGGTTGATTGTACAGTATCTTTTCCTGAGAGAGTCAAATATAGAAGGGGGGCTTATAGGAATATAATCGTCTGAATTAGTGAGAGAGATTCTAATATTGCGGAGAGGTCAAAATTGAAAGTTGAAAAACGAGACAAGCGAATAGTAGAGTTTGACGACTCCAAAATAGAGGCTGCCATCAAAAAAGCGTTCGAATCAGTCAATGCAGACACGGGTCCTGTACGGGGTTTGACAAAAGAAGTTGTTCAGATCATCTATGAACAAGATCGAGAAGTCATCCATATTGAAGAGATACAAGATATTGTCGAAGACACCCTAATGCTCCGAGGTTTTACAGAGATTGCAAGACGTTACATGAAGTACCGTGAGAAACACCATGAAGCCCGTAGAATTCTCCAAATGATGGGGGTGGTGGATGATCTCAAGTTTGGTCCTAACGCTGCAACAGTTCTCTCTAGATATCTTCTCAAAGATGAGGAGGGAAATCCAATTGAAACTCCATCACAACTATTTCGAAGAGTTTCTGGGGCAGTAGCAAATATAGAGAGTCTGTACGATGAGAATGTAGACGTGAAAGAGTATGATGATCTCTTTTACTATATGATGGCAAACTTGGAGTTCCTTCCTAATAGTCCAACTTTGTTCAATGCTGGTACGGAGATTGGACAGTGTAGTGCGTGTTTCGTTCTTCCAATCGAAGACAATATGGATTCAATATTCACATCACTCAAACATATGGCGGTCGTTCAAAAGTCAGGAGGAGGTACAGGTTTCTCGTTCTCTAGACTACGACCAGTTGGTTCAACAGTAGGCACTACTGGAGGAGTTGCTAGTGGTCCAATCTCGTTCATGAGAGTATATGATACAGCAACAGAGATTATCAAACAAGGCGGGCGTAGAAGAGGTGCAAATATGGCCATCCTTCGTTGTGACCACCCTGACATCATTGAGTTCATCGCATGTAAATCTGACAAACAATCTTTCAGGAATTTCAACATCTCAATCGCGTTGACAAAGAAGTTTCTCGATGCTTTACATAATGACAAAGAGATTGATCTAGTTGCACCTCAATCCGGCGAAACGAGACACCAGATTAGAGCAAGAGTGATTTTTGATGCAATCGTGCACAATGCGTGGAGTACGGGAGACCCAGGAGTTATCTTTATTGACCGTATTAATGATGAACATCCACTTGGTGTAGAATTAATAGAGGCAACTAATCCTTGTGGCGAACAACCCCTACTTCCTTACGAGTCATGTGTTCTTGGAAGCATCAACCTCTCAAGGATGGTTAAAGATGGCGACATCAACTGGTCAAGACTTGAAGAGGTGGTTAGACTTGGAGTTCGTTTTCTGGACAACATTATTGATCTTAACGTCTATCCCGTAGCTGAAATTGAACAAGTCACCAAAGCCAACAGAAAAATTGGACTAGGTATAATGGGATTTGCAGAGTTATTGATAAAATTGGGGATTCCTTATGATTCAGTGAAGGGACTTGAGAGAGCGGAAGAAGTGATGTCATTCATTCGACAGAGAGCGGAAAGGGCATCCAGTGAACTAGCAAAAATTAGAGGGAATTTTGAGAACTTTGCGCTTTTGAAGAAACGAAATAAATGGAAACGAAATGCAGCTCTAATCACCATTGCGCCAACGGGGAGTATCAGTTTAATCGCGCAAACTAGCAGTGGAATTGAGCCACTCTTCGCTATAGCGCACAGTCGAGTTCTTGCTGAAGGGATTCATCTCAGTGAAGTGAGCCCCCAATTTGAGAAGGTCGCGGTAGAGAGAGGATTCTGGAATGATGCGATTGAACATGAGGTCGCAAGAACTGGTTCAGTACAACATATCGATGGAGTTCCAGATGATGTTAAGCAGGTCTTTAAAGCTGCACAAGAGATAGACCCTGAGTGGCATGTGAGAATGCAGGCTGCTTTTCAGAAACATACTGACAATGCTGTGAGTAAAACTGTCAACCTACCAAACAACGCAACTACTGAAGATGTTGAGCGGATATTTTTGTTGGCGGATCAACTCCATCTCAAGGGCACGACTGTGTTCAGAGATGGATGTCTAGGTGGAGTTCAAGTCTTATATCCAGGATGTCAGAATTGCGATTCGCCATAGCTTGATTAAAGACGCCAAATCAGACTGCACGTTTTGATTCTTCAGAGATGATGGCTCGTCTAGTGTTGATCAACTTGTTGTACGTCCGTTTGAGTGCTTTTTCTGCATCATAAAACCAGAGTTGTTTTGCTAGCATCCACTTAGTTTTCATTTCTCGAAAGCTGCGTGATAACTGCGTATAGTTTGTTTTCAGTTGTCCAATTGCTACTGAAGAGTCCTTACATCTCTCGCGTAGAGTACGGATTTTTTCTTCTAATGGAATCAAGTCACTGGAGAGAGTTCGTTCAACTGCATCTTTGATATGAGTGTCTCCATTCAGATTGATAATCCTGAGGCGGGACCAACGTACAGTATTGCCGCCATTCTCACGAATTAGTCTGCTGAATTCTTTTGAGTCAATCAGCACTCTCTCATTTTCAGATTCTAAGAGTTTCCTCCGTTCTTTCGATCTCAGAAGCGGAAAGAGGATTACACCTGGTCTGAGTCGAACTCCACTAGTTTTCCGAATAAGCCTTTCAACATACTTCTTTTGTTGCGCGGTCGGATTATTAAAACTGAATGAAACAATAGAATAAACACGGTTTGAGTAAGAGTCCTCCAACTTCATTCGGGCTGTTGGGATTTTCCGAGTCTTGATGAATGATGTAACTGGTTGAGTCTGGATACATGAGTCGTGGATTTCAGAATATCCATGAATGATGAATACGCCTTTCCGAATTCGCTGAACACCTTGCAGAGAGGACAGCTTCTTGGAAACACCTCTAATCCCCTCAGGTGAGCCAAGTAAAATGATTAATCGGGAGTCACCTTTCAGTTCGGATGCATCTGGGATGACTCCATCTAAGCTCGCTTCGGTCATATCAATTAACACATTTATCCTTCAAACAGCAACAAGACATAGCATAAGGTCATTGGTGACACAATCAGGCGACTACAATAATCGTTAATATCTTTGTCTGGCATGTTTAAATACTTATATCTTAGTAATCTTTTTTGATAATCCCATAATTGAAATTTTGGGTTTTCATAGGTCTTTTTTTAGATTTTTAGAGGTTGAAAAATGATTTTCTGAGATTAGAATAACTTTACTCTTTATCCGATGACTAAGATTTGAGGTGACACCCATGCGCTTCGATGATGATGACATATGGGATGATGATGACTACGACGATGATTGGGAAGACGATGATGACGACGATTGGTAATTCTTTGCTACCTAGTCGTTCTCGATAGAAGTCTTTTCAGTCTGAGTTAAATGAAACACCTTCTAAGAAAAAGAAGACGTAGCATTAAATGATCAGAGGTTGCTCATCAACAGGGCAGCCTCCGATCTTCTTGTGTTTTCTCCATGTCATTTGGCGCGTCTTATCTCTTCTACTGCTTCTGGATTCACCAATGAAGAAGTATCTCCTGGGTCCTCTCCCAAGTAAGCTGCACGAATCATTCTTC